>NZ_JACBXH010000061.1:0-15041 GCF_041381355.1 Pseudomonas sp. LM13
AGGCCAGCGGCGCCCAGGCGATCCACCCGGGCTACGGCTTTCTCTCGGAGAACGCCGAGTTCGCCCGCGCCATCGAACAGGCCGGGCTGATCTTCCTCGGCCCACCCGCCTCCGCCATCGACGCCATGGGCAGCAAGTCCGCCGCCAAGGCGCTGATGGAAGAAGCCGGCGTGCCGCTGGTGCCCGGCTACCACGGCGAAGCGCAGGACGTGGAAACCTTCCGTGCTGCCGCGGAAAAGATCGGCTACCCGGTGCTGCTCAAGGCCACCGCCGGTGGCGGCGGCAAGGGCATGAAGGTGGTCGAGCGCGAGGCGGACCTGACCGAGGCGCTGGCGTCCGCGCAGCGCGAGGCGCAGTCGTCGTTCGGCGATTCGCGCATGCTGGTCGAGAAATACGTGCTCAAGCCGCGCCATGTGGAAATCCAGGTCTTCGCCGACCAGCACGGCAACTGCCTGTACCTGAATGAGCGCGACTGCTCGATCCAGCGCCGCCATCAGAAGGTGGTCGAAGAGGCCCCTGCCCCCGGCCTGTCCCCCGAGCTGCGCCGTGCCATGGGCGAAGCCGCGGTGAAGGCGGCCAAGGCCATCGGCTACGTCGGCGCCGGCACCGTGGAATTCCTGCTGGATGCCCGTGGCGAATTCTTCTTCATGGAAATGAACACCCGTCTGCAGGTCGAGCACCCGGTCACGGAGGCCATCACCGGCCTCGATCTGGTCGCCTGGCAGATTCGCGTCGCCCGCGGCGAGCCGCTGCCGATCAGCCAGGAGCAGGTGCCGCTGATCGGCCACGCCATCGAGGTGCGGCTGTACGCCGAAGACCCGGACAACGATTTCCTTCCCGCCACCGGCACCCTCGAGCTCTACCGTGAAGCCGCGGATGGTCCGGGCCGTCGCGTCGACAGCGGCGTCGCCGAGGGCGATACCGTGTCGCCGTTCTACGATCCGATGCTCGGCAAGCTGATCGCCTGGGGCGAGAACCGCGAGGAAGCGCGCCTGCGCCTCTTGACCATGCTCGACGAGACCGCCGTCGGCGGCGTGCGCACCAACCTCGCGTTTCTGCGCCGCGTCGTCGGCCATCGCGCCTTTGCCGAGGCCGAGCTGGATACCGGCTTTATCCCGCGCCACGAAAGCGAACTGCTGCGTCCGGCCGGCGAGCTGTCCGATGCCTTCTGGCAGCAGGCTGCCGAGTGCTTCGTACAGAGCGAGCCGACCTCGGTCCGCGACGACGATGCCCATTCGCCGTGGTCCAAGCGCAACGGGCTGCGTTTCGGCATGCCGGCGCAGGTCAGCCTGCATCTGCAGTGCAATGGCGAGAGCCGCCGGCTGAAGGTCGACCCGGCAGCGCCGCGGCAGAACGTCCGCACGCCCAAGGCGATCCGCCAGGGCGATGCACTGTACCTGCAGTGGAACGGCGAATGGCTGGCCGTGCGTGCGTTCGACCCCATCGCCGAAGCCGAGGCCAGCCACCAGCATCACGGCGGCCTAACCGCGCCAATGAACGGCAGTATCGTGCGTGTACTGGTGGAGGCCGGTCAGCATGTCGAAGCCGGTACCGCGCTGATCGTCCTGGAAGCGATGAAGATGGAACACAGCATCCGCAGCGCCCAAGCCGGCGTGGTCAAGAGCCTGTTCTGCAGCGAAGGCGAAATGGTCAGCGAAGGCGCGGTGCTGCTGGAGATGGAAGAGGCGTGAAGGATGCACAAGCCGGACGCCTCGGCTGACACACGGCGACATCGGTGGGCTGAAGCCCACCCTACGGTGGACGCGTGCAGGTTTCGTAGGGTGGGCTTTAGCCCACCAGCGGCGCCACAATTCAACGACACGGGTGAAGGCTCGCTAAGCGTTCACCCCCTGGAGGACATATGAGCCTGCCCAAACAGGTCCGGCTGGTGGAAGTCGGCCCGCGTGACGGTCTGCAGAACGAGCAGCAGCCGATCAGCGTGGCGGACAAGGTGCGCCTGGTAGACGACCTCAGCGCCGCCGGCCTCGCCTATATCGAAGTCGGCAGCTTCGTCTCGCCCAAGTGGGTGCCACAGATGGCGGGCTCCGCCGAAGTCTTCGCGCAGATCCAGCGCAAGGCCGGGGTCACTTACGCGGCGCTGACGCCGAACATGAAGGGCCTGGAGGCGGCCATCGAGGCCGGCGTGAAGGAAGTCGCGGTGTTCGGTGCGGCCTCCGAAGCTTTCTCGCAGAAGAACATCAACTGCTCCATCGCCGAGAGCCTGGCACGCTTCGCGCCTTTGATGGAGGCTGCCCGCGAGCACGGCATTCGCGTGCGTGGCTACGTTTCCTGCGTGCTCGGCTGCCCTTATGAGGGTGAGGTATCGCCAGCCAAGGTCGCCGAAGTGGCCCGCGAGCTGTATGCCATGGGCTGCTACGAGGTTTCCCTGGGCGACACCATCGGCACCGGCACACCGGGCAAGACCCGCACCCTGTTCGATACCGTGGCCCGCGAAGTGCCGCGCGAACGGTTGGCCGGGCATTTCCACGACACCTACGGCCAGGCGCTGGCGAATATCTATGCGAGCCTCTTGGAAGGCATCGCCGTGTTCGACAGCTCGGTTGCCGGCCTCGGCGGTTGCCCTTACGCCAAAGGCGCCAGCGGCAATGTCGCCAGCGAAGACGTGCTGTACATGTTCAACGGGCTGGACATAGCCACCGGCATCGACCTCGACGCACTGATCGCCGCCGGCCAGCGCATCAGCCAGCTGCTGGGGCGCGCCAACGGTTCGCGGGTCGCCCGCGCCAGACTGGCCGGTTAGCGGCACCGTTCTTGCTAAACCCTATTCGTCGGGCGCCCATTCAGGTAGCGCCCGGCACGGACAGAACAACAAGTAGAGGTAATTCATGAACAAGATTTACCCCAGCGCCGCCCACGCCCTGGAAGGGTTGGTTCAGGACGGCATGACCATCGCCGTCGGCGGCTTCGGCCTGTGCGGCATCCCCGAGCAGCTGATCGGCGCGCTGCGCGACAGCGGCAAGAAGGACCTGACTGCCATCAGCAACAACGCCGGTGTCGACGGTTTCGGCCTCGGCCTGCTGCTGGAGACGCGGCAGATCAGCAAGATGATTTCTTCCTACGTGGGCGAGAACAAGGAGTTCGAGCGCCAGTACCTGGCCGGCGAGCTGGCCCTGGAGTTCACCCCGCAGGGCACCCTGGCGGAGAAGCTGCGTGCCGGCGGCGCGGGCATCCCGGCGTTCTACACCAGGACCGGCTACGGCACCCTGGTGGCCGAAGGCAAGGAAACCCGCCAGTTCAACGGCGAGTGGTACGTGATGGAAGAATCGCTGACCGCGGACCTGGCCCTGGTCAAGGCATGGAAGGCCGACAAGGCCGGCAACCTGCTGTTTCGCAAGACCGCGCGCAACTTCAACCCGCTGGCAGCGATGGCCGGCGAGGTCTGCGTCGTCGAGGTGGAGGAGATCGTCGAGACCGGCGAGCTGGACCCGGACCAGATTCACCTGCCGGGTATCTACGTGCATCGCATCGTGCACAACCCGAACCCGGAAAAACGCATCGAAAAACGCACGGTGAGGAGCTGAGACCATGGCCTGGACACGTGAACAGATGGCGCAACGCGCCGCCCAGGAGCTGCAGGACGGCTTCTACGTCAACCTCGGTATCGGCCTGCCGACCCTGGTCGCCAACTACATCCCCGAAGGCATGGACGTCTGGCTGCAGAGCGAGAACGGCCTGCTCGGCATCGGCCCCTTCCCCAGCGAGGAAGAGATCGATCCGGACCTGATCAACGCCGGCAAGCAGACCGTCACCGCCCTGCCCGGCTCGAGCTTCTTCGATAACGCGCAGAGCTTCGCCATGATCCGCGGCGGTCACATCAACCTGGCCATCCTCGGCGCCATGCAGGTGTCGGAAAAGGGCGACCTGGCCAACTGGATGATCCCCGGCAAGATGGTCAAGGGCATGGGCGGCGCGATGGACCTGGTGGCCGGCGTCAAGCGCGTCGTGGTGCTGATGGAGCACACCGCCAAGGGCGGCGCGCACAAGATCCTGCCGGCCTGCGACCTGCCGCTCACCGGCCTCGGCGTGGTCGACCGGATCATCACCGACCTCGGCGTGCTGGACGTCACCGAGCAGGGCCTGAAGCTGGTGGAGCTGGCCGAAGGCGTCAGCTTCGAGGAGCTGCAAGCGGCCACCGGCTGCCCGATCCAGCGCTGAAGTCTGGGTGCGGGAAGCACGCCGGAGCACCCCTTGCCCGCCGCGTCTTCCCGCCTGCCGCGAACGCCCCGCGCCGGCGGCGCGCCAGCACTGGCCAGTCACCCAGGCGCCCGTATACTGCGGCATCGACCGGTCTGCCAGCGCGCTGACCAACGGCTTGCCCCCTGTCGTTCGAGGGCACCCTTTCCCGGAGCCAGGCCGTGTGCCTGGTCCTCGCGTTACGCTCCGGCGTAGCGCTTTTTTATTCGGAGTCCGTCATGCAAGACGTCGTCATCGTAGCTGCAACCCGCACCGCCATCGGCAGTTTCCAGGGCTCGCTAGCCAATGTGCCGGCAGTCGAACTGGGCGCCACCGTGATCCGCGCCCTGCTGGAAAAGACCGGCATCGACCCGACTCAGGTCGATGAAGTCATCCTCGGCCATGTGCTCACCGCCGGCGCCGGGCAGAACACCGCGCGCCAGGCCTCGATCAAGGCCGGCCTGCCCCACGCGGTACCGTCCATGACGCTGAACAAGGTATGCGGCTCGGGCCTCAAGGCCGTGCATCTGGCCGTGCAGGCGATCCGCTGCGGCGATGCCGAAGTGGTCATCGCCGGCGGCATGGAGAACATGAGCCTGGCGCCCTACGTTCTGCCCGGCGCACGCACCGGCCTGCGCATGGGCCACGCGCAGATCGTCGATACCATGATTACCGACGGCCTGTGGGACGCCTTCAACGACTACCACATGGGCATCACCGCGGAGAACCTGGCCGACAAATACGGCATCGACCGCGCCCAGCAGGACGCCTTCGCCGCGCAGTCGCAGCAGCGCGCCGCGGCGGCCATCGAAAGCGGCCGCTTCGATGCCGAGATCACCCCGGTCATGATTCCCCAGCGCAAGGGCGACCCGGTCGCCTTCGCCCGTGACGAGCAGCCGCGCGCCGGCACCACGGCCGAATCCCTCGGCGGCCTGCGTGCAGCCTTCAAGAAGGACGGCTGCGTCACCGCCGGCAACGCCTCGACCCTCAACGACGGCGCCGCCGCGGTGGTGCTGATGAGCGCCAGCAAGGCCGAGGCCCTGGGCCTGCCGGTGCTGGCCAAGATCGCCGGCTACGCCAACGCCGGCGTCGACCCGGCGATCATGGGCATCGGCCCGGTCACCGCCACCCGTCGCTGCCTGGAAAAGGCCGGCTGGACGCTGGCCGAGCTGGACCTGATCGAAGCCAACGAAGCCTTCGCCGTGCAGGCGCTGTCGGTAGGTAAGGAATTGGGCTGGGATGCCGATAAGGTCAACGTGAACGGCGGCGCCATCGCCCTCGGCCACCCGATCGGCGCCTCGGGCTGCCGTATCCTGGTGACCCTGCTGCACGAGATGCAGCGCCGCGACGTTCGCAAGGGCCTGGCAACACTGTGCATCGGTGGTGGCCAGGGAGTAGCCTTGGCAGTCGAACGCGCCTGAACGCGCCATCGCGGCAGGGCATGCTGGCAGACACGCGCCCGGATCACCGGGCGCGACAGAGGATGATCGGAAGGAATCATGGCGAAACAGACCTACAGTATTTCCGACCTGGCCAATGAGCTGGACATCACCACTCGCGCCATCCGCTTCTATGAAGAGCAGGGCATGCTCACCCCGACCCGTCGCGGTCAGGAACGCATCTATTCACCCAAGGATCGCGTCGCGCTGAAGCTGATCCTGCGCGGCAAGCGCATCGGCTTTTCGCTGGCCGAATGCAAGACGCTGATCGAGCTCTACGACCCCAAGGCCGGCAACCAGAAGCAGCTGAACATCATGCTGCAGATGATCGCCGAGCGGCGCCAGCAGCTGGAGCAGCAGCTGCTCGACATCCAGCAGATGCAGCTGGAGCTGGACACCGCCGAAGAGCGCTGCCGCAGCGCCCTGGAAAGCACATTGGCCAAGCAAGCGGCCAGCTGATCGCACGCCCTCCGCTTTACTCCTCTCATCCGGCGTCGCGCCCCGCGCAACGCCGGATTTGTTTTGTCCGCCAGTCAGCCATTGCGCCTGTCCACGGATATGGACATGTTCCAGAATTCCGGACACTGCCGCATATCCAACCGGGCAGTGTCTGTCGCAGCGGACACCGCTATCGTCCTGCAATCACTCCAATAGCGCTGCAGACCGCGCCTTTCCTCGTTCGCGGGCGATAGGCACAGAACCTGCAGTCCACCCTGCGACGCCAGAACAAACCAAAGAACAAGACTGGCGCCGGATCGGCAGCATCGGCTCGGCCTCTGTTCTTGTTCTGGCCTGTTAACGCCCTCGACCCACGGGCGGTTACGCGTCCGCCCTCGGGCACCAGAACAACAACAAGAAGGAAACCTGCATGTCGACCAAGAACAAACTCTCCCGTATCGCCTGCGCCATCGGTGCCACCACCCTGCTCGGCGCCAGCCTGCTCAGTGGCGTCGCCAGCGCCGCGGAAAAGATCCGCTGGCAGGTGCCGCTGGCCTTCCCTTCCCACCTGATCGGCCTCTCCACTCCGGTCAAGCACCTCTCCGAATCGCTCAAGGCCGTGTCCGGCGGCGACATCCAGCTGCGTCACTACGAGCCGGGCGAGCTGGTGCCGCCGTTCGAGATCATGGATGCGGTGAGCAGCGGCAAGTACCCGGCCGGCTACACCTGGATCGGCTACGACCAGGGCACCATCCCGGCCCTGCCGCTGTACTCCGGCGCGCCGTTCAACATGGAGCCGCCGGCGCACCTGGCCTGGTACTACCAGGGTGACGGCAAGAAGCTGCTCGAGGAGATCTACGCCGAGCGCAATATCCACCCAATGCTGTGCAGCATCATCGGCCCGGAAGGCGCCGGCTGGTTCGCCAAGCCCATCGAGAAGCTGGACGACTTCGACGGCCTGCGCATCCGCTTCGCCGGTATCGGCGGCAAGGTGCTGGAAAAGCTCGGCGCCTCGGTGACCATGGTGCCGGGCGGCGAGATCTACCAGGCGCTGGAGCGCAAGACCATCGACGCCACCGAGTTCTCGCAGCCGGCGGTGGACAAGATGCTCGGCCTGGACCAGATCATCAAAAACTACATCATGCCCGGCTGGCACCAGACACTGACCACCTCGCACCTGCTGGTGAACAAGGACGTCTGGGACAAGCTCGCGCCGGAAAGCCGCGCACTCATCGAGATGGGTTGCGAGTCGGCCACGCTCAAGGGCTTTGCCGAAAGCGAGTGGGCCCAGCCGACCGCGCTGCGTGACTACCAGAAGCAGGGAGTGAAGGCCCAGGTGCTGCCTGAGCCGGTACTGCGCGAGCTGCAAAAGGTCACCGACGAGGTGCTCGACGAGATGGCCGCCAAGGACGAGATGTTCAAGCGCGTGCTGACCAGCCAGCGTGAGTTCATGCAGCACCACTCGATCTGGCACGGCATGGGCTATCTGCCGCGCGACTTCCACAAGTACGACTAACAGCTGCGCCTAAGCCAGCGGGCACGGCGACGTGCCCGCGTTCATCACCTGTGCCGAGATTCCGAGGTCCGTCGTGTCCTTCAAGCCCGTCTCTCCCGATGCGCCAGCGCCCGACGCGCTGCCGTACAACCGCATCTCGCGGCCGCTGGATCGCCTGCTGGTGGCCATCGGCGAAGCCAGCGCCTGGCTCTGGCTGGCGGTTCTGCTGGTCGTGCTGGCCAACGTGTTCAGCCGCTTTGCCCTCTCGCGCGGTTCCATCGCGCTGGAGGAACTGTCCTGGCACCTGTTCGGCGCCGCCCTGATGCTCGCCCTCGCCTACGCCGTGGTGCGCGACGACCATGTGCGAGTCGACGTGCTACGCGAACGCTTCAGCCTGCGCAGCCAGGCCTGGATCGAGCTGCTGGCCATCGCCCTGCTGGCCCTGCCGGTGATCGCGCTGATGATCGATGCGCTGATTCCCTACGCCTACAAGGCCTACCTCTACAGCGAGCGCTCCCAGGCGCCCAGCGGGCTGCCCCATCGCTTCATCTTCAAGAGCGTGCTGCCCATTGGCCTTGCGCTGGTGGCGCTGGCGCTGCTGTCCCGCGCGTTGCGCTGCAGCACCCTGCTGTTCAATTTCCCGCGGGCCCTGACGGCCCCCTCGGACGAGCGCGACCGCACTCGTTCGCAGCCCTGATGGAGTAGTCGCAATCATGGGTCTGGAAGAAATCCTCGTCATCGCCATGTTCGCCAGCTTCATGGGCCTGCTGCTGCTCGGCTTCCCGGTCGCCTGGTCGCTGGCCGGCATCGGCCTGCTGTTCGCCGTGCTCGGCTATGTGCTGGTCGAACACTTCGACGCCAATCTCTGGTTCACCTGGGACGGCACCATCGGCGTGCTCGACGCGCGCATCTACGGCATCGTCGCCAATGAGCTGATGGTTGCCCTGCCGCTGTTCATCTTCATGGGCATCATGCTCGACCGCTCCGGCATTGCCGAGCGTCTGATGCACAGCCTGGTGCGCGTGCTCGGCCCGCTGCGCGGCGGCTATGCGGTGACGGTGGTGGTGGTCGGCATCCTGCTCGCCGCCTCCACCGGCATCGTCGGCGCCTCGGTGGCGCTGCTCGGCATGCTCTCCATCGGGCCGATGCTGCAAGCCAACTACAACAAGAGCCTGGCGGTGGGCACTGCCTGCTCGGTGGGTACGCTGGGCATTCTGATTCCGCCGAGCATCATGCTGGTGCTGATGGCCGACCGCCTCGGCACCTCGGAGGCTTCGGTGGGCAAGCTGTTCATGGGCGCGCTGATTCCGGGAATGATGCTGGCGCTGATGTACGTGCTGTACATCGTCATCACCGCCTGGCTGAAAAAAGATTTCGCCCCGGCCCCGGTCAACCGGCCGAAGCTCGACGGCCGTGCCCTGCTCGACGTGTTCTGGGCCGTGGTGCCGCCGCTGGCGCTGATCTTCGCCGTGCTCGGCTCGATCTTCTTCGGCATCGCCACCACCACCGAGGCTTCGGCAGTGGGCGCCTTCGGTGCGTTGCTGATGGCCGCCGGTAGCCGCCGGCTGAGCCTGCCGGTGCTCAAGGATGCGCTGTATCAGACCAGCCGCACCGCCGCGTTCATCTTCGGCATCTTCATCGGCGCCACGGTATTCGCCGCCGTGCTGCGCGGCCTGGGTGGCGACGATGTGATCCGCGCGGCGCTCACCGGCCTGCCGTTCGGCCAGACCGGCGTGCTGCTCACGGTGCTGGCGATCACCTTCCTGCTGGGGTTCTTCCTCGACTGGGTGGAGATCACCCTGATCATCCTGCCGCTGGTGGCGCCGGTACTGTTCTCCATGGGCGTCGATCCGCTGTGGTTCGCGATTCTCTTCGCGCTGTGCCTGCAGACCTCGTTCCTCACACCGCCGGTGGGCTTCGCGCTGTTCTACATCAAGGGCGTCTGCCCACCGGGCATCACTACCCGCGATGTCTACCTCGGCGTGCTGCCCTATATCCTCATCCAGCTGCTCGGCCTGGCCCTGGTGTTCTATTTCGCACCGCTGGCCACCTGGCTGCCCAACGAAGTGTACTCCCAGCCCTGAGCATGTCCCGGTTGCCTTGCCCGTGGCAGCCGGGGCCAACCATAATCGGCCGCTCCAGAACGGACCCTGACTGCCCATGAGCATTGCCCGCGACGCACTCGACAACCACGGCCTGATCGTCGGCGTATCCCCGGAACGTTTCCGTGCCGTGGCCGTGCCTCTGTTGTTCGATCACCTCAACGCGCAGTGTGAGGGCACCATCGCGGTCAACCGTCAGGCGCGCATCGTCTGGATCAACGACAAGTACGCCGAGAAGGTCGGCATTCGCGATCCGTCCAGCGTGCTCGGCAAGAAGATCGAGGAAGTGCTGCCGGCCAGCCGCCTGCGCGAGGTGGTGGAAAGCGGCCAGCCGAGCATGCTCGACCTGATGGCCTTCGGCGACGAGCACTTCGTGGTCACCCGCATCCCACTGCGCGACGAGGACGGCACCCTGGTCGGCGCGCTGGGCTTCGTGCTGTTCGACCGCGCTCGCCACCTCAAGCCGCTGATGTCCAAGTACACCAGCCTGCAGACCCAGCTGGTCGCCACCCAGAACGAACTGGCCAAGGCACGCCGGGCGCGTTACACCATCGCCGGTTTCATCGGCAACAGCCCGGCTGCCAGCGAAATCAAGCGTCAGGCCCGGCGCGCCGCGCAGCTCGATGCCACGGTGCTGCTGCGTGGCGAGACCGGCACCGGCAAGGAGCTGCTGGCCCAGGGCATCCATAACCTCTCGCCGCGGGCGCGCGGGCCCTTCGTCGCGGTCAACGTCGCGGCGATTCCGGAAAGCCTGGTGGAAGCCGAGCTGTTCGGCACCGCCCCCGGCGCCTTTACCGGTGCCGACCGCAAGGCGCGCATCGGCAAGTTCGAGGTGGCCAACGGCGGCACGCTGTTCCTCGACGAGATCGGCGACCTGCCGCTGCCGCTGCAGGCCAAGCTGCTGCGCGTGCTGCAGGAGCAGGAGGTCGAGCCGCTGGGCTCCAACCAGGTCAAGGCGCTCAACGTGCGGGTGATCGCCGCGACCCATATCGACCTGGAAGCCAAGGTTGCCGCCGGCCAGTTCCGCGATGACCTCTACTACCGCCTCAACGTCCTGGCCCTGCGCGTGCCGCCGTTGCGCGAGCGCGCCAGCGACATCCCCGCCGTGGTCGAGCACCTGCTGGACGACATCGCCAACCGCTCCGGCCAACCGCCGATGGAGCTGAGCCCCGAGGCGCTGGCGCTGCTCTGCGCGCAACCCTGGCGCGGCAACGTGCGCGAGCTGGGCAACCTGCTGGAGCGCGCGCAACTGTCCGCCGATGGCCCGCAGCTGCAGGCTGCGCACCTGCTGCCGCTGCTGGGCGAACAGGCGCGCTCGGCCGACGCGCCGGCCTATGCGTCAAGCGCGCCAAGCGCTGCCCTGCCGACCGAGGCGGCGCCGAGCGAAGAACTGCCGCTGCAACCGCTGGCGCAGACCCTCGCCCAGGCCGAGCGGCGCGCCCTGCAGAGCGCACTGGCCGCCTGCAAGGGCAACCGTCGGCGCGCCGCCATGGAGCTCGGCATCTCCCGCGCCAGCCTCTACAGCAAGCTGCAGCAGCATGGCCTGAGCCAGCGCTGAGCGGCCTAACGCGCGGGTTGGCGCCAACCGCGACGCGGCAATGTCACAGCGGCTGATCTACATTGGAGTCAGGGCCGCCGACTCCCGGCGCCGCAACTGGGATGCGCGAAGATGACAGACGATGCAGGCAAACTCGTTCTCAGGCTCTCGGTCGGCGTACTGATGCTGCTGCATGGCATCCACAAGCTGCTGCATGGCGTCGACGGTATCGGCGGCATGCTGGCCGGCATGGGGCTGCCGACGTTTCTCGCCTACGGCGTCTACCTGGGTGAGGTGGTCGGGCCGCTGCTGGTGATCGTCGGCCTGTATACCCGCCTCGGCGCCCTGCTGATGCTGGGCAATATGGTCGTCGCCCTCGCCCTGGCGCACCGGGCCGAGCTGTTCGACATCGGGCCGATGGGCGGCTGGGCCATCGAACTGCAGGGTCTGTTCCTGTTCGGCTCGCTGGCCATCCTGCTGCTCGGCGCTGGGCGCTACAGCGTCGGGGGGCTGAACGGCCGCTACAACTAGCCACCTGAGTGTCCGGCGCGGCGGACAGTCGTCCAGCGCGCCGGACACCTTTCTTCGCCGCTTCCAGTCCTTCGGCCATCCCGCAGCCTGCTGCGCTTCCGACTTTCCCCCTGAGCTAGAGCCTTCGCCCAAGCCGCAGCGACCGGCCATCGCCTGCTGCGCGCCCGCCCACGGCGGTGGCATGGCATTGGCTTGACCGCCGTTGCGCCCGTGTGGCGCACGGCCCGAAAACAAGAAGAAGGAAAGCCTCAATGATGCATCCATCCTGCAATTCGCTTGCGCGCTGTTCCCTGCCCCTGGCCTCCCTCGCCCTGGCACTGCTGGCCAGCCAGTCCGCCCAGGCGGCGACCTGCACCGAGCTGCTCGGTCGCGAGATTCCGGCCGAGGCCATCGGCCTACCTACCAGCGGCGCCCGCGTCACGGCGGCGACCCCGGTGGGCGCCGGCGGCAGCGCCCCGCAGACGTTCGGCGCCTATTGCGATGTCAGCGCCGAGATTCGCCCGGTCGATCCCGCCGCACCGGCAATCCGCATGCGCCTGGTGCTGCCCGAACAATGGAACCGCAAGGCGATGATGTTCGGCGGCGGCGGTTACAACGGCACGGTGCCGAACGTCGCCGGCAACGTCCCCGCCGGCCCGCTGGATCAACCCACGCCGCTCGGCCGTGGCTACGCGGTGTTCGGCAGCGATTCCGGGCATGTGGCCGATCCGCTCAGCCCCGGCTCCTTCGCCTGGAACGACGAAGCCCTGGCCAACTACGCCCACGATGCGCTGAAGAAAACCCGCGATGCCGCCGTCTACCTGATCGAACAACGCTACGGCGCCACGCCCGAGCGCAGCTATTTCGCTGGTGGCTCCACCGGTGGCCGCGAGGCGCTGGCCGTGGTGCAGCAATGGCCGACCGACTTCAACGGCGCCATCGTCCTATACCCCGCCTACAACGCGCTGGCGCTGGACCTGCAGTTCGGCCGCATCACCCGCGCCCTCGCCCAGCCCGGCGCCTTTCCCAGCCTGGAGAAACGTGCCGCACTGCTGGAAGCCGCGATGCAGGCCTGTGACGGACTGGACGGCGTGCGCGACGGCGTGATCAGCCATCAGGCCGCGTGCAATGCGCAGTTCGACCCCGCCCGCGCCAAGCTCAACGGCAAACCGCTGCGTTGCCCGGGCGGTGCCGACACCTCGCAGCGTTGCCTGTCGGATGCGCAGATCCAGGCGCTGCGGGTGTTCAACAGCCCGATCCGCTTCAACTTCCCGCTGGCCAGCGGCGAAACCCACTACCCCGGCTTCAACACCTGGGGCACCGACCTCGGCCGGCCGGGTGAAGGCGTGCAGCTGGTGGTCAACCGCCTCGGCCTCAACACCCTGCAGCCGAGCTACCCGATGCCCGTGCACGGCACCGGCTTCGCCGAGGGCGCGCCCTACCATTCGGGCTTCTGGGATGAATGGGTGCGCTTCTTCGTGACGCGCAACCCCACGTTCAATTCGCTGACCCTCGACCCGCAGAACCCCGCCCCATGGCAGGCGCGCATCAGCGAGCTGTCGCTGCGCCAGGACGTCAACCAGACCGACCTCACCGCCTTTGCCCGCAACGGCGGCAAGATCCTCATGGCCCATGGCACTTCCGACCAGCTGGTGAGCACCCGCGCCACCGCCGAGTACTACGAGCGTGTGCGCCGCGACATGGGCCCGGGCAAGGCCAAGCACTTCCTGCGCTACTACGAGATCCCCGGCTACGGCCACGCCGCCAGCACGGTGTTCAGCGCCGCCTGGGATTCGCTGACCGCGCTGGAACAATGGGTCGAGCAGGGCCAACCGCCACGCAAGCAGATCGTCGCCGATAGCGTCGGAGTTCCCGGCCGCACCCGCCCGCTGTGCGAATACCCCGGCTGGCCGAAGTACGTCGGCAAAGGCGACGTCAATGCCGCATCGAGCTTCGTCTGCGTGAAGAGCCGCAAGGGCATCCGCTAGCACCTGAACCGGCGCCGGCTCCCCGGCCGGCGCCCTCCTCCAACCGTCCGCCGCGCTGGACACCGCCTCGCCAAAGCTGGCTGCGCGCCATACATGTCCAGCCTGCCGGACGCTTTTCATACCGTGCCCAAAGCATGCCACTGAGCCGCGCAGTCGCTCTGGCGCGAGGCCTACAGCCGAACAGACCGACCATTTCCGCGACTGGCACGCCTTTCGCTCTATGCCCTGTAGCCGCCCGAGAGCGGCCCAAAACAACAACAAGAGGAAACACCATGCGACTGCACCACAAATCCCTCTGCCACATCCTCTGCGGCGGCGCCGTAGTGATCGCCACCAGCCCCGCCAGCGCCGCCTTCATCGAAGACAGCAAGGCCAGCATCGACCTGCGCAACTTCTACATGAACCGCGACTTCCGCCAGTCTGGCGCCGCTCAGTCCAAGGCCGAGGAGTGGGCCCAGGGCTTCATGCTGAAAATGGAGTCCGGCTACACCGAAGGCCCGGTCGGCTTCGGTCTGGATGCCATCGGCCTGCTCGGCGTCAAGCTCGACTCCGGCTCCGGTCGCGGCGGCACCGGCCTGCTGCCACGCTCGGCTTCCGGTGAACCGGCGGACGACTACGGCACGGCAGGCCTGACGGTGAAGGCCAAGCTGTCCGCCACCACGCTGCACGTGGGGACCCTGCAACCGGTGATTCCGGTGCTGATGCGCAATGACAGCCGCCTGCTGCCGAACATCTATCGCGGCGCCTGGCTGCAGAGCAAGGAGGTCGCAGGCCTCACGCTGGATCTCGGCATGCTCGATCGCACGAGCTACCGCGACTCGTCCAACTACGAAGAGATGACGGTGTTCAACGGCGGGCTGCGCAACATCACCCTTGGCAGCAATACCACGAGCGACGAGTTCCGCTTCGCCGGCGGGCGTTACGACTGGTCGCCGCAGCTTGCCACCAGCTACTACTACGGCGGACTGGACGGCATCTACGACCAGCACAACTTCAACGTCGTGCACGTGCTGCCGCTCGGCGATAAGCAGAGCTTCAAGACCGACCTGCGCTATGTGCGCTCCACCGACGACGGCGGCAGCAACGTCGACAACGATGCCTTCGGCGCGCTGTTCACCTACAAGCATGGCGGTCATGCCTTCACCGGCGGTTACCAGCACATGAGCGGCGATACCGGCTTCGCCTACGTCGCCGGTGGCGACAATGCGCTGATCAACCTGCTGCAGATCAACGACTTCGGCAACCAGGACGAACGTTCCTGGCAGGTCCGTTATGACTACGACTTCGCCGCCATGGGCATTCCGGGACTGAGCCTGATGACCCGCTACGTCTCCGGCG
>NZ_JACBXH010000062.1:0-14918 GCF_041381355.1 Pseudomonas sp. LM13
GCAAATAGCTAATACTCATAAAATCAATGTTTTTCTTTTAGATTCAGCAACTTACGAACGCTCCTAGCCAAAAACGATGCTTCACTTCAATTCGTGTTTATTTCAGCTGTGACTTGCTCAAGGAGCCATGTTCGCGCCCCGGTTACCACTGCCATCGCTCCCCAATCGACGTTAAACGCAGAGCAGCTTCGGTGGTATGCGCTGCACACACTGGAGCCCGCCTTTACGCCAACCCTGATAACGGACATCGCGTCCGAGGACAAATGATCCCCGGCACCATTTCGGACGCAGCTTACGGACAACCGAGATGCATACTGCTCTCAAAGCATGCCTCCTAGGCTAGTGGTCTGCCCCGGAACTGGTGGACAAGGTAGTTAAAAGCTACTGCTCGCATTTCGCCGTTCAAACTCCATCGGACTGAGATAGCCCAACGTTGAGTGGCGACGGCGGTGATTGTAAAAGCGGATGTACTCGAACAGGTCAGTTTCCACCTCCTGATAGCTGGCGTAGCGAGTCAGGTACTCGTCACCACCCTATGGCCCATGCTCTTGTGGCGACAAACGTGCAAACAGCCACCTCATCGCACGTTCTTGAGTCAGGCCAATTGCGGCTGGAAGATGACTTGCATATTCAGAAACCCTCGGAAAGGTTCTACAAATAGGATTTTGCTGGTATTTTGCAGAAATTTTGCAGGCGCCAGAAATAAAAAAATCCAGTCACCGCTAAGTGACTGGATTTCTTGAGGTTTTTTGGTCGGGACGGAGTGATTCGAACACTCGACCCCTTGCACCCCATGCAAGTGCGCTACCAGGCTGCGCTACGCCCCGACTAATGCTATCAGCACTGCTGAAAGCGGGAAGAACTATACATTAAGCATCTGAAAATGTGAAAGTTTTTTCGATGCCCCTTGCTACTTTCGGAGTACCTGAAGGACTTCTTCCAACTCCGAGATCATCTGACGGATCAGTTGCTTGTACTGCGTCGTGTCTTCCCGGGCCTCCTCGCCTGACATACGCTGGCGGGCTCCTCCGATCGTGAAGCCCTGCTCGTAGAGAAGCGAACGAATCTGACGAATCATCAGGACGTCCTGACGCTGGTAGTAACGTCGGTTACCACGGCGCTTCACTGGGTTGAGCTGGGGGAATTCCTGCTCCCAATAACGCAAAACGTGAGGCTTCACCGCGCAGAGCTCGCTGACCTCTCCGATAGTGAAGTAACGTTTGCCCGGTATCGTCGGGAGTTCGTCGTTATGACTTGGTTCCAGCATATGCTTCGACCCTGGCTTTGAGCTTCTGCCCTGGACGGAACGTTACAACACGACGTGCCGTGATAGGAATTTCCTCTCCAGTTTTAGGATTACGTCCTGGGCGCTGCCGCTTGTCGCGCAGGTCGAAATTGCCGAAACCGGATAGCTTGACCTGTTCATTGTGCTCGAGCGCCTGACGAATCTCCTCGAAAAACAGCTCGACCAGTTCCTTGGCCTCGCGCTTATTCAAGCCCAGCTCTTCATATAGACGTTCCGCCATTTCAGCTTTCGTCAGAGCCCCCATACGCTATTTCCTTAACGTGGCATTGAACCTTTCTTCCAAGGAGGTGAGGATCTTCAGCATCGTTTCGTTCACCTCATCGTCGTTTAGAGTGCGCGAAGGGTGCTGCCAGGTCAAGCCGACTGCCACACTTTTGCTAAGAGGATCAATACCTTTTCCCTGATAGACGTCAAATAGCTTGAGGTCGGTCAGATTAGCGCCCGCGACGACGCGAATGCAGTCCAGTATGTCCTGAGCCATCACCTCGCGCCCGACCAGAACCGCAAGGTCCCGACGGACTTCCGGGAAGCGCGAAAGCTCAGCGAAGGACGGCATGCGCCCCTCGGCTATCTCGGCAAGCTTGAGTTCAAATAGATAGACAGGCTGATCGATACCCAACGCGCTCGCCAGTTCCGGGTGCAAACTGCCAACAAATCCGACCAACTGCCCATCACGCTCGACCCGAGCGGTTTGCCCTGGGTGCAATGCTGGATGCTCACCTGGCACGAAACGATAGGCGCCAGCGTTGCCGGCAAACGCGAGCAATGCTTCGACATCTGCCTTGACGTCGAAAAAATCCACCGTTTCGCTGGTATTCGCCCAACCCTCGGGCTCACGACTGCCCGTCACCACACCTGCCAACATGGCGTCCTGCTCGAGCCCGGGCAGCTGACCAACAAATCGCAGCCCCGCCTCGAACAGGCGAACGCGCGACTGCTGTCGATTGAGGTTGTATTGCAATGCCTTGACCAACCCTGGCCAGAGCGATGCGCGCATTGCAGCCATATCTGCCGAAATCGGATTGGCCAGCTCCAAAGGTTTCACGCCAGGGCTGAACAGCTCGAACAGCTTGGGATCGATGAAGCTGTAGGTGATCGCTTCTTGATAACCACGCGCCACCAACAAACGTCGCAGCAATGGCAGCTCCGCACGCGCTTCGGGCTTCGCAACGGGCGCGAGACGGGCCTGCGGGTAACGTACGGGTAGACGGTCATAGCCGTACAGGCGTCCCAGTTCCTCGATCAGATCGACTTCCAGGCTGATGTCGAATCGATGACTCGGAACGGAAACCTGCCAACGCCCCTCAGCGTCCTGTGCAACGGTGAGCCCCAGCGAGGTCAGCAAGCGCACTACTTCGCCATGGTCCAGCTCCAACCCCAACATCTGGTTGATGCGCTCGGCACGTAGGGTTACCGGGGCAATGTTTGGCAGATCACCTTCGCTGGCCGCCTCGACGATTGGGCCTGCCTCTCCACCAACGATTTCGAGGAGCAAATTGGTTGCCCGCTCCATTGCACGATGTGGAAGCTGCGAGTCGACGCCACGCTCGAAGCGATGCGAGGCATCCGTATGCAGGCCGTATGAACGCGCCTTGCCGGCCAACGCGATGGTGTCGAAGAACGCACTTTCGAGAAAGATGCTGCGAGTGGAGGCGCTCACACCGCTGTGTTCCCCCCCCATGACCCCAGCGACAGCAAGCGGTCGCTCATGGTCGGCGATAACCAACGTATCGCTGCGCAAGACGATCTCCTGGCCATCCAGCAGAACCAGCTTTTCGCCTTCGTCTGCCATACGGACCCGAATGCCGCCCTTGATCTCATCGAGATCGAATGCGTGCAACGGCTGACCCAGCTCAAGCATCACGTAGTTAGTGACGTCGACAACCGCATCGATGCTGCGAATATCGGAGCGACGCAGGCGCTCTACCATCCAGAGGGGCGCCGGACGCGACAGGTCGACATTGCGGATTACCCGTCCGAGATAGCGTGGGCATGCCTTCGGGGCTAGAACCTCGACCGGACGTACATCTTGGTGCACAACCTTAGCCGCAGCAAAATCCACAGAACGCACTTCAGCTCCGTAGATCGCTCCGACCTCTCGAGCCAAACCGGCGAGCGACAGGCAATCGCCGCGGTTCGGCGTCAGACCAATTTCGATGCTTACATCGTCTAGATCAAGGTATTCGCGCAGATCGGCGCCAACCGGCGCACCAGCTGCCAGCTCCATCAGACCGCTGTCGTCGCTGCCTATCTGCAGCTCGGTTTCAGAACACAGCATGCCGTTGGATTCAACGCCACGCAGCTTGGCCTTTTTGATCTTGAAATCACCCGGCAACTGGGCCCCGATCATGGCGAAAGGAATCTTCAGTCCAGGGCGCACGTTTGGCGCGCCGCACACCACCTGAAAAGTCTCCTTGCCGTTGCTGACCTGGCAAACTCTGAGCTTGTCGGCATCGGGGTGCTGCGCTGTTTCCAGCACCTCGCCGACGATCACGCCACTGAAGCTGCCGGCAACCGGCGTCACGGCATCGACTTCAAGCCCAACCATGGACAGGCGGGCAACCAACTCTTCACGCGAAACCTGCGGATTAACCCAGCTCCGCAGCCACTGTTCACTGAATTTCATCCTGTTCTCCTAAATATGCGTTGACGGTCGGCGGCACTAGCGAAATTGCGCAAGGAACCGCAGGTCATTGTCGAAGAACAGGCGCAAATCATTGACGCCGTAACGCAGCATGGCGAGGCGCTCGACGCCCATGCCAAAGGCGAAACCGGAATAGCGCTCCGGATCGATTCCCGACATCCGCAATACGTTTGGATGCACCATGCCGCAACCCATGACCTCGAGCCAGCCGGTCTGCTTGCAGACACGACAACCCTTGCCGCTACACATCACGCACTGCATGTCGACTTCCGCAGACGGCTCGGTGAAAGGGAAGAACGATGGACGGAAGCGCACGCCAAGTGGCTTCTCAAAGAACACGCGGAGGAACTCCTCAATAGTTCCCTTGAGGTCCGCAAAGCTGACACCTTCGTCGACCAGCAGACCTTCGACCTGATGAAACATCGGCGAGTGGGTGATATCCGAGTCGCAGCGATAGACGCGGCCTGGGCATACGATTCGAATTGGTGGCTGGCGAGATTCCATGGTGCGCACCTGCACGGGCGAAGTGTGTGTGCGCAGCAACATGTTGGCATTGAAGTAGAAAGTGTCGTGCATCGCCCGCGCGGGATGATGCCCCGGAATATTCAGCGCTTCGAAGTTGTGATAGTCGTCTTCAACCTCTGGGCCCTCCGCAACGCTGTAGCCGATATGACTGAAGAACTGTTCGACCCGCTCCAGCGTACGGGTCACCGGATGCAACCCGCCGGACGCCTCACCGCGGCCCGGCAAGGTTACATCGATTCGCTCAGCAGCCAGCTTGGCTTCTAGCTCAGCCTGTTCCAGATCGGCCTTGCGAGCATTGAGCACATCCTGCACCTGATTCTTGGCAGCGTTGATCAACGCGCCGGCCTGCGGACGCTCTTCGGCAGACAGCTTACCCAGCGTTTGCATCAGCTGAGTCAGCTCGCCCTTCTTGCCAAGGTACTGAACACGGACCTGCTCAAGGGCACCGATGTCTTCGCTTCGTTGCACGGCCTCTAGCGCTTGCGAGACCAGTGCATCCAGATTTTCCATGTACATAACCTCCAGAGGTTCTTGCAGAACCGCACTGGCTAGACGCCTCATGCAGGCTGTCGCCAAGCGCACTTTTGCAAAAGCCCCTTCCAGATACGAAATAGGGGAAGAGCACAAGGCTCTTCCCCTATCGATGACTTACAACGAATCCGAAGATCCGTGATTGCCGGGGCTTAAGCCAGAGAAGCTTTGGCTTTCTCGACAATCGCAGCAAAGGCTGCTTTTTCGTTCACTGCCAGATCGGCCAGAACCTTGCGATCGATCTCGATGGCCGCCTTCTTCAGACCGGCGATCAGACGGCTGTAGGACAGACCGTTGACACGAGCACCGGCGTTGATACGGGCGATCCACAGAGCGCGGAACTGACGCTTGCGCTGACGACGGTCACGGTAGGCGTACTGACCTGCCTTGATTACCGCCTGCTTGGCAACGCGGAATACGCGAGAACGCGCACCGTAGTAGCCTTTGGCGAGTTTCAGAATTTTCTTGTGACGGCGACGGGCAACGACGCCACGCTTAACACGAGCCATGAGTTATTCCTCTGAGTCTTGACCGGATCAACGAACGCGCAGCATGCGCTCCACTTTTGCGACGTCGGACGGATGCACTTGCGAGCAACCGCGCAGCTGACGCTTACGCTTGGTGGTCATCTTGGTCAGGATGTGGCTCTTGAAAGCGTGCTTGTGCTTGAAGCCGTTAGCAGTCTTCTTGAAGCGCTTCGCAGCACCACTTTTGGTTTTCATCTTTGGCATGTTCGGTACTCCACATTGTGGGTGATTACAAATAACCGCAAGGCCTGCCAGTGCCCTGGAGGTTACTTTTTCTTCTTGGGAGCGATGACCATGATCAGCTGGCGTCCTTCCATCTTCGGATGCTGCTCGACCGAACCGTATTCAGCGAGATCTGTCTCGACCCGCTTCAACAATTCCATCCCCAGCTCCTGATGAGCCATCTCACGACCGCGGAATCGCAAGGATACCTTGGCCCTGTCCCCGTCACTCAGGAAACGCACCAGGTTACGCAGCTTGACCTGGTAGTCCCCCTCCTCCGTCCCTGGACGAAACTTTACTTCTTTGACCTGAACCTGCTTCTGGTTCTTCTTCGCCGCAGCGACCTGCTTCTTCTTCTCGAAAAGGTGCTTGCCGTAATCCATGATCCGGCACACCGGAGGATTCGCATCGGCAGAGATCTCAACCAGATCCAGTTTGGCCTCTTCTGCAACCTGCAGCGCTTCATCAATCGAGACGATGCCAATCTGCTCGCCATCAGCGCCAATCAAACGGACCTCACGAGCCGAGATATTCTCGTTGATCGGGGCCTTGGGTGCAGTTCGTTTATCCTGTCTCATTTCACGCTTAATAGTCATTACTCCAATTCTTGGCGACCACGCCGGGAAACCGCCTGTGCCAACTGCTGCGCGAATTGATCGAGGGGCATGGAGCCCAAATCGACGCCTTCACGGGTGCGCACAGCAACGGATCGAGTCTCAACCTCCCGATCCCCGATAACCAAGAGATAAGGAGTCTTGAGCAAAGTATGCTCGCGGATTTTAAAGCCGATCTTTTCGTTTCTCAAGTCACACTTGGCACGGAATCCGCTTTGGACGAGGCTTTTCTCGACTTCCATGGCAAATGCAGCCTGCTTGTCGGTGATATTCATGATCACCGCCTGAGTCGGAGCGAGCCAAGCAGGGAATGCGCCAGCGTAGTGCTCGATGAGCATACCGATGAAACGCTCGAACGAACCGAGAATGGCACGGTGCAGCATCACCGGCCGCTGGCGGCTATTATCTTCAGCGACGAAGCTGGCATCCAGGCGCTCAGGCAGGTTCGGATCGTACTGCAGGGTGCCGCATTGCCAATTACGCCCCAGGCAATCACGCAAGGTGAACTCGATCTTCGGTCCGTAAAATGCTCCTTCGCCCGGCTGATATTCCCATGCCAGCCCGGACTCGTTGAGCGCCTCGGCCAGCGCACCCTCGGCACGATCCCACAACTCATCGGAGCCTACACGCTTGGCTGGACGAGTGGAGAGCTTCATGGCGATGTCGCTGAAACCGAAATCGGCATAGACCTTGAGCGTCAACTTGATGAAGTCGGCAGCCTCCTTCTTCACCTGCTCTTCGGTGCAAAAGATGTGCGCATCATCCTGAGTGAAGCCGCGCACACGCATGATGCCGTGCAGCGCGCCGGAAGGCTCGTTACGGTGGCAGGCGCCGAACTCAGCCATGCGCAGCGGTAAGTCACGATAGGACTTCAGGCCTTGGTTGAAGATCTGCACATGACACGGGCAGTTCATCGGCTTCACCGCATAATCGCGATTCTCCGACGAGGTGGTGAACATGTTCTCGGCGTAGTTGGACCAATGCCCAGACTTTTCCCACAGGATGCGATCGACCACCTGCGGCGTACGCACCTCCTGATAGCCGTTCTCGCGCTGCACCTGACGCATGTACTGCTCGAGGTTCTGGTACAGGGTCCAGCCGGCCGGATGCCAGAAGACCATACCCGGCGCTTCCTCTTGCGTATGAAAGAGGTCGAGCTGCTTGCCGATGCGACGATGATCGCGCTTCTCGGCCTCCTCTATGCGCTGGATGTAAGCGGCCAGCTGCTTTTTGTCGGCCCAGGCAGTGCCATAGATGCGCTGCAGCTGTTCGTTCTTTGAGTCACCACGCCAGTAGGCCCCGGAAATGCGGGTCAGCTTGAACGCCTTGAGGAAACGGGTATTCGGCACATGCGGGCCTCGGCACATGTCGACATATTCTTCGTGGTAGTACAAACCCATCGCCTGCTCGTCGGGCATATCCTCGATCAGACGCAGCTTGTAATCCTCGCCTCGGGACTTGAAGACCTCGACGACTTCGGCGCGCGGAGTCATCTTCTTGACGACGTCGTAATCACGCTCGATCAGCTCACGCATCCGCTGCTCGATGGCCGCGACATCATCAGGCGTAAAGGGCCGCTCATAGGCGATATCGTAATAAAAGCCTTCTTCGATGACCGGCCCAATAACCATGCGCGCAGTCGGATACAGCTGTTTTACTGCATGACCGATCAGGTGCGCGCAGGAGTGGCGAATGATATCCAGCCCCTCCTCATCCTTCGGCGTAATGATCTGCAACGAAGCATCCGCGTCGATCAGATCACAGGCATCGACCAATCTACCGTCGACCTTACCGGCGAGCGTCGCCTTGGCCAGGCCAGCACCAATGGACTGAGCCACCTCAGCCACGGTAACCGGGTGATCGAACGAACGCTGACTGCCATCGGGAAGAGTAATAGTGGGCATGGCGCCTCCTCTCCTAGTGGTGACCCGTACCAAAGGCCACATGGGTTGGGATGAGCCAGGAAAGCGACCCGGCGAGCATTCCCACCGCACAGTGGCAGGAGCCTGAAGGCTTACTCTCGACCGGACCGAAGTCACTGGGAAAACACGACTGGCGATACTTTCAGAATGCCGAGATCCTGACAAGCGAGCCAAAAAAAAGGGTCGCTTGCGCGACCCTTTTATTCGAATTGGTAGGCACAATTGGATTCGAACCAACGACCCCCACCATGTCAAGGTGGTGCTCTAACCAACTGAGCTATGTGCCTTCGATGGGGGCGCATTCTAAAGACTCGAAAAAAAAGGTCAAGCGGTTTTTTTTCAGCTAACTCACTGATATTTGGAAAATTTGAAAAAGCCCCTATCAGCGCTCAGTCACTGGCGAGTCGTGCGGCTAAGCGCTAGCATGCGTAAAAGATTCAGAACAGAGATTCCAATATGCCGAACACTCCCTACCCGGCCTCCTATTACGCCGCCACCGCAAACATGACCAAGGAACGCCCGACACTGCAAGAAGCGAAGCAAACGGATGTATGTGTCATCGGCGCCGGGTATACCGGGCTTTCTACCGCGCTGTTCCTGCTCGAAAAGGGCTTCAGCGTAACTGTGCTGGAAGCGGCGAAGGTCGGTTTTGGCGCCTCTGGCCGCAACGGAGGGCAAATCGTCAACAGCTACAGCCGCGACCTCGACAGCATCGAACGAAGCGTCGATAGCTCGGCCGCCAAATTGATCGGTCAAATGGCCTTCGAGGGCGGCAGGATCATCCGCGAGCGGGTCGCACGCTACAACATCCAGTGCGATCTGAAGGACGGCGGCGTGTTTGCGGCGTTAAGCCAGAAACAGATGCATCACCTCGAAGCACAGAAGGCACTGTGGGAACGATATGGCTACCACCAGCTGGAGCTGCTCGATGAGCAGGGCATCAAGCGGGTCGTAGCCAGTGATCGGTACATCGGCGGCGTGCTCGACAAGCAAGGCGGCCATATCCATCCGCTTAATCTGGCGCTCGGCGAAGCCGCTGCCGTCGAATCGTTAGGCGGCATCGTATACGAGAACTCCCCCGCCGTACGAATCGAGCGAGGCGAACAGCCATTGATACACACCCCCACCGGCAATGTCCGTGCAAAATTCGTGGTGGTCGCCGGTAACGCTTATCTGGGCGATCTGATACCGGAGCTAGCCGCCAAGTCCATGCCCTGCGGAACCCAGGTGATTGCCACTGAGCCACTCGATGACGAACTGGCGCGCAGCCTCCTCCCGCAGGACTACTGCGTGGAAGACTGCAACTACCTGCTCGATTACTACCGCCTCTCGGCCGACAAGCGCCTAATCTATGGCGGGGGGGTCGTCTACGGAGCTCGAGACCCTGCTGACATCGAATCGATTATCCACCCCAAAATGCTCAAGACGTTCCCGCAGCTGGCCAAGGTGAGAATCGACTATGCGTGGACCGGCAACTTCCTGCTCACGCTCTCCCGACTGCCTCAGGTGGGCCGCCTGGGCAACAATATCTATTATTCGCAGGGTTGCAGCGGGCATGGTGTCACTTACACCCATGTTGCCGGGAAGGTCATCGCCGAAGCATTGAGCGGCCAGGCTGAGCGATTCGATGCATTCGCCAGCCTCCCCCACTATCCATTTCCTGGCGGGCAACGCTTCCAGGCGCCACTCAGCGCACTTGGAGCTCTTTATTACAGCCTGCGCGACAGACTGGGCTTCTGATGATACCTAGCGAGCACCGCACGGCGGCGCCGGCTGGCACGATGCTGCCGACTCCCGCGTGACTGCCGGTAGCGGCGCATCGAAACGAGGGTCGTCTGGCGCCAGACGCTTAGCGCAGGACCGCGCCTGCTGCGCACCGACATGGCATCCGCGCTCGGCCAGCACATGCGAAAGATTGAACCAGCCAATGGCGAAGCCTGGGTCCGTAGCAATGCTATCCCGCAACGACCGTTCCGCCATCTCCTTCTGCCCGGCCGCGTACTGACTGTTGGCCAGCGCAAATAACCCGAGCGAAGATTTCCAACGAGCAACCGCCGCCTCATAGGCGACTCTCGCCGGGCGTACTTGCCCAACCTCCTCGAGATCACTTGCACTACGCAACCAGACGGTTTCTCGTGCCGTCGCCGGAAGCTGATCCGGGTTAAGCGTCACGACCGCCCACCGCTCGGCCTTGGACCAGGTGCGTTCGAAGTCGCGAAAGGAGGCGATCCAACGCTCGGTGGTACCAGAGCGCAACACGAGCCGTTGTTCGACAAGGTCGTAACCCACCACAACGGCGAAATGCCATTGCGGCCAACGATCGAACGCCAGGTTCTGCAGAACCAGAACTGGATTGCCGGCCGCCACTTCCGCCAGCACGTCCTCCAGGCGCGAGCGCAGCGGATAGACCAGAAGCCCCGCCGTCCGCGCTGCGGCGACCATTTCCACTTGAAGACTGCCCCTTCGCCCCGGGATGTACACCTGATCCACTAGCACATCCGGATCAGCAGGAACGCCCCGCTGCGCCAGCATGGTCGCCAGCGCAGCCGGCCCGCACTGATAGGCTTCCTGCGGGTAGAACGGCACTTCGGTCAGCTCGGCCGCAGACGGAAGGTCCGCATCGTCGAGGGATATTCTCGACGATGCACAGCCTCCGACCAGTCCGGCCAACAGAAGTACCAGCAGCAGTCGACTCAACGGTTGATGCAATTGACGAAATTGAAGATGTTGGTCGCGCAAAGCATGTCAGTGATGATGAAGATGACTAGGAACAGAACGATCACGCCGACGACGCCGGCACCAGCAGGCGCCTGATCAAGCTGCTGATTGAATTGCGCCAATTCGGCCGCAGTCAGGCTATTAATGCGCTTCTCGACCTGGTCACGCTCAACGCCCATCGATTCGAGCTTTTTCTGCACGTCCTGATCGTCCAGCATGGTCAGCAGTTGCTGCCGATCCACCTGCTGCTGTTGTTCCGTAACGACTTCCGGCGTACCGATCATGGCCGCTTGCGCCAATGGGATCTGAGCCACTAATAGCAGATGCAGGGCAGCGAGCATCGCCGCGATACGCTTGAGCAGTGGGGAATTGAACATCGTGGTCACTCCTTGTTTTCGTTGACTGCTGGATTGCACAACGCCATCAGACGCAATAACAGCGCTTCGGTTCCCGTCTGGCCGTACCGGCAGAACACCCGCAGGCCCGCATACTTCAGGTCACGTCCGTATCGGCACTATTCATAATAGTCGCGCTCCCAAACCCAGAAGTGAAAGGAGATGTCATGTTCCGACCCAATCGCAATGCGCTGATCATCGCCACCGCTGTGCTGCTATTGGCCGCGTGCAAGAGCGTCACGCAACCATCGGGCGTTGATACGCCGACTCAGAGGCAGGGGCACTGCAATTCCGATGCGGTACAGCACTTTGTGGGTAGAACGGCGACCCCTGAAGTCCTTGAGCAAGCGAGGCAACTTTCCAATGCGGAAAGAGCACGGATCCTGCGCCCCGACGATATCGTTACCCTGGAATACGATCCACGAAGGCTCAACATCAATACCGACGCAAACATGAAGATCGAACGCGTCAGCTGCGGTTGACTAAGCCAAGACTGCCATGGACCGCTCGGCGATGATGCCGAGCGGCCCGGAGTTCTATTACGCAAGGGCTTTGCGCATACGGAAGTGCGATGCCGAAATTCGCTTCGGCGGAGCAAGCAGGAAGTGCAGTCGGTACCGATTAATGATCAGCTGCGCCACCAACGGGGCGGCGGTACCGATCAGCGTACCGATCAACAAATGGACCGTAATCGAATCGATCCCCATGAACTTACTGAGTATCACGCGTACACCACTGCCCGCCAGGATATGCATCAGGTAGATGGTCATCGACGAAGCGCCGATGAACAGCAACCAGTCGACCCGGTACTGCCCAAGCCACATCGACAGCGCGACCATGAAGAAAATGGAGACAGTGGCCAAGGCCAAGACCGGCAAACCACCATCGGTGTAATTCATGCCAAACGTCACGTGAAACAGATACTGCCCAGCTATGAACATGGCTCCGAAGACTAGCGTGAGCGAAGAATATCGCGCCAGAAAGAAAGCCTTGACTTCGTTGAACCAGACACCCAACGCAAAAAACACTGTATTGCCCAAGATGAAGCGCGTCATGTTGTTGATGGTCAGGTCCTGCTGGAAAACGAACAACACACCAAACAGCACTACAAACGGCAGGAAGAACCGGCGATCTGCCTTCGCATAAAGAAAGGTGCAAACCACGAACACCAGGAACAGCGCATACAAAAACCAGAACTGCGCCCGAGGCATCCACAGCAGTGAGAAAACCTCGACCAAAGTCACCTGGCCATTGGTGTAGTTCGAGAGCGCGACTTCGAACAAACCCTGCAGCAGGGACCAGACGATAAACGGATACGCGATCGTATCGATCTTGTTGATGATCAACCCGCCCCTGCCCCGCTTCTGCAGCGAGTCAAAGAAGAACAACCCGGACAGAAAGAAGAACAGCGGCATGTGGAAGCTGTAGATGATGCTATCCACCAGCACGAACTCTGCCTCATCCATCGGCAGCCCCGCGTTGAATACCCCTCGCGCGACATGCCCGTACACAACGAGGATGATCCCTATCGCCTTGGCATAGTCAACCCAAACGTTTCTCTCCTGCATGGTGTTGTTCTCCTTGTATGTCAGCCAAATAAGCAGGCGGCATCCGCTACTCAGGAACAAGCGGATGGTGGAAATAGACAACAGCTTTTTCGGTTGGTTTAGCGCCCGGGCTTGCGGACTGTTATCGAGCATGCTCAACTCGCCCCAGACGCCCCTACAGCCGGCGCAGCTCACTCGGCGAGCGGCTTGTCATGCCGGATCAGCCCTCAACCTACTCGGATCCGAAGCGTGCCCGACTTGAGACTGCCATCCTGTTCGATTCTGCTGCTCGCCGGCGGTCGCGGGCAGCGCATGGGTGGACGGGACAAAGGCCTGATCGAATGGCGCGGGCGTCCGCTGATCGCCTGGCTACACGATCTGGTACGCCCCCTGACGGAAGACCTGCTTGTTTCCTGCAACCGCAACCGATCGCGTTATGCGATCTACGCGGATCGACTGGTGCATGACGCCAGCGAAGATTACCCCGGCCCCCTTGCAGGTATACGAGCCGGTCTAGCAGCTGCGCGCGGCCAATGGCTGCTGCTGCTACCCTGCGATACGCCGTTGATCGACCAACAGTTGCTTCGATCACTTTGCTCCGCCGCAATCGCAGCACCAGGCAAACCGGTCATGCTGCGCCGCGGACAACAGTGGGAGCCGTTATTCAGCATCATCCCGACCTCGTTGACACCAGAGGTCGAAGCTCATTGGCTGGCCGGCGAGCGCAGCCCGCAGCGGCTTCTACTGAAGCTCGGAGCGCATGCCGTTCGGGTCGCCGAAGACGACATTCGCCTTGCCAATCTAAACACCCCGGAACTGCTTGCGGCCGCCGAGCTTGCGCTGGGAACTTCATATGGGAGCGTTCCGTCCGATGTGTTAACCATACTTCAGAAGGAATAGCCTCATGCGCCAACGCTACTTCGTGACTCTGGTTCTTGCGCTGGGCTTCGGCATGCTCGCCGGCTGCGCCAACCCAAGCGTGATCACGCTAAACGACGGCCGAGAAATACAGACCCTCGATCGGCCCGACTTCGACGATGAGTCCGGCTTCTACGAGTATGAACAGCTCGACGGCAAGCCTGGAAAAGTAAACAAGGACCAAGTGCGCACCGTACGAGAGTTATGACATCACTCCCTGAGCCACCTCGAACGAGGCGGCCCAGGACTCATGACATTCGTCCAGGACAGGCTCCCCGATCAAAAAAATCCTGCATAACGTCTTGTGCAGCAAAACTTTTTCTGTAGAATGCGCGCCATCTTCGGAGCGTAGCGCAGCTTGGTAGCGCGTCTCGTTCGGGACGAGAAGGTCGCTGGTTCGAATCCAGTCGCTCCGACCATTTCCCGATATCAGCGCTTTTTGGCGTGCTATCTGATGTATCTAAAACCGGCTCTTGCAGCCGGTTTTTCTGTTTTGGCCTGGCGACATTTTGCCGCTCTTCAATCATTCAAGAAAGCGGACAACCTGCTCAACTTCAAACGGCCAATCCAACTCCGCCCCCGTATCCACCCGACGCAGTACGGGAATACGCAGGCCGTAATCCTCGACCCATTCCACCCTGTCCGCCACGTCCAGCAGCTCCACCAGCAGCCCGTGCTCCACCAGCGGCATCACGACCGCTTCAGCCTGCTCACACAGGTGACAGCCCAGGGTTCCAAACAGCTGGCATTCAGGAAGCATCACGGCGGCCCGTCGAAGGATTTGTCGAGCGACTGATTCTAGCAGGTTGATTACCGAGCAATTGGCAGTCGGCTGGCCCACCACGTTCGGTGCAGGTCAAAAAACGAGACACCACCCTCACTCAAGACTTCGGCATTCGACTAGTGGCCATCAAACCGTTAGGATTCGGCTGCCCACCAGAACAATAATCCGGCGGGCCGGAAGTGGTAAGACGTTTTGTAGCCTAACGAGACTATCGAACAAACCACTCCTGACCTTGACGCCCCAGCCCTAAAGACTAAGGTCTAAA
>NZ_JACBXH010000063.1:0-14286 GCF_041381355.1 Pseudomonas sp. LM13
CATCCCGGGGCCTTCCGGCTCGGTAGTGTCCTTCGGCTCACCAGCGACAAGGTCGAACAGCGCCCCGGTGCCGTCGTCGAAGCCTGAGGCGGCGACGCGCTCGAGTCCGGAGACCGGGCCATGCCATGGCGAGATGCCGTGGCCACGGTCGGCAGGAATCGCGGCAACCGCAGCGAGCACTTCCTCACCCGGCACGGTCTCACACTCGAGCAGGCGCTCGGTGATCTGGTCGAGCGCCGGCTTCAGGCGCTGTAGCAGTGCGAGGCACTCGTGATTGAGTTGCTGCAGTAGTTCATCGGCTGCTTCCAACGCTTCGCGCGGATCGCTGTCCAGATGCGCGTCGCGCACGGCCTGCAGGCTCAGCAGCGAGCCACGCGGCCCCATGCCGAGGGCACCGACCATGGAAAGGGCGATCTTCGAGGCTTCCTGCAGATCCTGCCCGGCACCGGACGATACTTCATGGAAATACAACTGCTCGGCACCACGGCCGGCCAGCAGCATCTGGATGCGATTGCGCAGTTCGGAATACATGTGCAGCCGCTTGTCTTCCACCGGCGTCACCAGGGTCACGCCCAGCGCCTGGCCGCGCGGTAGGATGGTGACCTTTTCCACTCGACCGACATTCAGCGCCGCGGCCACCAGCGCGTGGCCGGCTTCGTGCACGGCGATGCGCTTGCGGTCGGTGGCGGACATCGGCGTCACGCCGGAAGGCTGCTCGCCGATGCGGCAGGTTTCCACCGCATCGACGAAGTGCGCCATATCGACCTGTTTGGCACCCGCGCGTGCTGCCAGCAGCGCCGCATGGTTGACGATATAGGCGATGGCAGCCGGCGTGAGACCGACGGTACTGCGTGCCAGCTGCGGGAAGTCCAGATCGGTCGCCGCGCTGATCTTGCCGGCGTACAGGCGGAACAGCGCCTCACGGTCATCGAGGCCGGGCAGGGCGACGGCGATGGAGCGGTCGAAGCGGCCTTCGCGCACCAGCGCCGGATCGAGCGAATTGGGGAAGTTGGTGGCGCCCAGCACCAGCACGCCGCTGGCGCCGTCGAAGCCGTCCATCTCGGCAAGGAACTGGTTGATGATGCGGTTGCTCTCGGCGTCACTGGAACGCTGCTGTTCGGCGCGCTTGCCGATGCCATCGATCTCGTCGATGAAGATGATGCACGGCGCCTGCTTACGTGCGGTACGGAACAGCGCCTTGACCTTCTGGATGCCGACGCCGAAATACATCGAGGAGAAGTCGCTGCCGGTGACCTGGATGAAGCTGGCATTCGATTCGCTGGCCAGTGCCTTGGCCAGCTGAGTCTTTCCCGTACCGGGCTCGCCAGTCAGTAGCACACCCTTGGGTGGGCGCGCGCCGAGGCGTGCGTAGGCGGCCGGATTGCGCAGGTAGGCGGTGACGTCGCTGAGGGCCTGCTTGGCCTCCGCGGCACCGATCACGTCGGCGAAGGTCACGCCGCTGCCCTTGCGCTGGACCTCGAAGCTGCGCGTTTTCATGCCGAAGAAGATTGCCGCGCCGAGCAGCAGCAGGGCAATTGGCGAGTACGGCAGCAGGTAGGTGTAGAACGGCTTTTCCGCGTCGGTCTGGAACATGGCCAACGGGAACAGTTCGCCGCTGCCCTGCGCGTACTGCTCGAGCAGCAGCCCGGCGACGCGACCGGACTGATCCGGCACCCAGTAACGTAGGCCGTCGTGCAGGCTGACGTACACCGCGTCCTTACCCAGCGCGGCGCTGGCGATGTTGGCGCCACGCAGGTCATTCACCAGCACCGAGAGGTCGCGGCGATTGGCCTGCCAGGGATCGGTGGAGTCCTGCAGGGCTTCGAGCATGCTCGCCGCCGCGCCAGTGGCTGGCGTCGACGGAGAGCTGGGCTGCAGCTGCCAATAGGTAATGCAAGCGGCGATCAGCAGGAGCAGAAAAATGGCGAGTACAGGGCCGCGACGACCTTGTAGCAGACGAGGTGTTTTCATTTCACATCCAGTCGGGTAGCCCCGACGTTTCGACAAACCACCGCCCGCAGGCGGACCACAGTTTTGCGGGAAGCCCCGCGGCGCCATTTGCATGGCGCGCCACAGTTCGGATGCGTTGGATGCGATTTATATGCCCGACTGTGTCTCGGGTCCGCAGACTCCGATAGCCGGCGAGAATACGGCAAGTGCCACCATGGGGGTGGCTACGCGACGAACGGCTCGCAGGTTTTCGACGAATGACCAGCGGCCAGGGGAACGAAAACTTGCGCCAGATGCCGTGCCTCCGCAGTTGCCCCTGCCTGGAGGAGCCGCCATCCGATGGCGGCACGCACGTAAGTGATCCGACGCAGAGAATGTCATGCCAGGCGCTGTTAGGGTTCATCGCCGCGCGGTCGCTTGTCACGAGCCGGGCGCAATAAGAACTTGCCGACAGCCGCCCGGCACCGATGCCGGTGCGGCATAACGATGTCCGATCGACCCGAGATCTCAACATGCCGACCAACAAGAAATATTTTCGCTGCGCTTTCCTGGGCGCGCTGATTGCCCTCCTGCCATTTGCCTCGGCCAGTGCCGACGGGGAAACGATCAACCTGCTCACGCAGAACTTTCCACCCTTCAGCATGGCCGACGATAGCAAGAATTTCGCCAAGGAGGATGCGATCAGCGGCATCGACGCCGACGTGGTGGCCGCCCTGTTCAAGCGCGCCGACGTGCCCTACGCGATGACGCTGCGTTTCCCGTGGAGCCGCCTGCAAAAACTGGCCGAGAAGACCCCAGGCTTCGCCGTGTTCTCCCTCAGTCGTACCCCCGAGCGCGAGCCCAAGTACAAGTGGGTCGGTCCGCTCAGCGAGATCCAGATCGTGCTGCTCAAGACCCCGGAGAGCCAGGTTCAGGTCTCTAGCCTGGAAGATGCCAGGCAGTATCGAATCGGCTCGAAGGATGGCAGCGTGGGCAGTCAGTACCTGATCAACCGCGGCATCGAGGTGCAGAGTTCGCTGATCGATACGCCGGCCAAGCTGAAGGCCGGCCAGTTCGATCTGTGGGCGACCACCAACCCCTCCGGCGAATACGAGGCGAAGCAGGCCGGCGTCGGCCCGCTGGTCGTGGCGCTGACACTGAGCCGGGTCGATCTCTACCTGGCGCTGAACAAGGAAACGCCGGATGCGGTCGTCGAAAAACTGCAGCGAACACTCGACCAGATGAAGCAGGAGGGGTTGCTGCAACAGGCAGTGCAGCGTTACCTGAACTGATGGCGTTCCATGCCTCCATGGGGACGGGTGATCGTCCCCCCCAGGTTGTTTGCACGGCCCGATCTGCCTCTCGAATCGAAACATGAACGAGCCGTGCTTGTGCTGCCTTCGGCTGTGCGGGCCGCCGCAGCGAGAGCTGGTTCGCGCTGACTCGCAGATGCCAGCCGCCTGGCCCAGCTCCACCAGTAAATCACCGGAAAACGAAACGGCAGGGGATTTTTTGCCGGTTTGGACTGCCTTAGCTCAGTGGAGCGGGATCGCTCCAACCGCATTCCTGACGATTCGAGAATTCGATGATTTGCTTCAACAACATGCAGCGTGCCCTCTATCTGGCCGCTGCAGCCTTGATTGCGCCTGCCTTCGCCGAAAAGCTGCCCGAGCCGGTCGGGCATGTGGCGCGGGTGGAAGGCCCTGCTTACGTCAGCAGTCGCGGCTATACCAACGCGGCAAAGGTCGGTCAGGCGATCGTGCCCGGGGTGGCATTGAGTACCGGCGCCAAGGGTAGGCTTGGTGTGATCCTCGACGATGGCAGCGTGTTGTCGTTCGGCCCGCATAGCGAATTCACGCTTGATGAGTACCGCTTCGCTCCAGCCGCTGGCGATCTCCAACTGCGTGCCATGCTCGCTCGGGGATCGCTGAATCTGATTGCCGGCGACATGGCGCGGCTCGATCCCGACGCGGTGGCGATCCATACCCCACAGGGGCTTGTGCGGGTGCTTGGAGGCCAGCTGCTGATGAAGGTGAACGAATGAAGCGGCACGCTCTGCTCCTGGCGCTGCTGACGCTTGCTGGTTGCGCGCAGCACTCTTACGTCATGTTGGCCGATGGGGTGCCGGGTGGTGTGGTGCTGGGTGACGAGGGGCAGCGCCTGCTCGAGGCACCGGGCAAGGGCATGACGATTGCCGGGACTGGTCCAGCGTTTGCGGTCAGCGACATGCGCCGCGGCCGTGATTTCGGCGAAGCCTTGTCCGCGCAGCCGGCCCTGCCGGAGCGTTTCGTCATTCAATCGGGAGCCTCGGGGCTGGGCGGTGCCGCCACGCAGGTCGTGGACGAGGTATTGCAGGCGGCGCTGCGCCGCGATTACCCGGTGGTCACGGTGATCGGCCATACCGATACGCTGGGGCATCGGGCCACGAACGAGCAGGTCGGCCTGCGCCGCGCCCAGGCTGTCGCCGAACTACTGAAAGCGCGGGGGCTGGAGGCCATGGAGCTGCGGGTTACGTCGCACGGCGAGGGAAATCTGCTGGTGGTGACACCGGATGCCACCGCCGAGCCGCGCAATCGACGGGTCGAGGTGCTGGTGCGCTGATGAGCAGCGGCGCGGCACAGGGCCGCGCCGGCCCTAGCGGATCAGTCGATGACCAGGATCGCGTCCATTTCGACCTGCGCGCCTTTCGGCAGCGCGGCGACGCCGATGGCTGCGCGCGCCGGGTACGGCTGCTGGCAGTAACGGCTCATCACCTCGTTGACGGTGGCGAAATTGCCGAGGTCGGTGAGGAAGATGTTGAGCTTGACGATGTCCTTCAGCGAGCCGCCTGCGGCCTCGGCCACCGCCTTGAGGTTCTCGAACACCTGCACGGCCTGCGCCTCGAAACCCTCCACCAGCTCCATGGTCTTGGGATCCAGCGGGATCTGTCCGGACAGGTAGACGGTGTTGCCGGTTTTGATGGCCTGGGAGTAGGTGCCGATGGCGGCCGGGGCCTTGTCGGTGTTGATCACGGTCTTGCTCATGGAGACTCCTCTGGGAATTGGGCAACGGGCCGCCAGCATAATGGCTGATGGCGAGAGCGGCCAGCCGTGGCGTTTTGCTGATAGGTGAAGTCGACGGAAGCGGTCAGGCCTTGACGCGGGTGATCCGAGTGACGCCCTTGATCGCGCGCAGCTTCTTGATGACCCGGGCCAGATGCACGCGGTCATGCACGCTGACCACCAGCTGGACCACGCTGATGCGGCCGTCTCGCTCGTCCATGCCGATCTTCTCGATGTTGCCGTCGGCGGCATTGACGCTGCCGGCGAGCAGGGCGATCAGGCCGCGCTGGTGCTCCAGCTCGACGCGCAGCTCGACGTTGAACTCGCCCGTGACGTCCTTGGACCAGGACAGCTGGATGCACTTGTCCGGATTGTGGCGGACGTCAGCGATGTTCCGACAGGTTTCCAGGTGCACCACCATGCCCTTGCCGGCCGACAGGTGACCGACGATTGGGTCGCCGGGAATCGGCGTGCAGCACTTGGCGTAGTTGAGTACCAGCCCTTCGGTACCTCGGATCGCCAGCGGCCCTTCGAGGGCCGGTGCCTGCTCGTCGTCCCGGGCAATCAGGCGGCGGGCGATGACGTAGGCCATGCGGTTGCCCAGGCCGATGTCTTCCAGCAGGTCCTCGACGTATTCCATGTGGTACTCGGCAAGCACATGCTGGATACGCTCGGGGCTGATCTTGTCGAGGCTCGTCTCGAAACCGCTGAGGGCCTTGCTCAGCAGCCGCTCGCCGAGGTTGATGGACTCCGAGCGGCGCTGCAGCTTGAGCGCATGGCGAATGTGCGTGCGTGCCTTGCCGGTGACGACGAAATTCAGCCACGCGGGATTCGGCCGTGCACCCGGCGCGGTGACGATTTCCACCGTCGAGCCGCTTTCCAGTGGCTGCGACAGCGGTGCCAGGCGACGGTTGACGCGGCAGGCGATGCAGGTGTTGCCGACATCGGTGTGCACCGCGTAGGCGAAGTCGACGGCGGTGGAACCCTTGGGCATCTCCATGATGCGGCCCTTGGGGGTGAAGACGTAGACCTCGTCGGGGAACAGGTCGATCTTCACGCTCTCGATGAATTCCAGCGAGTTGCCGGCACGCTGCTGCAGTTCCAGTACGCCCTTGACCCACTGACGGGCGCGAGCATGGGTACCTTTGGGCACCTCGTCCTCGGGGGACTTGTACAACCAGTGTGCGGCGATGCCGTTGTTGGCCATCTCTTCCATCTCGCGGGTGCGGATCTGGATTTCGATGGGCACGCCGTGCATGCCGAACAGGGTGGTGTGCAGCGACTGGTAGCCGTTGGCCTTGGGAATCGCGATGTAGTCCTTGAATCGCCCTGGCAGTGGCTTGTACAGGCTGTGCACGGCGCCGAGCACGCGATAGCACGTATCGACCTTGTCCACCACGATGCGGAAGGCGTAGACATCCATGATCTCGTGGAAGGCTTTCCGCTTGCCGCGCATCTTCTTGTAGATGCTGTACAGGTGCTTCTCGCGGCCCAGTACGTCGCCTTCCAGCCCTTCGCGCTCGAGGCAGTGGATCAACGACTGTTCGATCTTCTCGACGATCTCGTTGCGGTTGCCGCGGGCGCGGCGTACGGCGGCGCGGATGCGCTCCGAACGCATCGGGTGCATGGCCTTGAAGCCGAGATCCTCGAACTCCACGCGCATCGTGTGCATACCGAGGCGATTGGCAATCGGTGCGTAGATTTCCAGGGTTTCCTTGGCGATGCGTCGACGCTTTTCGCCGGCCAGCACTTCCAGGGTGCGCATGTTGTGTAGACGGTCGGCGAGCTTGACCAGGATCACGCGGATGTCGCGGGCCATGGCCATGGCCATCTTCTGGAAGTTCTCGGCCTGGGCCTCGGCCTTCGTCTCGAAGTTCATCTGGGTCAGCTTGCTGACCCCATCGACGAGCTCGGCCACGGTTTCGCCGAACTGGGCGACCAGGGCTTCCTTGGGAATACCGGTGTCCTCGATGACGTCGTGCAGCATCGCGGCCATCAGGCTCTGATGGTCCATGTGCATGTCGGCGAGGATGTTGGCTACCGCGAGGGGGTGGGTGACGTAGGCTTCACCGCTGCGCCGGCGCTGCCCGTCGTGGGCCTGCTCGGCATAGAAATAGGCTCGGCGAACCAGGTTGACCTGGTCCGGGCCGAGATAGGTCGACAGGCGATCCGCGAGTGCGTCTATGGCTGGCAAGGTAGTGCTCCTTGCCGGCGGGCGATGTGATCGGCTCGACTTCGACCTGGCATTTAATCAGATGGCCTCGTTCGGCTCTTCCTCGTACTGGGTGAAGAGCGGTTCGTCATCAACGATTTCGTCCTGTGCGATGACATCGTAATCGACCAGGCCGGAAGCGATTTCGCGTAGCGCGACAACGGTCGGCTTGTCGTTCTCCCAGGCCACTTTCGGCTCCTTGCCGCCGGTCGCCAGTTGACGCGCGCGCTTGGTGGCAAGCATGACCAGCTCGAAGCGGTTATCAACGTTGTCCAGGCAGTCTTCAACGGTAACGCGGGCCATGGTGTTCCTCGTGATCAGTAACGGTAGAGCATGCCCGAATGGGCGAGCGGACGGATTAGTCTAAAAAATCACCAGCCTTAATGGAAGCGCTGTTTCTCAGGCCAGCAGCTCGCTGAGCAGTCGTGCGTGGCGCTGCTGCTGGGATTGCTGCTTGAGCTGGTTGGCGCGGAAGATCGACTGCAGGTCGACCAGCGCGTGGGCGAAGTCGTCATTGATCACCAGGTAGTCGTACTCGACGTAATGGCTCATCTCGCTGACCGCTTCGCGCATGCGCTTCTCGATGATCTCGTCGCTGTCCTGGCCGCGGTTGTTGAGGCGCTGGCGCAGAGCTTCCTGGGTCGGCGGGAGGATGAAGATCGACTTGGCTTGCGGCATCAGCCGGCGCACCTGCTGGGCACCCTGCCAGTCGATTTCCAGAATCAGGTCGAAGCCCTCGGCCAGGGTCTGCTCCAGCCAGCGCTGCGAGGTACCGTAGAGGTTGCCGAACACTTCGGCATGTTCGAGGAACTCGTCGCGCTCCAGACGCTCGAGAAAATCCTCGCGGCTGACGAAGTGGTAGTTCACGCCGTCGACCTCGCCCGGGCGCATGGCGCGAGTCGTGTGCGAAACCGACACCCGCACCTGCGGTTGTGCGTCGACCAAGGCCTTGACCAGGCTGGTCTTGCCGGCCCCGGAAGGCGCGGACACGATGTAAAGCGTACCGGTGGTGGCGGACATGACGGGTTCCTGGAAAGCCTGTGGGACAAAAGTAGACCAGCCGCTAGGCAGCTGGGGTTATTCGATGTTCTGCACCTGTTCGCGCATCTGCTCGATCAGAACCTTGAGGTTCACCGCGGCCTGGGTGCTGCGCGGGTCGAAGGCTTTCGACCCGAGGGTGTTGGCCTCGCGGTTGAGTTCCTGCATGAGGAAATCAAGGCGGCGCCCGGCGGCGCCACCGGCCTTGAGCACGCGCTGAACTTCGCCGACGTGGGTGCTCAGACGGTCGAGTTCTTCGGCCACGTCACTCTTCTGTGCGAGCAGAACCATCTCCTGCTCGAGGCGTTGCGGATCCAGCTCGGCGGCCATCTCGTTGAAACGGTCGAGGATCTTCTGGCGCTGGGCGGCGAGCATCTGCGGCACTTGCTCACGCAGCGTGGCGACTTCCGCGAGGATGCTATCCAGGCGCTCCTCGAGCAACTTGGCGAGCTCCGCGCCCTCGCGCCGACGGCCTTCCTTGAGCTGCGCCAGAGCCTTGTGGAACAGCTCCAGTGCGCTCTGGTTGAGTGCTTGCGGGTCGGCCGCATCGGCGACCAGCACGCCCGGCCAGCCGAGCACCTGCAGCGGATCGATAGCGGCCGGCTGGCGAATCAGGGCGGCAACGCTTTCGGCGGCGGCGATCAACTGGCTGGCGCGCTCCTGGTCAACCTGCAGGCTGCTGCGCTGGCTTTCCTCGGCGAAGCGCAGCGTGCACTCCACTTTGCCGCGCGAGAGGCCCTTGCGCAGCGCATCGCGCACCTGACCTTCCAGATCGCGGAACGCCTCAGGCAGGCGCAGGTGCGGTTCCAGATAACGGTGATTGACCGAGCGGATTTCCCAGCTGAAGGTGCCATGGGGGCCGGCCTGCTCGCTGCGGGCAAAGGCCGTCATGCTGTGGACCATCGGATAACCTCTCGGATGCGGACTGCGAAAGGCGGAGGATTGTAATGGAAACCGGCCATCGCTGCAGTGACGGCCGGACGGTCGCGACCCTTTCCCGGCCAGGGGCTCTATAATGCCGCTCACATTCTTTATTTAGCAGGACCTATCCATGAAGCGACCCAGTGGCCGTGCCGCCGATCAGCTGCGCTCGATCCGCATCACCCGAAACTACACCAAGCATGCAGAGGGCTCGGTGCTGGTCGAGTTTGGCGATACCAAGGTGATCTGCACGGCGAGCATCGAGGCCGGCGTGCCGCGCTTCCTCAAGGGCCAGGGCCAGGGATGGTTGACTGCCGAGTACGGCATGCTGCCGCGTTCGACTGGTGAGCGGAACCAACGCGAAGCCGCACGGGGCAAACAGGGTGGACGCACGCTGGAAATCCAGCGTCTGATCGGGCGCTCGCTGCGGGCCGCGCTGGACATGAGCAAGCTGGGCGAGAACACGCTGTTCATTGACTGCGACGTGATTCAGGCCGATGGCGGTACTCGCACAGCCTCGATCACTGGCGGCATGGTCGCGCTGATCGACGCCCTGAAGGTCCTGAAAAAGCGTGGTGGTCTGAAGGGTGGCGATCCGGTCAAACAGATGATCGCAGCCGTTTCGGTCGGTATCTACCAGGGTGCGCCAGTGCTGGACCTGGACTATCTGGAAGACTCTGCCGCCGAGACCGACCTGAATGTGGTGATGACCGATGCCGGCGGTTTCATCGAGGTTCAGGGCACTGCCGAGGGTGCGCCGTTCCATGCCGATGAGCTCAATGCCATGCTCGCACTGGCCCACGATGGCATGCGCCAGTTGTTCGACCTGCAGCGCGCGGCGCTGGCGGACTGAGAAAGAGGTAGCGCGGAATGAGCGATCAGGATCTCGTGCCGTTGCCCAGTCGCGAAGCGCGCCAGTGGGCAATGTTCTGTCATTATTCGGCGTTCTTCTGGTTCCTGGCGCCGATGATCGGCAACGTGATTGGCCCGCTGATCGTCTGGCAGTTGAAGAAGGACATGGATCCCTACGTCGACCAGCAGGGCAAGGAGGCGTTGAATTTTCAACTGACCTTCAGCATTGCGATGATGATCTGCGGCGTGCTGGCCTGGATCCTCATCGGCTTCCCGCTGATGGTGCTGGTGAGCGTCGTGGCGCTGGTGCTGGTGGTGATCGCTGGCATCCGCGCCAACGAGGGCAAGCCCTACCGTTATCCGTTCTGCTGGCGGCTCGTCAAATAGGCCGGCTTCGATCTTCAGTTGACCGCAGAGCGGCGACCGGCGATCTCCGCGCCGGTCGCCCTTGCGAGTCGCGAGCTTACAGGCTGAGCGTCCAGTCGTAATCGGCGATCAGCGGTGCGTGCTGGGAGAAGCGTGGCTGACGTGGCAAGCGTGCGCTGCGGACGAAGCGGCGAAGGCCCGAGGTCAGGATCTGATAATCAAAGCGCCAGCCGAGGTTGAGCATCTCCGCTTGCTCCGTGTCCGGCCACCAGCTGAACAGATCACCTTCGCGATTCACTTCGCGCAAGGCGTCGACGTAGCCCATGTTGCCGAAGATTTCATCGAGCCAGGCACGTTCGGGCGCGAGGAAGCCCGGATCCTGCTGGCAGTCGCGCCAGTTCTTCACATCGATCTTCTGATGCGCGGCGTACAGCGAGCCGCAATAGATGTACTCACGACGCTTGCGGCGCTGCTTGTCCAGATAGCGGGCAAAATCGTCCATGAACTTGAGCTTGTGATTCAAATTGGAGTCGCCACCCTGACCGGACGGCACCAGCAGGCTGGCAATGCTGACCTTGTCGAAGTCGGCCTGCAGGTAACGGCCGTAGCGGTCCACGGTTTCGAAGCCCAGTCCGGTGATCACTGCTTTTGGCTGCAATCTGGAATAAAGCGCCACGCCGCCCTGTTCCGGAATCTCGGCATCGCAGGCGTAGAGGAAATAACCGTCCAGCTGATAAGCCGGGTCGTCGAGTTCCAAGGCAGAGGCGCGGGTATCCTGCAGGCAGATGACATCGGCATTCTGCGCTTGCAGCCAGCTGAGCAATCCCCGCTGTGCCGCCGCTTGAATGCCATTCACGTTGACGCTGATGATCCGCATAAATGGCCCCTAAAAACACGTGCGTGTATGATAACCCAAGCTCTTCGCAATTAGCTAAAACAGTGGTTTTCCGGGAAATTTCTTCATGCAGGCGTACCAGCGCGAGTTCATTCGCTTCGCCATCGAACGCGGTGTTCTGCGTTTCGGTGAGTTCACTCTCAAGTCGGGACGCACCAGCCCCTATTTTTTCAATGCCGGGTTGTTCAACAGCGGCAGCGCGTTGGCACAGCTCGGGCGGTTCTACGCCTCGGCGGTGATCGAGAGCGGCCTGGATTTCGACGTCATCTTCGGTCCGGCCTACAAGGGCATCTCGCTCGGCGCAGCCACTGCCATCGCGCTGGCCGAGCAGCATCAGCGCGACCTGCCTTGGTGCTTCAACCGCAAGGAAGCCAAGGATCATGGCGAGGGTGGCACGCTGGTCGGTGCACCGCTGGCGGGGCGTGTGCTGATCGTCGATGACGTGATCACCGCCGGCACCGCGATCCGCGAAGTGATGCAGATCATCCAAGCGCAGAAAGCCGAGGCCGCCGGCGTACTCATCGCCTTGAATCGACAGGAAAGAGGGCAGGGCGAGCTGTCGGCGATTCAAGAAGTTGAACGTGATTATCGAATGCCGGTAATCAGTATTGTGTCCCTGGAGCAAGTGCTGGAATATCTCGCCGACGACGCTCAGCTGAAACAGCACCTGCCCGCGGTACAGGCTTATCGCGAGCAGTACGGAATCTGACCCAGGGTAGGTAATGCGCCATGCGTAAATCGGTAGCCGCTCGTACGTTGCTCCTGCTGGGAGTCATATGTCCGGTATTGGCCTCGGCTGCCGAGCTGTATCGCTATGTGGACGACCGCGGCGTGGTCGTACTCGATCGCCATGGCGTGCCGCCGCAACACATTTCGCGTGGATATCAGGTGCTCAACGAGCAAGGGCGAGTGGTCCGCGAGGTGCCGCCGGCACCGACCGCGGAGGAATTTGCCCGGTTGCAGGCACAGAAGGCCCGCGCTGCATCGGATGCGCAGCTGCTGCGTCTGTATGCCAGTGTCGAGGATGTGGAGCGGGCCGAAACGCGCAAGCTTTCCGAGCTCGATAGCGTGATGGGCTTGGCCCGCGGCAACCTGCAGTCGATACGCAACCAGCATGCGAGCTTGCGCAAGCAGGCGGCGAACCATGAGCGCGCCGGCCGCAAGGTTCCAGGCAACTTGTTGGCGCAGATCGAGAACCTTGAAAAGGAAGAGCAGAGTCTGCTGCGCGACCTCAAGCGTTTCGAAAAGGCGCGCGCTGATGCGGAAGTCAGCTTTGCCAGTGATCGCCAGCGGATTGCCGAATTGCTAGGGCGAAAGCAGTAAAACGCTGATAGCCGTTCCCTTGTTTCAAAATACTTGGCGTGGCTATTTGCTATGCCAATAGCTCGATGAATAGCTTGCTTGCTATCACAAAAGACCGCTCTAGCTCAATAGTTTCAAGGTCGTGATGAGTTGCTTGGGGTCAGTCTGTACCGTGGCGCAAATTTTTCGGTATGGCTGACTAGCATGAATGGTAGGGACCTACGCAGTTATCGGGAGCTTCACAAGCCGAAGGGAAATTTCGCGACTCGCTCTGAATACCTCGAGCACGAACTGGAGATCATGGCGCCGAAGCGCTGGGGAATAAACCTGCCGTTTCGTGACTACCGTTTCGAGTACGAAGATTGGGTGCCGGCCATGGCGGCGACCATCGGCAAGATCGTCATGGTGGCGGCGGTTGTTGCGGCTTTCGCCGGCCCGATGGGGCTTTCCAACGAGTTCGTGATCGAGAACGCGCGCTACGAGATGCTGATCGCAGCACTGCTGTTTGTCGTGGTGTTCTCCGGTTTCCTCAATCCCACGGCCAACCTGGCCGGGACCCATGGCCCGCTGATTCCGTTGATCCCCCTGATCGTCGCATCGGGCGGGCATCCTATGGCGCTGGGGATCATGGTGGGTGTGCTCGGTTTCACCCTGGGTGTCTTCAAGGGCGGCAGTCTGTTGGCGCGTCTGACTAGTGATGGTGTTTGTGGCGGATTGCTGCTGTATCTGGGTTTCATCGGCATTACCTCGCAGATCAAGAAGCTGTTCGGTTGGGCCGACAGCTTCGACATGGGCTACATCGCGTTTATCGTGGTGTTCGCCACCATCGTGATGTACGCCTATCTAGAACATATCCGCATGCGCTGGCTGGCGATTCCGCTGGGTTCGGCGCTGGCGGCCGTGATCGCATTTGCATTGGGCGCTCCGTTCGAGTTCACCACCGAGCCGGGTGTGCCCAACCTGAATCCGATGTACTGGTGGGGCGAAACTACCGGCTGGCAGATCGGTCTGCCCGAGCTGCATCACTTCATTGCTGTCGCGCCATTTGCCGTGCTGGCGGTAGCCATGTGGTCGCCGGACTTCCTTGGACATCGTGTGTTCCAGCAGCTGAACTATCCGCCGAAGGCGAAGAAGGTGCTGATGAACATCGATGACACCATGTGCGTTGCGGCGGCACGACAGATCGTCGGCACGTCGCTGGGTGGCGGTAACCTGGCCTCATCCTGGGGCACCTTCATGGTGCCGGCCGCCATCGCCAAGCGCCCGATTCCCGCCGGTGCATTGCTCACCGGCCTGCTCTGTGTGGTTGCGGCGCTTTGGGGCTACCCGATGGATCTGGCGATCTGGCCGCCGGTACTGAGCGTGGCGCTGATGGTCGGCGTGTTCCTGCCGCTGCTGGAAGCCGGTATGCAGATGACCCGTGAGGGCAAGACCTCGCAGTCGGCGGCCATCGTGATCTTTTCCTCGGCGCTGGTTAATCCGGTGTTCGGCTGGTCGCTGACGGTGCTGCTCGACAATCTCGGGCTGATCGGTGACAAGGAGCGTGGTCAGTCCCTGAGCCACCTGCATCGTTGGGTCATCCCGACGATCGTCTTCATCGTGCTCTGCGCCGTGATGCTGGGTATCGGCATGTTCCCGGGCATCCCGGCGATGCTCGAGTCGTTCCGTATCGATCTCTGATTGGCTGACGGCACGGCATGAAAAAAGGGAGCCTAGGCTCCCTTTTCTTT
>NZ_JACBXH010000064.1:0-13241 GCF_041381355.1 Pseudomonas sp. LM13
CTAAGCCTGCCGCATCAGGCTTGATCAGGCGAAGCTCATCCAGCTTGCTGCACCCGAGACCGAGTAACTGGTCAATCACCTCGTCATGGCGCAACAGCTCTTCGTAGGTGACAGGGGACTCCCCCAATAGTTTGGCAATGCTGGGAAACATCCTGACAGTGCTCTCCGTGTCCAGCTCCTCGGTAAGTATCACCTTCTGGTTGTCGAGCAGGACAATGCGAGGGGAACGGCACACACCATCAGCAATGGCCTCTTTCAATCCGTAGCGGTAGTCGCAGATCAGGTACCCCTCGGGCGTCGAGTAGCGGGCCAGGGCAATGGCCCGGTCGTCCGAACGCCATGGGGTGCCGGAGAGGGCCAAGGTGAAGGCTGCCCTGTCCTGTATCCGCTGAAGAATCTGTTGGCCCCAGGCGTTACTCAGAAGTACATCGTGGCCGGCGCAGTGGTGGATTTCGTCGAAAACCACGAACACACGGTAGTCATCGAGGAGTCGCCAGAACGTCTCATCTCGGTATTCCATGGCTTGATAGGTGAACGCCGCCCCAACTGCGCCGAGTTGGCCGTCCAAGCGTCTGCCGAGCACCGCAGCAAAGGACGAGCGAAAGCCCTCGACAACTTGGCAGGATGGTGCGAAGCAGAGCACCAGATCGATCCGGTCCTGCTCAAGCAGCCTGCTGGCCAGCTCTGCCGCCATACGCGTCTTACCGGCACCCGGCGTTGCCTGGCAGAAGAAGTGCGGCGTGGCAGTAAAGTGCTCCAGTGCCGCGTCGATGCAGCGGCGTTGCCAGTTTCGCAGCAGTGTGGTCATCGTGCGGAGGCAAGCGTCTTGAGTGTCTTCTCGATGGCGCGAAGATGGCCCAGCAGGCGCGAGCTTCGGTCTCTAGCTTCCAGGTACTCGCCTTCGACCTTATCCCGGAGATGCGGCATATCATCGAGGAGCAGCTTGTATCGCTCCGCCTCGCCCATCGATGCGAGGAAGTCCAGCCTGATTTCCTTGAGGAGCGCCTCCAGGTGCTGATCCGCATCGACTGATGGTTGCGGCACCGCCGAATTATCGAACGCTGACGGCTCCTGCTCTGGCTCACAAGCAGTCTTATGGCTGTTCTCGAACCCGTTGTCGATCAGCTCCAATTGCAGATGTGCCGGAATCGGCAGCAGGTGGTAGACCTGTCCCCGCGAACGGCGCTCTTCATCGAGCACAACCCAACCCATGCGCAGCATTCGGCGGATCTGCTCATACACATAGCGGCGCACATCACCGATACGGAAAGTCATGCCATCCAGGCGCTTGGCATAGGCATCACGCAGTTCACGCGTCGTGAACCTTGAACGCCCTTCCTCCTGAAGCAGCTCATACAGACGCCTGTCGAAGGTAAACGAGGCCGATTTCATTGAGGCACCAGAAGAGTTAACGCAGAGGAAATGCGGATTATAATCCGTGGCTCCTACGTCCGCAAACACACGATAGTGCCGCCTCAAGTGGAATTGAGACGGTCATGGATAAGTTGGCGAAGGCGTTAGGGGAACGCATCCGGACGCAGAGAAAGGCCTGTCGGATTTCTCAGGATGCTCTAGCGCTGGCCTGCAGTATGGACCGTAGCTATATGGGGCGAATCGAGCGTGGCGAAGTAAACATCACCGTCGAGAAGCTCTATCGCATTGCAAGCGAGCTCGCTTGCGATCCATCCTGCCTTCTGCCTCAGTTGTCAGAGCTGTAGCTCCGCATCTGATCGAGAGCGGTGTTCAAGAAGGCCTGACCAGATCCAGGCCAAATTTCGCTCTCAGATCAAAACCTGGTCTGCGGCTTTTTCGCATTACAGAAGCGCCTTCCTTTATCATCCCCCGGCATCGTGTAGTGGTTGATTTCCCGGTCACTGGCTCAGGGCGCTCAGATGTCGCTGCCGATGGCATTAGGCATGCGTCAACGCTTCTGAGCAGAGCTGAGTTGCCGATGCTGACGCCAGGCTGACAGAGCAGCATGTGCCGGCCGGGAGGTAGCCATTACCCAAAAATTTAGCGGCTAAAATCGCCGCATTCGCGCATCAGCGATGCTGGATAGTGGTAAACCATGAATGCAGTAGAAATTGAGTCCGCCATTTCGGACCTGGCCTTTGAGCCCTTTGACGCGGTGGAGTTTCCGTTCACCTTCCTGGCCGCATTCGGCAATAAGGAAACCGCTCTCAAGCGGCTGCGCGCCGGCAACAACAACGCCTCGGACGTACCTCGCGGCGTACTACTGCGCAACAACATTCATATCGCCACCTGCGAGCCCGGCAGCGTGGGCGATACGCTCAAGGCATTGCGTGCCAGCCCGGCCACCGCAAAAGCCAAGGCCAAATTCATCCTCGCTACCGACGGACAAACGCTGGAGGCCGAGGAGCTGATCACGGGTGAAACCATCACCTGCGGCTATCCAGACCTTCCCAACCATTTCGGCTTCCTGCTGCCGCTGGCCGGCATCTCCACCATCAAGGAGATCAAGGACAACCCCATCGACGTGCGCGCCACGAGCCGCTTGAACAAGCTGTACGTCGAGCTGCTGAATGAAAACCCAGACTGGGCCAAAGCCGAACGCCGCCATGACATGAACCACTTTATGGCGCGGCTGATTTTCTGCTTCTTTGCCGAAGACACCGACATCTTCACTGGCGATGGTCTGTTTACCAAGACGGTTGAGCAGTTCAGCGAACGCGACGGCTCCAACACCCACCAAGTGCTGTCGGAAATCTTCCGCGCCATGAACATCAAGCTGGCCGAGCGCGCCACCGCTCAGCCGCGCCTACCCAGTTGGGCCAACACCTTCCCTTATGTGAATGGCGGTTTGTTCTCCGGCAGTACCGAAGTGCCACGCTTCACGCGCATGGCGCGCACCTACCTGCTGCACGCTGGCAACCTCAACTGGCAAAAAATCAACCCAGACATCTTCGGCAGCATGATCCAGGCCGTAGCCGATGATGAAGAGCGTGGCGCACTCGGCATGCACTACACCAGCGTGCCCAACATTCTGAAAGTGTTGAACCCGCTCTTCCTGGATGACCTGCGTGCTCAACTAGACGCTGCGGGCGACAACAAAGCCAAGCTGCTGAACCTGCGCAAGCGCATGGCGCGCATCCGTGTGTTTGACCCTGCCTGCGGGTCCGGCAACTTCCTGGTTATCGCCTACAAGCAGATGCGCGAGATTGAAGCCGAGATCAATCGCCGCCGAGGCGAGGCCAACAATAAATCGGAAATCCCTCTGACCAATTTTCGCGGCATCGAACTGCGCGACTTTCCGGCAGAGATTGCCCGTCTGGCGCTAATCATTGCCGAATTTCAGTGCGATGTGCTGTATCGCGGCCAGCAGGATGCGCTGGCGGAGTTTCTGCCTCTGGATGCGCAGAACTGGATCGTTTGCGGCAATGCGCTGCGGCTGGACTGGCTGAGCATCTGCCCGCCAACGGGAACAGGCGTGAGAGTGCTCGCCGATGACTTATTTGGCACGCCTCTCAATCAGACAGAAATTGATTTCGAGAACGAAGGTGGGGAAACGTATATCTGCGGGAATCCGCCGTATCTTGGCTCACGGGATCAGAAGGACGAACAAAAGGCTGACTTGCAGACTCTTTTCGATAGGCGAATCCAGAACTGGAAGTCGCTCGATTATGTTGCCGGCTGGTTCATTAAGGCCGCTGATTACGGCACCAAAACCCGCTCTGCTGCGGCTTTCGTGTCCACCAACTCCATTTGCCAGGGTCTGCAAGTTCCAATCCTGTGGCCGGAGATATTTGCCAGTGGCCGCCAAATCGAATTTGCCCACACATCCTTTCGTTGGGCCAATCTTGCCAGCCACAATGCAGGTGTGACTGTAGTCATCATTGGCATCACAACGCAGCCACGCAATCCGAGGCGCTTGTTCTCTCTGGACGACTCGGGACAGACCATCGAACGCCAATGTGCGCATATCAATGCATATCTGGCGGTAGGTGATAGTGTCATTGTGGATAAGACTAGCCAGCCCCTGGGTACGCAGAGTGAGATGACTTTTGGAAATACTCCAATAGATGGCGGTCATTTGCTGCTCTCGCGGGACGAACGCGACGCCCTGCAACTCACACCTGCTCAGCAAGGCCAATTTATTCGCCGGATTTATGGCTCCGCTGAGTTCATTCGCGGCCTGGAGCGTTACTGTCTGTGGATCGAAGATCAGCACTTGGCTGAAGCACAAACGATCCATCCTATTGCTCAACGTCTTCGTGATGTGCGCAATATGCGACTCAACGGTGGGAAGACAGCAAGGGACATCGCTGAAAGACCACACCAATTCCAAAGAATGTACTTCGGCAAGCATTCAACGCTCATTGTCCCTAGCGTCTCCTCCGAAACTCGCGCGTATCTGCCCTGCGGTTATGCGCCTGCCGGGACTATCGTTTCCAATCTCGCCTTCGCCCTCTACGATGCTCCGCTCTGGAACATGGCCCTGATTGCTTCCCGCTTGCACTTAGTCTGGATCGGCACTGTCTGCGGAAAAATGAAAACTGACTTTCGCTACTCGAACACTCTTGGCTGGAACACCTTCCCAGTGCCGCTACTCACCGAGCAGAACAAGGCGGACCTGACGCGCTGCGCCGAGGACATTCTCCTGGCCCGCGAAGCCCACTTCCCCGCCACCATCGCCGATCTGTACGCCCCGGACGCCATGCCGGCCAACCTGCGCCGCGCCCACGAGCGCAACGATGAAGTGCTGGAGCGTATCTACATCGGTCGGCGTTTTAGAAACGATACCGAACGACTGGAAAAGCTGTTTGACCTCTACACCAAGATGACAGCAGATACATCGAAGGCCGCGCCGAAAAAGCCACGAGGGAAAAGGCATGAGCGATACCCTTGCTAACCTGACCACGCCCCCCGAAGGCTACGGCGAGTGGTTAGCTGATCTCAAAGGCCGCATCCACAATGCCCAGGCGACGGTACTCTCATGGAGGAAGAATCACAGTGACTAACACTACCAACCCGACCAACAGATACACGGTGCCGTCGGTATCCATTGCTACCGCGCACACTGGGGCATCCAGCAAGGCAAATGAGCTGGGCATGCGTACCATGCAGGAACGCGCCTATACCAAGCGCGGCGAACAGTATTTGCTGATTAAATCGCCACCGGCATCAGGTAAGTCCCGCGCCCTGATGTTTATCGCCCTGGACAAGCTCCATAACCAGGGACTGCAACAGGCTATCGTCGTAGTGCCGGAGCGCTCCATTGGCGGCAGCTTTGCCGATGAATCGCTGAGCCAACATGGCTTCTACTGGGACTGGCAAGTAGCCCCCCAGTGGAACCTGTGCAATGCACCAGGCATCGATGAACCGCGTGTGGCCAAGTCCAAGGTAGATGCAGTGCGCGCCTTCCTGACCAGCAGCGACAAGGTGCTGGTCTGCACCCATGCCACCTTCCGCTTTGCCGTGGAAGAGTTAGGCATCGACGCTTTCGACAACCGCCTGATTGCCATCGACGAGTTCCACCACGTTTCCGCCAATCCGGACAACAAACTGGGCAGCCAACTGAGCGCGTTTATCAACCGCGACAAGGTGCATCTGGTTGCCATGACCGGCTCCTACTTCCGTGGTGACAGCGAGGCCGTGCTGGCCCCGTCGGAAGAGAACAAATTTGAGACAGTCACCTACACCTACTACGAGCAGCTCAACGGCTACCGCTGGCTCAAGTCGCTGGATATTGGCTACTTCTTCTACACCGGCCGGTACGTGGATGCGGTCGCCAAGGTGCTGGACCCGGCACTGAAAACCATCGTCCACATTCCAAACGTAAATGCCCGCGAGAGCCTCAAGGACAAAGAGCGCGAGGTCAACGAGATCATGAGCGCGCTCGGCGATTGGCAGGGTGTAGACCCGACCACCGGCTTTCACCTGATCAAAGCCAAGGACGGCCGCACGCTGAAAGTGGCCGACCTGGTGGATGACAGCGACCCAGGCAAACGCTCCAAAGTGCTCGGCGCATTGAAAGACCCGGCGCAGAAAAACAACCGCGACAACGTCGATGTGATCATCGCTCTGGGCATGGCGAAGGAGGGCTTTGACTGGATCTGGTGCGAGCATGCGCTGACCATCGGCTACCGTTCGAGCCTGACCGAAATCGTGCAGATCATTGGCCGTGCCACCCGCGATGCAGAAGGTAAAGAGCGCTCACGCTTCACCAACCTGATCGCAGAGCCAATGGCTGATCAAGCAGCTGTAGCCGAAGCGGTAAACGATATGCTCAAGGCCATTTCTGCCAGCCTGCTGATGGAACAGGTGCTCGCCCCGCGCTATGAGTTCACCCCGAAAGATACCGGGCCGAAAGAAGGCTTCAATTATGGCCCGGAGGGGTATCAACCGGGCGGCACCAACCTGGGTGTGAATGAAACCACGGGCCAGTTCCATGTCGAGATTAACGGCCTGACCACGCCGCAAAGCACAGAAGCCACGCGCATCTGCAAAGAAGACTTGAACGAAGTAGTGACCAGCTTCCTGCAGGACAAAACCGTGCTGGAGCGCGGCCTGTTCGATAAGGAGAACACCCTGCCGGAAGAGCTGACTCAACTGCGCATGGGCAAGATCGTGCGCGAGCGGTACCCCGATTTGAGCGACGTCGACCAGGAAGCCATCCGCCAGCACGCCATCGCCGCCATGAACATTACCCAGCAGGCCAAGTTGGCTCTGGCGCAGGCAGATGCAAACGGTAGCGACAACGTGCAGGGCAGCACAGCACTGCTTGATGGCGTGCGCAAATTCGTTAACGTGCGCGAGCTGGACATTGACCTGATCGACCGCATCAACCCCTTCGATGCCGCCTATGCGGTACTGGCGAAGGCAATGGATGAAAAGTCTCTGCGCCAGGTTCAGGCCAGCATTGCCGCCAAGAAGGTGAGCATCCCCGAAGATGAGGCGCGAGAGCTGGCCAAGCGTGCCCTGCAGTTCAAGAACGAGCGCGGCCGCCTGCCCGACATCAACTCTGCCGATGCCTGGGAAAAACGCTTGGCTGAAGGCGTAGCAGCATTGGCACGCTACCGCGCCCAAGCCAAAGCGGCGCAGGGGGAATCCGCCAATGGCTGATATGAACGATGACGACCTGCTGGAGGCGCTGGGGGTAGAAGTCCCCACGCTCAAGACAGCCACTCGAACTCCTCGCGAAGAGCGCATCATCGCTGGTTTCGAGGACATTCAGCGCTTCTATCAGACCCACGGCCGCGCTCCGCTGCATGGCGAAGACCGCGACATTTTTGAGCGCTTGTATGCCGTGCGCCTGGATCAACTGCGCAAACTGCCAGAGGCACAAACCCTACTGGCCGGTCTGGATACTCACGGCCTACTGTCAGGTACTGCGGTCACCACGACTAATGTGGATGACCTGGATGAGGACGCCTTGCTCGCCGAGCTGGGCATCGGTAGTGAGTCCGTCGAGCAGGACGACATAACGGTACTGAGGCATGTGCGTTCCAGTGCGGCAATAAAAGCGGCTGAAGAGATGGCCGCTCGGAACCCCTGTAAAGACTTCGAGAATTTCAAGCCGCTGTTTGATGAAGTGGAAGTAGGCCTCAAGCAAAAGCGCTGGGTGACCAAGCCTTTTGGCAAGAACGCCAGCATTGAGGCTGGAGACTTCTTCATTCTGAGCGGGCTCATTGCCTACGTCGCCGAAGTCGGGGACACCTACAAAACGCCGAATGCGGAGACGAACGGGCGTTTGCGCGTCATCTACTCCAATGAGACGGAAAGTGATCTGTTGCTACGATCCCTACAGCGGGCGCTTTACAAGGACAGTGAGGGGCGTGCCGGATCTCGGCTGATCAAGGTCGACTCAGGCCCACTGTTCAGCGACATCGCCGAGCCGGACGACATAGAAAGCGGCACTATCTATGTGCTGCGCAGCCAGTCTAACCACCCCTTCGTGGCCGAGCACCGCGAGCTGATCCACAAGATCGGCGTAACCGGAGGCCGAGTGGAAACCCGCATCGCAGGCGCAGACAAAGACGCCACCTACCTGCTGGCTGATGTGGAGGTGGTCGCTACTTACAAGCTGCACAACCTGAACCGCACCCGGCTGGAAAACATCTTCCACCGCCTGTTCGGCGCGGCGCAGCTGGACTTGACCATCGAAGACCGCTTCGGCCATCCGGTCAAACCTAGGGAGTGGTTTCTGGTGCCGCTGCATGTGATTGATGAGGCGGTTGAGCGCATTCGAGATGGGTCGATTACCGGTTTTGCGTATGACCCGCAAACAGCTCGCCTAGTCAGCGAAGGGGCAATTAAAGCGTGATGGTCATATCCGGGAGAAAGCAAGTCTTCTCTCCTGGATGCCCCCTTGGATTGCACACCAAGCGTGTGCCCAATACGGCATAGTCGAGGAGGTGTACGAATGATTAGCCATTTTGTATCTCTTCAGGTCTTTTCTTGATCAAGGCATAGAGATCAAGGTTGGGAATGGCATTGGCGTTCAAAAGCATCCTCTCAATCATACGCAGTTGCTCTGCATTATTTCTTTTGAGAACCGCAACCTCAGCCTTCAAGTGCTCTATTTGCTCCACAAGCTTTACTTCAGAAGCAGTTATCTTTGTGAGCAGGGAAGGAGTTGCGCCACGAAGTTGAGCTTTTTTATTCTTATAATATGTATTGATACCGACATAAGTGCATAGGGTTTGTCTAGTTGTTTTTATGCCAAGCTCAAGCTCTACCTTAGCGACCAGCGCGTCCCAAGTCAGCTTACCTACCCACTTAGCTAACATAATCTCAATTTTACGCTGTTGCTGAGCTGATATTTTTGGTACTACCACATCACACCTCCCCTTCAGACAGACCGAAAGAGGATAAAAGAGAGCGCAACTCGGGATTAGCATCAGATGCTGTTCTGGCAGTCTTATCTTCAATAATACCCTTCAGGCGAGCCTCAAAATCCGGTAGGGCACACGCGACCTTTGTAATGATCTTGGTATTTAGATCGGTCAAACTGAACTCAGAATTTTTATTTGAGTAACGAATCATCGTTCCGACAGGCTTACTTTTCATCAAATCATTCAGCATGGATAGAATATGGGTATTTCGCGAGTGAATTAGATACCACTGCCTCATCGCCTGGGAGTTTGGTAAGCGTGGATCACACGCTACCGATTCTAATCTCAAAGTTTGAAACGATAAATCTTTCTCAAAAAACTCGATTGTCTTCACATCGCCTGCTATGTGACAAGTCTCCGGACACATGAAGCACTGCGAGACGAAATCGTTCAAATAATTGCAAGGCGTTACATTAAGATTTTGAGTACAAAGACCGGTGGAGGTGACAGATGCCGGCAGGTTGGTGGTTTGTGTAAGTTGATTTTGGGAAACGACTCGAATATCCCGCCTGTCGATATCTGGCGGATTCAATATCGCACTCACACGACTGGCTTTCTCGTCGTGAGTCGTATGAATATAAGTATGGGTTTGCTCGGGATTCTTTCTGCCAGACCAAGCAGTGATAATTTCAACTGGAATGCTACTTAAATCAGCAAGGGTGTTAGATAAGTGCCGCAGACTATGCGGTCGCAGAATTAATTCTGACGAAAATCCGTAATCCTGAAAAATCGATGTCGTGTAGCGCCCCTGGCCGACCAGTCGAGTAAGAACCGAGGCGCCTAGCGACGCTAATGGCACCACCGCATAGTTTGTCTTTTGAAAAACTTTCCCACCACTTCCGACACTCTCGGGCGCACCATAAAGCCAACTCCCCAAGAAGCAGAACATGGCATCCTTAAGCTTGATACTTGATTCTCCGCTTGAAAATGAGAGTGGAAATTCCGGCAAAATTGATGTCCTATAGAAAGCAATCCACCACTCCTGCACTTCTTCAACCGAAACGACAGACTTATCGGAAAAAACTTTTGGCATATTGGCGTACCCGAACAAGTGGGGTAATCCTGCTAAAGCTGCACTTCTTGTTTGCGACACGGACAACTGATCTTTAGGCCGCAATGAATAAATCGGTTTTTTTTCGAAAAAATGGCCTCTTTGACTTTTATAGGTGGAAGTCAGATCAACTCCTTCCTTAAGGATCGGAACGCAATCATTAGCCCCATAGAACCCTAATGCATAACCCAATGTGAAAAGATTGGGCCGCTGCGCTAAATTTAAATTCCTCTTTAGTTCTGGCGCTATCTCGAACCCACCAAGCAACGCTTTCAAGCTTTGGTCCGGGTTCTCGTAGAATCGACATAGAATTCTCGCTGGCTCGCATGCTTTGTAAAAGAAGTTCATGGCTTTCTTTATCGGATCAGCGAGCACCGCAAGTATGTGGTTCTTGTTGTTCCCGTAGCCTTTACTTCCAATCCAGTCGAGGTAATAAACTGGCTCTCCATTGCTTTCAGAGTAACAATGCAGTCTTTGTTTAGGAAGAACAGGTATTTCCGCAGAAGTTCGATTAGGCGACGCCAGCGACAGCGTTCCAAAAGTCACTACTAAGGCATCATGGATTTTTATCTCTTTACCAGGGCGCAGCGAGCCATGTTCATCCACATACTCAAATACAGTAGAGAAGATGTCGGCTAGCGCAAGCACTGCTTGGATATCTGGAAGTTTCTCCAGCGTATTGTCAAACGTGGCATGTCCCGTCCTGTCTCTGCTGTCGCTGCCCTTCAGGTTGACCTTTCGCATCACCCCCTTTTCAGCGCAGAACGCGAGAAACGGCCGCAAGCGGTCAGCTGAACGCGCCCCCAAATTAAGACTGGTGATTGTGCACTCTGATTGCTCATAGAGATCACCATCCATGAGTGACAACAATTTCCTAGCTACCGACGTCCGAATTTTTTTCTCGTTGACGGAAAGTGGTGTGTTCGTTGTTTCTATGATCCACACTTTTATCAGGTGGTCATAGGGGTAAGGAAGGGCGTATATGGGATGGTTGCCGGCGTTGCTTTTGCCCTTACGCCCATGTACACCACACAAGAATCTGGTTCGGCGGCCAGTATTGGGGTCCACGTGATACCAGACCAAATCATCAAACTCCGCCTTCTTGCCGCCATGTCCTTCAAATTGCGCTAGCTCGGCTTCGCGATATTCGTTGATGAGCCGCTCCAATCGGCCAAGGTATTTGTTAAGCATTGATTGTGCGCTGCCTTGCGAGTTCTTCATCGCAAACCATTATTGTCTGCTTCACCCAAACAATCTGTCTCTCCAGTTTTTCAATACTTCGGGCGTAAATAGGACTAACTAGGGAGTTGCGGTTTGCAGCAAGCTTGCCCTCTGCATCAGCCAATACCGACCTGTGATCAGCTTCTAGCATCGGACGAAAGTTTGGGCACCCATAACACCCCAATGGTCTCCCTAAAACAGTTGAACAGGTCGCGCAGGAATGCTTGTTGAGTGCCCCACCAACAGGGTTGAACTTATTGTCGACAATGACCTCATCGCCTTCCGGAACGACAGTTAAGGTATGGCTAAAAGCCTTCTTTAGAAACTCATTTCCGATATACTTTGTGTCAATCTCTCTCCTAGATACATAATCCAAATCTATGTAATGCCTTGCAGCCGGCACGGTGACACCTGTCATCTTGGCCAATTGAACGGCGGGCAGACCATTTTGAGCACCGCGAGTTAATACGGTGTGACGAATTCTATTGGAAGTAGCCATACATTCGACAGTTCGATCAGAGGCAACCGGAACCCATCTCATGGCGTGTGCAACTGCAGTCTCCGATATGTGGTAGGCAGTAGACTTTGGCGTAAACATGCTTTTGAACAAATCTAAAGAGTCAAATCGCACTTTAAAAAAATCAACCGCTGGAAACATAGGCATATCATTCATGAGGCTCAAGAGTTCAGATTGATCCACTTGAATCTCTGCTGAGTCCATCACTAGTCTGAGCCCTTCCAATACCACCCGTTTATAGTCTATAAGAACCCCTGAGATATATTCGGAAAGATGTATTGGATAGCGCTCGGGCCGCTCCCTTGAGAATTGTGCGCCCTTAGACTTAACTATGAACACTCTAAGCTGCAATGTTTGCCCCCCTACCGTGCCGATTTCGTCCACAGGAAGAATTCCCGCGTCGCGAAAACTCGCACCCGAGGGGATCAAATCAGACCATTTCAATAGCGCAATTTGAATTGGCCGCCTTACGATGGAGAGCAACAACTTGTTAGTGACTATATTTCTGAGCCGCGCATATAGCCTCGGCGACTGAAAAAACAAAAGATCCCGACTGGCGCCCCAGTCGAACTCTTGTATATTTTCATTGATCTGCCTGGCTAACGAGTCAAACTCAATATCGCTTAGTGCCCCAATGGAAGGATCAAGAGTATTGTCTTTACCCTTGTCCAAATGTGTCCGCGTATACTTGTGATATTCTTCATACCGTGTATTACCTTGCCTAGAGAGCGTCCCAAAGAACTGATTGAGCCCCTTCTTATTGTTTGTCTGCAGCCCACTCCATATAGATTTAACTCTGGCTAAGGACGGAATGCCATTCAACATAAATGGCTTTACATTGCAAACGATACCTGACGCCGTACTCGCAGCCTTGGTTCGTACGTAGTCCACAAATACACTCAGAATTAAGTTTTTATCATCATCTGGCATGTTAGACGAATGAACCCAGTCAACGCACAACCGTTTTCCTTTTCCATTATTCGGCAGTAATATCCATACATCCTCCGAGGTATTTACCATCAGGCCAGATTTGGCCGTAATCCATGAGCCTTCATTAGTCAGAGACTTAAAAACTTCCCGCCTCTTCTCGCGAGTCATTTTTGCGGATCCACTCTTTTTTGATGCGCCATTGATATCTCTCTCGTCTTCAGCGCAATTCGCTTTTCATTATATCGTCTGTTCTGAGTCGTATTTTGCGACCAGCCCATGGCATATTTTCTAGCATCCTCAAGCAAAGCCGGATTGACCCCAAGCGACTCCCCTTTCTTATCAAAAATTTCATTCCATTTGTGGCGCAACAAATGAGGATGGACATGAAAGCCCAGCGACCTAGAGAGCTTTTGAAATATTGCATTTATTGCCTTTAAAGAAAGAGGCTGACCCGCAGTGCCTTTAGAGTCATTTTCGCTGACAAACACGAAGTCATGGAATTGCGCACGAGGAAAGACAATACGAACGTTGTCAATATAGAACTTAACCTTCTCCAAAAAACCTGGATCAACCGAGGCGAAGTGTGCTTTTGTCTTTTGATTGGGTTTTTCAGAGCGCAGATCTGTTGGATCATTTGCAGATCGATAAATAGCTAGCTGATCGTTAG
>NZ_JACBXH010000065.1:0-12867 GCF_041381355.1 Pseudomonas sp. LM13
TTAGAGCCCTATAAACAAGATGTGGCGTGAAACCAAAATTTTGTTGATAGACGATGATCGAGACCGCCGCCGAGACCTGGCGGTCATCCTGAACTTCCTCAGCGAAGATCATCTGGCTTGTTCCAGTAGCGAGTGGCAGGAGGCGGTTGCTGGCCTGGAGTCCAGTCATGCTGTCATCGGCGTCTTGCTCGGCGATGTCAATGCTCGTGGGGGAGCGGTCGAGCTGATCAAACAGATGGGCAAGTGGGACGAGAATGTTCCCTTGATGCTCATTGGCGAGCCAGCACCGGCTGACTGGCCGGAAGAGATACGCCGTCGGGTGCTGACCAGCCTGGAGATGCCACCCAGCTATAACAAGCTGCTCGATTCCCTGCATCGCGCGCAGATCTATCGGGAGATGTACGATCAGGCCAAATCCCGGGGCCGGCAGCGTGAGCCGAATCTGTTTCGTAGCCTGGTCGGCACCAGTCGTGCGGTACAGCATGTCCGGCAAATGATGCAGCAGGTCGCTGACACCGAGGCAAGCGTGCTCATCCTCGGTGAGTCCGGAACCGGCAAGGAAGTCGTCGCGCGTAATCTGCACTATCACTCCAAGCGCCGGCAGGGTCCGTTCGTCCCCGTCAACTGTGGTGCGATTCCCGCAGAGCTTCTTGAGAGCGAACTGTTCGGTCACGAAAAAGGCGCCTTTACCGGAGCCATTACGGCTCGTTCAGGGCGTTTCGAGCTGGCCGAGGGCGGAACCCTGTTCCTCGATGAGATCGGTGACATGCCGCTGCCGATGCAGGTCAAGCTGCTGCGCGTCCTGCAGGAGCGCACCTTCGAGCGGGTGGGCAGCAACCGTACTCAGAGCGCGGATGTGCGCATCATCGCAGCCACCCACAAGAACCTGGAAAAAATGATCGAGGAGGGGACCTTTCGTGAGGATCTCTACTATCGACTCAACGTTTTCCCGATCGAGATGGCGCCTCTGCGCGAGCGGGTCGAAGATATCCCGCTGTTGATGAACGAGCTGATCTCGCGCATGGAGCATGAGAAGCGCGGCTCCATCCGCTTCAATTCGGCTGCGATCATGTCGTTGTGCCGACATGACTGGCCGGGCAATGTTCGTGAGCTGGCCAACCTCGTCGAGCGCATGGCAATCATGCATCCCTATGGCGTTATCGGCGTGATGGAACTGCCGAAGAAATTTCGCCATGTCGACGATGATGACGAGCAATACGCCACCAGCCTCAACGAGGAAATGGAGGAGCGCGCGGCCATCAGCGCACCTATGGTCGTCCCGGAAGCTCAGGCGATGCTGCCGGTGGAGGGACTGGATCTTAAGGAATACCTTGGCAATCTCGAGCAGGGTTTGATCCACCAGGCGTTGGAAGACGCTGGCGGCGTTGTGGCGCGTGCTGCCGAGCGCCTGCGTATTCGGCGAACCACGCTGGTGGAAAAGATGCGCAAGTACGGCATGAATCGTCGGGATGACGAGGCGGAATAGCACCTGCCAAGCCAGTCAAGGCCGCCTGATCGGGCGGCCTTTTTCATTGCAGCGTTAGCTGTCCGCTGATCTCTGATGGGCACGAAGATTGCTCGCCTCCACTCACCGACCATCTTTTGACAGGCGTGAGTGAACCTTGAAAGCTGTCACCGAGCCTTCCATCGGGCCGTGCGAGCGCAACGACGAGCGTACCCTGGCGCAGTCTTTGAGGCTGTTCGATCGGATATCTTGCCAACTGAGCGAATCCGAGGGGCTGTTGCATACGCGGGTCGCCGAGCTTCAGGGGCGGCTGGCCGAAGCTGGCGAGCTGCGACGCCAGGAATTCGAAGAGAAGGAGCGACTGGCGCAGCGGCTACGGAACGTGCTCGACCTGCTGCCGGGCGGTGTAGTCGTGATCGACGGCCAAGGCGTGGTATGCGATGCCAATCCGGTGGCGTTGGAGTTGCTTGGGGAGCCGCTAACGGGCGCCTTGTGGCGTGAGGTGATCGCGCGCAGCTTCGCACCGCGTCGCGACGATGGCCACGAGATTTCCTTGCGCAGCGGGCGCCGGCTTTCCATCGCCACGCGCTCGCTTAGTGGCGAGCCGGGACAGCTGGTGCTGCTGACCGATCTCACTGAAACTCGTCGTCTGCAGGATCAGCTGGCTCGCCATGAGCGGTTGTCTGCGCTAGGGCGGATGGTTGCGTCGCTTGCGCATCAGGTGCGAACGCCGCTGTCCAGTGCCCTGTTGTATGCCAGTCACCTAGAGCAGGGCGGACTCAGCGCGGAGCTGCAGCAGCGCTTCGCCGGAAATATCAAGGCGCGGCTGCACGAGCTTGAGCATCAGGTCCGAGACATGCTGGTGTTCGCGCGAGGGGACCTTCCGCTGAATGATCGGCTGAGCCCGTTCGCGTTGATGGCTGCCCTGCGCTCGGCGGCCGATAGCCAGGTTCAGGGTGCCGCGGTGCGTTGGCAGTGCGAAGTACGTGACGGTGAGCTGCTCTGCAATCGTGACACGCTGGTTGGCGCGCTGCTGAATCTGATCGAGAACGCGCGACAGGCCAGCAACGGCGACCTTCGCCTGAAGGTCCACTTCTATCGGCGCTCCTCGACGTTGCGCATCTGTATCAGCGACAACGGCTGCGGAATAGCCGCCGATGTCCTGGCGCGCCTCGGCGAACCCTTTTTCACTACTCGCGCGACCGGAACCGGCCTGGGGCTGGCAGTGGCACAGGCGGTTGCCCGAGCGCATCGGGGTGGGCTGCAGCTCCGATCACGCCCGGGGCGGGGCACCTGTGCCTTGCTGACGCTGCCTTTGCTCCCACGAGTCGGACCGGAGTGATCATGACTGCCAAGATTCTGCTGGTCGAGGATGATCACGCGCTGCGCGAAGCGCTGGGCGATACGCTTCAGCTGGCTGGCCATCCATATCGCGCGGTCGATTGTGCCGAGGCTGCGTTAGCTGCCCTGCAGCAGGAACCATTCGGCCTGGTGATCAGTGACGTGAATATGCCGGGTATGGATGGCCACGAGTTGCTGGCCTTGATCCGGCAGTATCACCCGCAGGTTCCGGTGCTGTTGATGACCGCCTTCGGGGCTGTTGCGCGGGCCGTCGATGCCATGCGGCAAGGTGCGGCGGACTATCTGGTCAAGCCGTTCGAGCCGCAGATTCTGCTTGAGTTGGTCGATCGGCACGTCGCCGGTGTGTGCGGATCCGGTCAGGCTGACGGGCCCGTGGCATGCGAGCCAGCCAGCCAACAGTTGCTGGGTCTTGCTTCGCGGGTTGCGCAGAGCGATTCGACGGTACTGATCTCCGGGGAATCAGGGACCGGCAAGGAGGTGCTGGCGCGCTACATCCACCAGCATTCGCCACGTGCCGGCAAACCTTTTGTCGCGATCAACTGTGCGGCGATCCCTGACAACATGCTGGAGGCGACCTTGTTCGGGCATGAGAAAGGCGCATTCACCGGCGCCATCGCCAGCCAGCCGGGGAAGTTCGAGCAGGCCGATGGCGGCACGCTGCTGCTTGACGAGATTTCCGAGATGCCCCTGGCACTGCAGGCCAAGCTGCTGCGTGTGCTGCAGGAGCGCGAGGTTGAACGGGTCGGTGCACGCAAGGCCATCGCCCTGGATATCCGCGTACTGGCGACTACCAACCGCGACCTGGCCGGCGAGGTGGCAGCGGGTCGCTTCCGTGAAGATCTGTTCTATCGACTGTCGGTGTTCCCGCTGGCCTGGCCGCCGCTGCGTCAGCGGCCGGCGGACATCCTGCCGCTGGCGGAGCGCTTGCTGGCCAATCATGCGCGCAAGATGCGCCAGCCGCCGGCGAGGCTGTCCGCGGCTGCGCAGCGTTGCCTGATCGAGTACGCCTGGCCGGGCAATGTGCGCGAGCTGGACAACGCCGTCCAGCGCGCGCTGATACTTCAGCAGGGTGGCCTGATCCAGCCTCAGGACCTGTGTCTGACGGCGCCAGGCATGCCGTCAGGCGGCGTCGCGGCTCCAGTCTCACTGCCGGCATGCGCGGAGTCCGTCCCGCCGATCGCCGGAGTCGCCTCGGCTCTGGGCGATGACCTGCGCCGCCGGGAGTTTCAGCTGATCATCGATACCTTGCGTGCCGAACGTGGGCGCCGCAAGGAAACCGCCGATCGGCTAGGCATCAGCGCGCGCACCCTGCGCTACAAGCTCGCGCAGATGCGCGATGCCGGGGTCGACGTCGAGGCAGAGCTCTACACCGGCTGAGCCTCCTGTATCGCTCTGGTAAGCTGCCGCCATCACGCAATGGAGAATGGCAGGTGCACGAACAATTCTGGCAGGAGCGTTGGGCTCGCAACGAGATCGGTTTCCACCTCGACGATGTGCATCCAGGTCTGCGTCGCCACTGGCCCGCCCTCGCGCTTCCGGCAGGGGCGACAGTCCTGGTGCCACTGTGCGGCAAGAGTCTGGACCTCGCCTGGCTGGCCGGTCAGGGGCATCGGGTTCTGGGCGTGGAGCTGAGCGAGAAGGCTGTCCAGGCATTCTTCAGCGAGCAGCGGTTGGAGCCCAGCGTATCCTGCGAGGGAGCCTTTAAGGTCTATCGCTGCGGCGCACTCGAGATCCGCTGCGGAGACTTTTTCGCGCTTGCGTCTGACGACGTTGCGGCGTGTCGAGCTGTCTATGATCGCGCCGCACTGATTGCGCTGCCGCCTGCCATGCGACAGCGCTATGCCGAGCAGTTGACCGCTATCCTGTCGGCAGGCTGCCAACAACTGCTGGTCACGTTGGATTATGAACAATCCGAGATGGATGGCCCGCCGTTCGCGGTCGATCATCGTGAAGTGAATGCGCTCTATGCTTCGGCGTGGGAGATCGAGCAACTGGAAGCCAAGGAAGTGCTGCAGAGCAATCCGCGCATGCGTGAGCGGGGTCTGCAGCGCCTCGAAGAGCAGTTCTATCGGTTGCAGCGGAAGTGAGCCGCCCGCCGCAGGCCGATCAGCCTTCGGCCTGCAGGCGGCGAATGAAGCTGTCGGCTTCGTCGATCGCGCGCTGCATGTCATTCATGAGCTGATCGACATTGCCCTGCAGCGTTCGGTACTCGCCGTGCAATGAGCTGATGGCGCGCGCGTTGAGGTTGTGCTTGAGAAACAGCACCTGATCGCGCAATACGCTCAAGACCGGCTCGATACGCTGCTCGGCTGCCTTCATGCGCTGTATCAGGCTTCGGTACTCGGCTCGGGTCCGGCTGAGCTCCTTGGCACTGGCAGCCTTCAGGCTGGCATTGCTGTACTGCTTGAGCTCGCTTTCCCATTCCTTGAACAGCGCTTCGGCGACGTCCTCGATGTCTTCGATGCGCGTGCGCACGTCTCGGGCGCTCGCCACGCTAGCCTGGTACTCGCGATTCAGCGCGGCGTAACGTTTCTCCAAGTCGCCGCCTTTGACCTCGACAACACTGCGGTAGCGCTCCAGCGCGTCCTTGAATTGCTCCTTGGCCTGTTGTTGCGAGTCTCTTGCATCCTCGACCCGGTCGACCAGGATGTCGCGCTTGTGGATGCCCGCCTTTTCCATTGCCGAGTAGTAGGCGCTCTGGCAGCCGGCAAGCGCGAGCAGGGCACAACAAATGAACATCAGACGGCGCATGGCGATTCCTTGTATGCGGTAACGGGTCTGCATGGGACCAACGAAAAGGGCGACTTACGTCGCCCTTGCTGTATCGATGCGCTGTCAGCCGCGCTGACGCAAGGCCTCGATACGGTCTTCCAGCGGCGGGTGCGTCATGAACAGACCGGCCAGGCCGTGCTTTAGCGAACCGTTGATACCGAACGCTTTGAGTGTATCGGGCATATGCACCGGCAGGCCCTGCTCGGCGCGCAGGCGCTGCAGGGCGCCTATCATCGCAGTCGTGCCGGCCAGCTGAGCCCCTGCCTCATCGGCGCGATACTCGCGTTTGCGTGAGAACCACATGACGATGATGCTGGCGAGCAGGCCGAGTACCAGTTCGGCGAAAATCGTCGCGACGAAGTAGCCGATGCCATGGCCGTCTTCGTTCTTCAGGATCGCCTTGTCGACGAAGTTGCCGAAGATGCGTGCGAAGAACATCACGAAGGTGTTTACCACGCCCTGGATCAGCGCCAGGGTGACCATGTCGCCATTGGCAACGTGGCCGATTTCATGGGCCAGCACCGCCTTCACTTCGTCAGGAGAGAACCGCTCGAGGAGGCCCTGACTCACGGCGACCAGCGCATCGTTCCGGTTCCAGCCGGTGGCGAACGCGTTGGCCTCATAGGCCGGGAAGATACCGACTTCGGGCATCTTGATGCCGGCATCGCGGGAAAGCTGCTCGACAGTTTGGAGTAGCCACTGCTCATGACGGGTGCGCGGCTGGCTGATGATCTCGGTGCCGGTGCTCATCTTGGCCATCCACTTCGAGATGAACAGCGATATGAGCGATCCGGCGAAGCCGAACACCGCACAGAAAACCAGCAGGCTGCCGTAGTTCTGCCCCGTATAGCGATCGACCCCGAGCAACTTCAGGGTGATGCTGGCAATGACCAGGACCGCAAGGTTGGTGGCCAGGAACAAGAAAATGCGCATCATGTTGCGGCAGACTCCAGGGTAGGAATGGAAGAACGATAGGCTATATAAGGCGCGCCCTTGAGCTATTCAACCGAACGACTATTTCAAGCTATGTCGCCTACGTGCCAAGGCTGGAGTGCTGCGGCGAGCCGGGATAGTTCTCGAACAACAAGCGGGCTAGATGGGCGATGCGTTCGCTGTGCCCGCTTTTCAGCGCGTCGCGAAGCTGGTGGGCGAGGCTGGCCTGGATGCGCAATACGCTGGGAGGCAGGGTGCGGTCGTCCGGTGACTGCCTGGGAACGGCGCGCGTGAGCCGGATGAAGCCCTTCTCGGTAAGCACGGCCTGGTCCAGGGCTTGGAACTGGATGGTACTTTCGAAGCGCAGATAACCTTCGTCGGCGAGCCAGAGCAGGGCGCCCAGACAGCTCTGATGGCGTTTGGAGGGAAGGCCGAATTCGTCCGGCTCTTCCCGCCCGATCAGGTCTTCCACGTAGAGCGCGATCTTGCGCGGAAACGCTTGGTACAGCGCGAGCAGGCTGCCCGCGGCGTCCCTGTAGAAGTCGTCGATCTGCAGATCCATCGGTTACTGCTGGTACGTCTTGAGGAAGTTGCCGATGCGCCCGATGGCCTGCTCCAGATCATCGACTCGGGGCAAGGTGACCACGCGGAAGTGGTCAGGCCACGGCCAGTTGAACGCCGTCCCCTGAACGATCAGCAGCTTCTCGGCGAGCAACAGGTCGAGCACGAACTTCTCGTCGTTATGGATCGGACAGATCTTCGGGTCGATACGCGGGAACGCGTACAGCGCGCCCATGGGCTTGACGCAGCTGATCCCCGGAATGTCGTTGAGCAGCTCCCAGGTACGGTTGCGCTGTTCGAGCAGGCGACCCGGCGGCAGTACCAGATCATTGATGCTCTGGTAACCGCCGAGTGCGGTCTGGATGGCGTGCTGCGACGGCACATTGGCGCACAGGCGCATGTTGGCGAGGATGTCCAGGCCTTCGATATAGCTCTGTGCCTTGTGTTTGGGGCCGGAAATCGCCACCCAGCCCGAACGGAAGCCGGCGACGCGATAGGACTTGGACAGGCCGTTGAAGGTCAGGCAGAGCACGTCCGGCGCGAGCGAGGCGGTGGAGATATGCACCGCGTCGTCGTAGAGAATCTTGTCGTAGATCTCGTCGGAGAACAGCACCAGCTTGTGCTGGCGTGCCAGCTCCACCATGCCTTCCAGCACTTCCTTCGGATAGACCGCGCCGGTCGGGTTGTTCGGGTTGATCAGCACCAGGGCCTTGGTGTTCGGCGTGATCTTGGCCTTGATATCGGCCAGGTCTGGCCACCAGTTAGCCTGCTCGTCGCAGAGATAGTGCACCGGTTTGCCGCCGGCCAGGCTCACGGCAGCAGTCCACAGAGGATAGTCCGGTGCCGGGATCAGCACTTCGTCGCCGTTGTTGAGCAGCGCCTGCATGGACATCACGATCAGCTCGGACACGCCGTTGCCGAGGTAAATGTCCTCGATGCCGACACCTTCTACCTGCTTCTGCTGGTAGTACTGCATGATCGCCTTGCGGGCGCTGAACAGGCCTTTCGAGTCGCTGTAGCCTTGGGCCGTGGGCAGGTTGCGGATCACGTCCTGGAGGATTTCCTCCGGTGCTTCGAAACCGAACGGCGCCGGGTTGCCGATGTTCAGCTTGAGGATGCGATGGCCTTCCTCTTCCAGGCGTTTTGCGTGCTTGAGCACTGGCCCACGGATGTCGTAACAGACATTGGCGAGCTTGTTCGATTTGCTGACCTGCATGATCCTGAGTGTCCCGAAGTGAAAACGTGCCAGTTCCGGAAATGGCTGGTCACGTTTGGCATGAACCCGGGCGCCTTGGCAGTCGGAAACCCCGCTGCCAGACTAGGCGTCGAAGAGGGAGGCATGATACGTGCGGCCCGACCACCGGAAAAGGTACAGATCGGCCTTTTTTATATAGCGTGCTGTTGCGCTTCGTGTGCGTTCCAAACAACCGGTGCGCCAGGTCGTGGCCATGGGACGAAACGCGAACAGACCCCGAGGAGGCTACCGATGGACAAGCTGGAAAAACCGCTCGACGCCTGGCGTGAGGAGCTGTCCGATGAGCAGTTCCAGATCTGCCGGCTCGGCGCCACCGAGCGCCCCTTCACCGGCAAGTACAACGATACCCGGACGCCGGGCGTCTACCATTGCGTCTGCTGTGATGCGCCACTGTTCGATGCCGACGCCAAGTTCGATTCCGGCTGCGGCTGGCCCAGCTACTTCCAGCCGGTCAGCGATACCGCCATCGCCAGCCTGGACGACTTCAGTCATGGCATGCACCGGATCGAGGTCAGGTGCGCCCGCTGCGATGCCCACCTGGGTCACGTCTTCCCCGACGGCCCGAAACCGACCGGCCTGCGCTATTGCATCAATTCGGCCTCGCTCGACCTGAAGCCCCGCGAAGCCTGAACCGCAAGGAGTCAGCATGCGTGATCCTTTGTTCGATATCCCCTGCGTGACCATCGACGGCGCGCAAAAGACGCTCGCCGATTTCGATGCCAAGGTGCTGCTGGTGGTCAACACTGCCAGCCAATGCGGTTTCACCCCGCAGTACAAGGGGCTGGAGGAGCTCTGGCAGCGCTACGGTGGGCAAGGCCTGGTCGTGCTCGGTTTTCCGTGCAACCAGTTCGGCGGACAGGAGCCGGATAGCGAGGCGCAGATCGCCACCTTCTGCGAGCGCCGGTTCGGCGTGTCCTTCCCCTTGTTCGCCAAGGTCGAGGTCAATGGCGGCGACGCCCATCCGCTGTTCATCGAGCTGAAGAAGCGCGCGCCCGGCCTGCTGGGCAGCAAGGCGATCAAGTGGAATTTCACCAAGTTTCTTATCGCCGATCAGGGCCGCACGGTGCGGCGCTATTCCTCGCGTACCGCGCCGCAGGCGCTGGCGGCGGATATCGAGGCGCTGCTCTGAAACACGAGCGGCGCGGGATCGATAGCTTTTGCAGGCGTTGATGTCTGGTCCGGCTTCGGCCGGACTTTTTCTGTTTGGAGTCAATCATGGATGTCGAGTTGAAAGCCTTCCTGCAGCGTGCCGAAGGCCTGTTGGCGCGTATCGAGCCGTTGCTGCCCGCGCAGCCGCCCGTTATCGATTGGGAGCATACGCTGGCGGCGCGCTGGCAGCGTGACGGCCGAAGCGGCTATCTGGCGCCGCTCGAGGTCAATCTCGATCTGCGTCTGAACGACCTGATCGGCATCGACCGGCAGCGTGATCTGCTGGCTGCCAATACCCAGCAGTTCGTCGATGGCCTGCCCGCCAATCACGTCTTGCTCTGGGGCGCCCGTGGTACTGGAAAATCGTCGCTGATTCGCGCTCTGTTGGCCGAGTATGCCGGCCGTGGGCTGCGCCTGATCGAGATCGAGCGCGACCACCTGGCGGATCTGCCGCGCGTGGTGGAGCTGCTTTCAGGGCAGCGCCAGGCCTTCGTGCTGTTCTGCGACGACCTGTCCTTCGAGGCGGGCGAGGGTGACTACCGGGTGCTCAAGAGCGTGCTCGACGGTTCCCTGGAGCGTGCGCCGGAGAATGTGCTGCTGTATGCCACGTCGAACCGCCGTCACCTGGTGCCGGAGCGCCAGAGCGACAACGAGAACTGGCAGATGGTGGACGGCGAGCTGCACCCGAACGAGGCGGTGGAGGACAAGATTGCCTTGTCCGATCGTTTCGGCCTCTGGTTGTCGTTCTATCCCTTCAGCCAGCAGCACTACCTCAGTGTGGTGCGCCACTGGATCGATTCGCTGGCGGGCAGGGCGTGCTTGCAGTGGGATTGGGACGAAGCGCTGGAAAAGGACGCGATTCGCTGGGCCACCGGGCGCGGCAATCGCAACGGGCGCTGCGCCTATCAGTATGCTCGGCAATGGGTCGGCAGCAAGCTGCTGGAAAGGCGGGACTGAACAGGCGATTGTCTGAACGCTCTGCGGTGCCTGCCGCGTCCGCTGCAGGCACCGGTCGTGGCGTGGCGACTCAGGTCGCAGCGGCCTTGCCCATCTCCTTGAGCTTGTTGTTCATGCGCTGCTCGTCCGGCAACAGGCTACTGACCGACTGCCGCTCGAGCATGCGTGCATGGTGTGCAGTCAGGCCCGGCCAGCTTTGGCCATCAAGGTGCTCGCCGCCATGTGCCATGTTGATCAACTGACAGGTTATGGCGATGTCCGCCATCGATAGCTCGTCGCCAACGAAGAAACCCCGCTGACCCAGCTGCTGCTCGAGATAGTCGAAATGCGGCGGCAATTTCTGCTGCAATGCCGCCTGCACCGCTTCTTCATTACAGGCTTGGCCTGACATCGGTTTAAGGATGCGGTTACGGAACACGGTGAACGTGGTCAGTGGTGCCAGTTCGTAGTCCGCGTATTTCTCGAGCCAGCGTATCTGACCACATTGCTGGGCGTCATCGCCATACAGGGACGGCGTATCGGAATAGGCCTCCTCCAGGTACTGGCAGATGACGCTGGAGTCGGCGAGTGTGCAGTCTTCGCCGTCCTTGAGCGCTGGAATACGGCCCAGGGGATTGAGTTCGTAGTACCACTGGGGTGGCGTGAAAGGCATCACCGTTTCGAGCCGGTAATCGAGGCCTTTCTCGTTCAGGCAAACGCGCACTTTGCGAACGAATGGAGAGAGGGGGGCGCCAAACACGGTCAAGGACATCATTGCACTCCGCTGTGGTTGTTTGCATGCGATCTGGCCGGCTGGGCTGCACAGACGCAATCAGTAGACATTGTTCTTCTTCCACAGGTCTTCATCGTCGAAGGCTTTCATGCCTTCGGCCAGCTCACTGGATTCGTCTGCTTTGGGTACTTCGTTCTTCAGCACCAGCGCATTGGCGTGCTCGAGCAGCGCCTCCAACTGTTTCAGTTGGGCCTGATAGGGAGCCGGTACTGCCTGACGGCGGATATGCTGAATCCCTCGTTCGAATGCCAGGCGTGCACGTTGGGGCTGGTTCTGTTGTAGCGCCAGCTTGCCCAGTCCGGTGAAGAACTCGATGTGCAGAATGGCCAACATGCGCTGGATATCCTGCACCCAGCGCTTGGCTTCTGCCTGCTCAAGCAGCCCTTCCTTGGTCGCGTGAACGATCTGGGCATGCAGATCCTCAAGCATGAAACGGCTTTCCTTGGCCTGCGTTTCGGTGAGTATCTGTCTTGGCGGGTTGCGGACCTCGAGCGCATCACCCTTGGCCACGTCGGCGCGCAGGGCCTGGATACGCGCAGCCAGTTTGTCGTTGCCCTTGTCCAGCGGTAGCAGGCGCTCGCTAAGGCTCAGCTCCATCCGAGTCAGCAGCAGCTTCAACGCGGGGGTAACCATCTGGCCAGGCAGACCTTCGGACAGGTTGGCGCAGCGGCGACAACGGTCAGTGAGGTCTGCGCGTTTCCGGGCTTTTTCCAGATTGTTCTTCTCGACGATCTGGATGGAGTAGACGATGAAGACTAGAACGAGCAGACCGGCCAGGACTAACCCTGTGATCATTAATGGAGACACTTGACTGTACCTCTCGAGCCGCTGGCTTTTTGCCTGAGTGTAGTGGCTTGACGGTGTGGCCGATAGCTCTGGTTGTTGGTCGAGGATGAGATGAAATTTTTTTGAAAACAATGCTTGACGGCTATTCGAGGCCTCCATAGAATGCGCGCCACTTGCAGCGTGAAGCGCCAAACGCAACACGCTGAAAGCCGGAGTAAAGCAGTAGCTTCCGGGCAGCGTCCCCTTCGTCTAGTGGCCTAGGACACCGCCCTTTCACGGCGGTAACAGGGGTTCGAGTCCCCTAGGGGACGCCAATTTTGCTGCAAGTAATGCGGGAATAGCTCAGTTGGTAGAGCACGACCTTGCCAAGGTCGGGGTCGCGAGTTCGAGTCTCGTTTCCCGCTCCAAATTGTGATCTAGAGACATCCACTGACGTCTCCAGATCATTGAAACAAGGGCCGTAAGGCCCTTTTTTCGTTCCAGCGAAATCCACTGTAAACCACCCCCAGCCAGGACGTTTAAGTCCACTTTTAAGTCCATCTTTGCGGGGTGCGCGGTTTCCGGATTGTTGCTGGAGGAGTGTGCCCTGCGAGACAAGTATCTAGCCCTGACCTATGTTCAGGAGCTATACCATGGCGCTCACAGACGTCACTGTCCGGCAGGCTCGGGCGACTGGCAAAGACTATACCCTCACCGACTTCGATGGCCTGTCTCTGGCGGTATCTGCCTCTGGCGGAAAGTCTTGGCACTTCAGATATTATTGGGCTACCAAACAGAAACGAATGTCGCTGGGCACCTATCCGAAGGTTAGCCTCCGGGAAGCGCGTGCATTGCGCGATGAGGCCCGCGCCCTAG
>NZ_JACBXH010000066.1:0-12785 GCF_041381355.1 Pseudomonas sp. LM13
GTGGCAAGGCAGTCAGCAACTTCGAAAACCACCTGCCCAAACCGCAGTCCGACCTGGCCCGCGAGTCGCTGAAAGATCCTTACCGATTCGACTTCCTCGGCCTGACCGATGAAGCACAGGAGCGTGAGATCGAAAACGCCTTAGTGAGGCATGTCACCGAGTTCCTGCTGGAGTTGGGCGCCGGCTTTGCCTTCGTCGGCCAACAGGTGCTGTTGGATGTGGGCGGTGACGAGTTTTTCATCGACCTGCTGTTCTATCACCTCAAGCTGCGCTGCTACGTGGTGATCGAGCTCAAGGCCGGAAAGTTCAAGCCCGAGCATCTGGGCCAGTTGAGCTTTTACCTCACGGCGGTGGATGCCCAGCTTAAACATCCAAACGGCAACGTCGCTCCGTCCCAATGCCAATTGCTGATGCAATACGTGCCGGGTACCGCAACGACCACGCAGATAATTGGGCCAACCCCCACGATATGTCCTCCAAGACCTCTCAGCAGCGGGTAACCCAGTAACGCTGTGGGTTTCAGCGACTTTCCACTCTTACTTTTCGCTGTGTTAGAAAATGGAAATTCAAAGGCGAAAAGAAATTTTCCCTGTATATGAAAAGTCGCGGCGATTTCCACGGTTTTGGGAGAGCCTGTAACTCAGTACTCCCGGGGGGGGCAGCCGCGTTAAGCTCTCACTCTTCGTATGGTGTTGTGGCTCCGTAAGGCTTCTATCATCACAAAAAAATAAGACCCCATTCCTTACAGATATTAGAGGGTAGCGAATTTTTGGTTTTACTGTGTCGCGAAGCGTATACCACCACGGTGCGTCAGCAACATTTCAGTAGACGAGCCGTTTGCGGGTCATATGCAAAATCGGTAATCGACCCATCCCGAATGCGTTCAACCGCCTCGTCGATCACATGTAGGGGCACCAAGAACCACTCCTTTGGTTTAACCGGGTGACCGAAACGGTCTTCGATGGTCAAGTCCAGCTGCGCCGCACCGAACAGGCGGTGGAAGATGTTTTCAAGCCTGGTGCGGTTCAGGTTGTGCAGTTTGTATGTCGCGACCACCTCCACATCCGCCAGCAGATAGGTGGCGTCTTTGTCTGCGCCTGCGATGCGGGTTTCCACTCGGCCGCCGGTTACGCCGATCTTGTGGATCAGCTCGCGGTGTTCGGCTACGAAGGGGTGGTTGGACTGGCTGCGCAGCACGTAGATAATGCCGCTCTCTATGTCGTCAGGCTCAGCTATGTCGCTGAACAGCGGGCCGGAATCCACCTTAATAAGCCGAGATCCGGCGCGCCCCTCACTGTCTTTGTAGAGCGCCCGCTGTAGGGACCGCAGTAACAGATCGCTTTCCGTCTCATTGGAGTAGATAACGCGTAAACGCCCATTGGTCTCCGCATTCGGCGTTTTGTAGGTTTCTCCGACTTCGGCGACGTAGGCAATGAGCCCGCTCAGAATGAAGAAGTCTCCCGCTTCAATACTGGCATTCTTGCCAAAAGGCTTGGTCACCCAGCGTTTTTGCTTGAGGCCTATTTCCACTTCATCAAAAAGCGGCTTGAATTTCTCGAAGTCTTTACATGGGTTCCGAGCGGCAATTTCTTCTGCCGCCTTGATTGCCGCGCTGGATCGCACATGCCGCAGAACGGTGATGTCGTCCTGATCAACGGACTCACCGCCGATGCCCAGCTCAGCCAGCAAGGCGTCCTCATCTAGGTCATCCACATTTACTGTGGCGACCGCAGCACCTGACAGTAGGCCGTGACTATCCAGGCCGGTCAGTAAGGTGTGTGCCTCCGGCAGCTTGCGCAGTTGATCCAGGCGCACGGCATACAAGCGCTCGAAGATGTCGCGGTCTTCGCCATGCAGTGGGGCGCGCCCGTGAGTTTGATAGAAGCGCTGAATATCCTCGAAGCCGGCGATGATGCGCTCTTCGCGAGGAGTTCGAGTGGCTGTCTTGAGCGTTGGGACTTCTACCCCCAGCGCATCCAGCAGGTCGTCATCGTTCATCTCAGCCATTGGCGGATTCCCCCTGCGCCGCTTTGGCTTGGGCACGGTAGCGTGCCAATGCGGCTACGCCTTCAGCCAGGCGTTTTTCCCAGGCATCGGCGGAGTTGATGTCGGGTAGGCGGCCGCGTTCGTTTTTGAACTGCAGAGCACGCCTGGCCAGCTCTCGCGCCTCATCTTCGGGGATGCTCACCTTCTTGGCCGCAATGCTGGCCTGCACCTGGCGCAGAGACTTTTCATCCATCGCCTTCGCCAGTACTGCATAGGCCGCGTCGAATGGGTTGATGCGGTCGATCAGGTCAATATCCAGTTCGCGCACGTTTACGAACTTACGTACGCCATCTAGCAGCGCCGTGCTGCCCTGCACGTTGTCGCTACCGCTAGCATCAACTTGCGCTAGAGCCAGTTTGGCCTGCTGGGTAATGTTCATGGCGGCGATGGCATGCTGGCGGATGGCTTCCTGGTCAACGTCGCTCAAGTCGGGGTAACGCTCGCGCACGATCTTGCCCATGCGCATTTGGGTCAGCTCTTCCGGCAAGGTGTTTTCCTTGTCGAATAGCCCGCGCTCCAGGACGGTTTTGTCTTGCAGGAAGCTGGTCACTACTTCGTTCAAGTCTTCTTTGCAGATGCGCGTGGCTTCTGTGCTCTGTGGTGTGGTTAGGCCGTTGATCTCGACATGGAACTGGCCTGTTGTTTCATTCACGCCCAGGTTGGTGCCACCCGCTTGATACCCCTCCGGCCCGTAATTGAAACCTTCTTTCGGCCCAGTATCTTTCGGGGTGAACTCATAGCGCGGGGCCAACACCTGTTCCATCAGCAGGCTGGCGGAAATGGCCTTGAGCATATCGTTTACCGCTTCAGCTACAGCAGCTTGGTCAGCCATTGGCTCAGCGATCAGGTTGGTGAAGCGCGAGCGCTCCTTACCTTCAGCGTCACGTGTGGCACGGCCAATGATTTGTACGATTTCAGTCAGACTCGAACGGTAACCGATGGTCAGCGCATGTTCGCACCAGATCCAGTCAAAGCCTTCCTTCGCCATGCCCAGCGCGATGATCACATCCACGTTGTCGCGGTTGTTCTTCTGCGCCGGGTCTTTCAGTGCGCCGAGCACTTTGGAGCGTCTGATTGGGTCGCTGTCATCCACCAGGTCGGCCACTTTCAGCGTACGGCCGTCTTTGGCTTTGATCAGGTGGAAGCCGGTTGTCGGGTCGACACCCTGCCACTCGCCGAGCGCGCTCATGATCTCGTTAACCTCGCGTTCCTTGTCCTTGAGGCTTTCGCGGGCATTTACGTTTGGAATGTGGACAATGGTCTTCAGCGCCGGGTCCAGCACCTTGGCGACCGCATCCACGTACTTCCCAGTGTAGAAGAAGTAGCCAATATCCAGGGACTTGAGCCAGCGGTAGCCGTTGAGCTGCTCGTAGTAGGTGTACGTCACTGTTTCAAATTTGTTCTCTTCCGAGGGGGCCAGCACGGCCTCGCTGTCGCCACGGAAGTAGGAGCCGGTCATGGCAACCAGGTGCACCTTGTCGCGGTTGATAAATGCGCTCAGTTGGCTGCCCAGTTTGTTGTCTGGGTTGGCGGAAACGTGGTGGAACTCGTCGATGGCAATCAGGCGGTTGTCGAAGGCTTCGATGCCCAACTCTTCCACGGCAAAGCGGAAGGTGGCATGGGTGCAGACCAGCGTCTTGTCGGTACTTTCCAGGAAGGCGCGCACGGCTTCCACCTTGGATTTGGCCACGCGCGGTTCGTCAATGCCTGGGGCGTTGCACAGGTTCCACTGTGGCGCCACCTGCCAGTCCCAATAGAAGCCGTGCTGAGTCAGCGGCTCATCGGCGAAGCTGCCGCCAATGGAGCGCTCAGGCACCACCACGATGGCTTGTTGCAAATCCTGGTTGTGCAGCTTGTCCAGCGCGATAAACATCAGTGCGCGTGACTTACCGGATGCTGGGGGCGATTTGATCAGCAAGTACTTTTCGCCGCGCTTGGCGTAGGCGCGTTCCTGCATGGTACGCATGCCCAACTCATTGGCCTTGCTGGAGGCGCCTGTGTGCGCCGTGGTGATGGATACCGAGGGCACTGTGTAGCTGTTGGTTGGGTTGTGGGTCTGTTCGGTCATTGTGAGTCTTCTTCCATGGATGCGCCGTCGCCTGCCAGCTCACGCTCAATCTGTTCAATGCTGGGTAGGCTGGTCTGCAGCTCGGGTGGAAGAGATTCCACCAGTTGATATTCGGCTACGCCTATGGGGCGAGCGTTGTCGCGTAGTGCGTATTCGGCCACGACCTTGTTCTTGCTTTTGCACAGCAGCAGACCGATGGTGGTGCCGTCGTGTGACCGCCACTACGGCAACGGGCTCGCGCTGAAGTTGGGGTTAGATATTGAAATATGGACGTCGCGTTGCCGTCAGGCCTCCACTGTGGCAACGGTCCGTCGCTCACACATTACTGACTAATAGGAATCGTTATGGAAGACCGCTATCACATGCTCCTGATAGCCATCGGCTCGAGCCTATTGGTACTGGGAACAACAGCACTGATTGGCTTGGTGGTGGCGTGGCGTTTGGATAAAAAGAATGAGCGTAGCGGCTCGGATGACCCACCGAAGCCACCGTAATTTTATCGGCACACCGTCGCCTTGAGCGCCCCTATCGGCTAAAAACTCAAAGTCAGCAGTCGAGATGAAAACTTTAGGTAAGCCCGTGTGGGACAGCATTTTTGGGTATGCCTCAGCTGATACAGGCGACTCCACAACAGCGCATTCTTATCACGAGATAAGTAGCACCCAAAATGAAACGATTAATCTGAAACACCCAAATTGGAACAGCACGCCTAGAGGATCAAGCATGTTCGTCCGTGCATACCTTCGAGCCAGTACCGCCGAACAGGATGCCTCTCGCGCCCGTTCCGCTCTGGAACAGTTCGCCACTGACCACAGCAAGGTCATAGCCGCACACTACACCGAGAACGCATCGGGGACCCAAGCTGATCGTCCCGAGTTGCTGCGTTTATTTGCTGACTCCCGCACCGGAGACGTTCTGCTGGTGGAAAGCATTGATCGACTGTCCCGCCTGCCGGCTGATGACTGGGCGAAGCTCAAAGCAGCCATCGACAGGAAGGGACTGCGAATCGTGGCTCTCGATCTTCCAACTAGTCACCAAGGAATGCGCGACACTACAGGCGATGAGTTCACCGCCCGTATGCTCGGAGCAATCAACAACATGATGCTCGACATGATGGCCGCCATTGCCCGCAAGGATTATGAACAGCGACGCGCCCGGCAGGCTCAAGGAATCGAAAAAGCTAAGAACCAAGGGAAGTACCAGGGCCGTCCGGTTGACGTGGCCCTTCACGCTCGCGTTAGTGAGCTACTTGCCGCCGGACTGGGGATCAGGGCAACAGCACGACACGCCAACTGCTCAACCACCACAGTGCTTAAAATCCGAGATCAGAGACAAAGAGATTCGGGCTCGTTTTCTTGATTGACACGGCAGCCACGACAGATTTGACCCCGGTCTTTTTGTACAGCTTCATGGACATCCACATAACCTGCAGCCTGGCGTCTCGCGTCCACCAACAACTGCTCATATTGCTGATCCAGCAAGGCGACTATCGCTTGCGGTTCTCTGCTCATGGCCACGGTTCCAACTGCTTCTAGAGCCCAAATGTTGGCATCTCACCCGGCATCAGAAATTCGCTTTCAGGCGGTTTTTCTGTCAGAAATATATGGAGGCGGGGTTGGTAATATAACGCTGCCGCTCTGGCGCGCGTTAGATGGGCGGCAAATCACGACATTGCAGGCGTAAAGCAACATTAAGTGCAAAGGTTGCACAACAGACGACGACGGATGCCCCTGGCTCGCAGTTGACCAGAATCAACGAATGCCAAAGTGATGATAGGCAGAGAGTTACGAAAGGCTGAACCTTCTGATCCGCGGCTTCCGCCCCAGTCGGATCTTTAACGCTCGCGCTTCGAACATTGCGCTGTTGGTACGCAAACATTCCCAACCACAAACAGAATGGCAGTTGCGCGGAACAAAAATACGGTTATGACCCGCCTTGCCCGGCCGGCGAATGCAAAGTCGTAGACGGCGCACGGGTGCCACGGAGTTCTTCCGCGATAGTGGTCGCCTGCTGCAGAGCGGCGCTGTCAAGAAAAGAAGCGTTCAGATCGAACGTGATGGCATCGTCGTCAGAGCTTTCCTTTATCGCATAGGGCCCAAAGAGGATGTCGTTGCTTCCCTCAACATGGGGCTGAAAACGTGACAGGGGATTACGACTGTCGTTCCCATTGTGTATTGCTATCGCTGAACCATTGTCGCTGTACATGGTACGCAGAACGGAGGGATCGCGCTTGCCGCTAACCCATTGCCGGGGAGTGACAGAATCGCCGTTCATTACTAGCGGAACGCGGAAGAGGTAGAGTACCTCGCCCGCATCTTCGAGCCTGTTGAACGCCGCCTCATAGTCCGGCTGCCGGCCCAAAACGCACTCGATGTCCACCTGCACGTCGAAAAACGCCACTTTGCCGGCATTCGCTCGCACGTCATAGAGGAAATCCAGAAGTTTCGGGCTAGCTTGGTCAGCCACGGTAGGGCAGAACGTGTACCAGCCGGAAATAACGGGCATCTCGACACCTTTCGCCACCGTCGCAGTAGCCGGCTCTGTCTGAGTAGATATTTCTTTCAAGGGACTGTTTGCTAGCGAAGATGCAGCAGAGACTGACGCTTGTGATCCAGATGGAGGTGCGCTACCAACTGGAGGATTCTGATGCAGCAAAGCCCATAATCCAGGCACGCTGTAGCCAGACAACGTCGCCAGCATGCTTGGAAGATTAAGCCAGGCAGTTAACACGGTGACGCTCACAGCAACGCCGGCCATGATCCTCCTGCCCCACGACGGCTTAGCGCTGATCAGCTTCATGCCGCCGGGAAGTCGGTTACGCAGACACAGTATTCTGCTTCGAAACTTGAGCCACCGCATTCGGAACCGGTCAGAGTGATAAACCGTCTGATCTACAACGCTGGATGCGCGGCAGCAGCGAGCGAAGTCGTGCACCGCACGATCAAGCCATTTATCGGCGGTTGCATCAGCCGGACTATCGAAGAAGCCCCAGAAAATCGGCTTCTCTGTGCGCCGGCACGTTTCGTAGGGGTAGATTAACGCCGCAACGTGGCCAAATCTGGTGTCCTGTGACAACACGAGCGCCGCACCGCCTTCTGCCAGGGGACTGCCGTCGTCGTTAGTCGATATCGGGTGGGTACCGGCAAACAGCTGGATCGTCCGTCGACTATCGTCACGGTGCACGTATAGATACTCAAAATAGTCGTGTCGTGCCTCTTCGGCAGCAGCGCGCATGTGCTGCTCAATGACGGGGGCATGCTGAGCCCAGATTCGCAAGCGGGTCTGCGGCGTTAGCCGTCCAACAAAGATACTCATCAAGTCCCCGAGTGTTTGGAGTCATTTTGCACGAACACCTAGTACCAACGGCGGACAGGTAATCATTTTGTAATCGGCCTATCCATCGTCGCCACTGAGCTATTATAAGTGCCATCACGGTGCCAGCACCGCTTTTACACAAACATTAGAGAGCCCAAGGAATCATGGCCGAGACGATAAACATCGCGAAGATGGCGGAGAAGCTATCGAAAGGAATTTTCAACGAGTTTCTCTGGGGGCGCATGGAGCACACCAACATCAACTGGCCGTGCGAGCACCAAGAGGCGCACGAGGCGAAGACCCACCCCTCCGATGTCGTCTTCTGGTATGACGAGCCGTATTCGCAGTCTCGCACCTACGTGAACTGCGACCTCAAGAGCTACGCGAAGGGCACCATCAAAACCCAGGCCATCCGGGAGGCAATCGAGAGCCTAGCCATGAGCCTGCGGTGCGCCGAGATCAGCCAGAAGTTTAGCGACACCTACATCCACCCGGATGTGTCAGCGAACATCCAGGGACTTCTTTTCGTCTACAACCATGATAACGAGTATGACAAGGACTTCGCCAAGATCCTTGAAAAGGTGAAATGTGACGACTTGGACATCCCGAAGGGCTCCAAGATCGTTGTGATGGGCCCTGAGGATATTTACTGGCTGAACAACGTTCACCACGAGATCATCCACTTGCGCGGCGGCATCGGTCTACTGCCAGAACGGGATTACTGCAAGTTCTACTATCCCCATCTGGTTCGCAAGAAGAACGTCCAGCTCGAACATGCCAAAGCTGCAACGCTAGATATGCTGACCGCGCCTTGGATCATTTTGTCCTACGTAAACCCCAAAAAGGGGAGCAAGCAAGGCTTCGTGATCTTCATGCGTAAGCGAGGAATCACGACCGATGAGTTTCTTTACCTCATTGAGTACCTGATGCACTACCAAGTAATCAAGGCCGAAACAGAAGTCACGATCCGCCTGGTTGACCCACACCAAAACGCTTCTGCTAATTTCGCCAAGGCAAAAGACCAGTACGTAACTGACTATCAAGGCGGGGACGATCTCCGGCAGATTCTGGATGCCATTGACTTCGGCAAACTTGAACACGTACGCACCACCTTCTGTGAGCTGGAGCTGTCCCGCCAATGATCAAAAATGCGCTTCAGTACTGTGCGACGGACAAGGAAATTCACGACGCGTTGATGTCGGCCAAGCAGAAAATCAACGAAAAGGTTCTGCTTGAACTGGCAAAGGACAGGGGGATTTTCTACTCCGCCAAAGACAGCCGGGATGACTTGGTCAGCGCCATCTCTCTCCTCCCTCATGACTATCATGATCTGAACACCCTATTGGAACAGCGAGAAAGGGCGAGACGCTACTAGCGTCCGAGGAGTACCAGAGCCTGACCAAGAAGGGTTTCTTCATCACCTCGATTATCTGGCGCTCCGTACTGCACAAGGCACCACAACCAATGGTTGAATTTGAGGCAGCGTTTGAGGAACCGATGCAAGGGAAAGGTTTCAAGTACTTCGTCCGAGGTGCTTACCGGCTGGTAGAACTCGAATACACCAAGACGATCCGGCCGGTCACCGCCGGCGACAAAGAAATCTATCTGGGCATCATTGAAGAAACCGCTGCGAAGGTAATCAAGGAACTCAGAGTGCAAGCTCAAGCAGCTGGTGATACGCAAGGAGAGCTAGCATGAACAGGGTGAGATGGCTGAATGCCCAATGGCCTTCATCGATTCGATCAGTAGGGAAGAAGCTCATGGACATGCCATTCACGGAGGAGAGCATGGATGGCTTCGCTATCGAACGAATCAGGGATGACTTCATCGAGGGGCGTTACATCGAAAAGTACAGTTATCAGGAGGTGATATCGACCCCCTTTGGGAGTGAAGAAGTGCTTGATCGAATAGGGTACCGGACAACGGAGTTCACGCTTTTCGACTCCCCTCCCCACATTGAGCTCAGAAATTACCAGCGCAGCCTCAAGGAACTGATCAGCCGCTTACTTGAAGCCTGCAATTTCAACCTGGTAGTGACGCCTCCTTCGGTAAACCTGATCGAGTGGGTCTCGGCTCTGCAGGACGCGGTAGATCAGACAGTCACCGTCGACTCGCTCCAAGTCTCCGGTGTCGAAATAGATGAAGGGGTGACAGGGAAAATTTTGCTCAAAGGGGTAAAAGATGTACGCGATGCTACCGATGTTCTTCTGGCCGGCCGCAAACATGTACTAGAAAAAGTCCAAGTAAAATTTTCGGACTTTAACAAAACCGTTGCCATCCAGCTGTCCAATAAAGGCACCGCGAAGCTACCTGCAGTGCTACCGAGCGATCTTCTACGTCATCTACGAGCGTCCTTTCCTCGCAACATCAGTTGAGCAGTCGCCAGATATAGATATATGAAGAGGGATACCGGCCCGCTAGAGCATAAATTGCAGTCCAGCAAACCTACGCAAGTAATCGAGGACTTCTTTTGGCCGGTTCCTACCTAGCGTTCTGAGCGGGAGTGATTATTCAGAAGTCTACAAACCAGTTGTAGAAGCGATACCCCGCAAGAACTGACACCGCGCATGTGGTTAGGCTCAATAAAGGCCATTGCCCTTCAACGCCCAGCCACCACTGCACTTTGAATAGAAACGCTCCCATCAACACACAGGCCAGAACACCTAGAACCAGGCCAACCAACGCAAACAACCGAGCCCCTAATCCTGGATTTGCTCCATGCCAGTTCTCACTCAGGCAAAAGGGGCAATGATTCGACGAAGGCGAATAGCCCCAGAAACCACGGCTATATGTCGTTCTCGGAACCATCGCTTTGCCACAGTTGTGACATGGAACCATCGAGTGCCTCATACCGCACCTCAGCTGAGATCGCCCTAGATGAGCCCATGGTGCGCTATCTCGAAAGAAACCCAAGCAGATGACCCGACTGCTACCCACAGGTAATAACGTTCCCCCCAACGCTCAGTTCATCTGATCTTTCGTTGTTTGAACCAGACATGCTCAGGTTCGAAGTAGAAAGCGTTGCGCACCTCTTTCTCATACTGCGAACGCGTCAGCGCTGCGCCCGTGTAGCGGTAGAAAACAAGATCATGCAGATGCTCAAGAATTGACTGCTCGCTATCTGGGTCTGCTGCATTGAACTCATACCCCATGCCCTCTTCTTCCTCCTGCCACGACTTGAATAGGAGGGGCCGGACCGCAGCGACTAAATCGGCTTCCCAGCTGCCCCCCATGATCGCTGTCTGTTCCCAGACAGACTCAGAGTCGAATGAAAGTTCGTGCTTAGGGTCGGTGGCCACTAGGCCAATGGAGTCCATCGGTAGCTTGTAAGTGGTCTTCTGCCAGTGACCTTCAGTTTTCTCCATCCAACGGTCGAACTTCTGTTGCAGCAGATGGATCTGGCTCAGCAACCTCGATCGTGGCGTGCAATGTTCGTAGCCTGCTTCAATGCAGTCTCGGATACCCTGAATGGCGGTGCGAACAACTCTCTCTTCTGCCGGAGCAAGGAATGGCACTGCTCGATAAGTGCGGGACATCCCGAAATAGCACTTGCCAGCCCTTTCCTGGCCACCAATCTCTAAAGCCATCCAGCCAGCAAGGGTTTCACGGATCTCGCTGAGGTTGCGCTCCAAGCCTGGTTTCCCTTGGACAAGCTTGCCGACACGCGCCAAAGCATGAGAAATTTCTTCATGCTTTTCGTGTGAGAGCGAGTTCAGCGGCCTGCGTAGGCTTGGGTGTAAGGCGGATCCAATCACCATCGATACGCCTTCATTGGGTTGCAGGTTCTCCGAATCCTGACGGCCGGCCCAATACAATCGTTTGGGATCGATGAGACTAGAGGTTGCCTGTACCCAACCGCTGAGTCCCGCGTGATCCAGCAACCCGAGGAGAGCCTCTTTAGACTCCTTACCGGCCAGCAGGGCATTCAATGCAAAACCGGCAAACTCTTTGAATCCTGGGTGCCCAGCAACTTCCTCAGGAGACCCATTCAACGAACGGATCACAGATATTGAATGCAATGCGTGCAGGTACTCGATAATCGTAATGCGCGCGGCTTCTGGGGTTGATGGCTGGACATGTAGCCACGCATTTTCAGAAGCTTTGGGCTCATTCATCAGTGCGTGCGAAAGGCGTCTGATATTCCAAGGAGCACCCTGGCAGATCTCAGCGGCGTCATCGAACAGCATCGGCGCACGGAACCAGAGCCGAGCACTAACTGAATGGCAGAGCCCCTTGGGTGCATGAATGTCCTCGAACAGCTGGAGCAACACCAAGCGCTTGGCTACTGCTTCGGTTTGATGCTTGTCAGCCGGTTCAAATCTCACACCGGTGCGATCTTCTAGCCGGTACGGATAGCCAGGTAATACACGCAGTTCTGCAGCCAGGCGAGTAACCTCGCTGGCAAACGACGCTTGCGCGTCTCGTATCCGAATTTCAGCCATGGCCATATGGGCGGTGGCTTGCTTCCAGCCAGAGAATCCGAAGTCGGCCGCAGCGATGTCCAAAGCTTCGCTGTGCCTGGTATCGGCAACAGAGCGGAGCTGCTTGGCGTGATTCTTGAGATGGCGCTGTAGGCGAGAGGTATAGCTGCTCATACGAAACCCTTCGTGCTTACGCAGCCGGAGAGGCATCACCCGCGAATACCGACAAGGCTGCTAGCAGCACAGAGTCAACGTATGAATAGAAAGATTGCAGTCCCTACAAGGGTTCGCTATAGCGGGTGGCAGGTCTCTGCATAAGGCCTCCGGCTGATAAAACCACAAGCACGCGTATAATTCAAGATGTCACGCCGCATCCTCATCTGATGCCCTCAGGTCGACAGGCAAAACCATCGCAAAGGACGCCAGTTCAACTCCTTATCGACCATTCGTCGGGAGTTTCCAAAGGGGGCATTTCAGGGGGCACTTATCAATAAACCTATATAAATATTCTTTTGAATCAACATCTTACAACAGTAGTTATAAAGCCCCCGGCTCCACCAATTCAACACTGAAACCCGTCTAGAACGCGGGTTTCAGGCCAGATTTGATGGCATTGGATTACTCACAGTCCGTCTGTGAATCCAAAAGGTATGCCATCATGTCCAAGCGCCAAAGCAAAACGGGTGTCCCCCACCTGGTCTATCAAGCCAACACTGGCTTCCAGTACTACCTCACATTCCCGAAGCATTTCGCGGCCAACCCGAAATTGCCTGCGCAAATCCGGTGGTCGCTCAGCCACGACGAAGCGCTTGCCCGCGACCTTGCGAGGTATCTGAACACGGCTTTCGAGCAGTTCCTTGCCAAAGCAACAGAGCACTACGTCGAGCTTTTTTCTGACCGCCTGCTGGTTGACCTCCAAAGGTTTCACCTTGAGG
>NZ_JACBXH010000067.1:0-11313 GCF_041381355.1 Pseudomonas sp. LM13
CGACCGATTTGAATGGTGGCGCGCTCTTCAACGCTGAGTTCGGTATAAGACATAGGGGCAGCACCGTACCGGAAAGGTCAGGTGTTGCACTCAGTTTTTGCCGCCGCCCTGCCTTCTTAGCAACATTAAGCAGCCTTGCATAGCGAAAATATTGCTCGGAGAATTTGGCTACCTTTCTCAAATCAGTCTTTAATTTATGCAAACTATTCTCAGCAAAAACACATGCCTCGTTCAATGGCATTTTTAAGCCAGCCAAATCCGCATAAATATCATTCTCAAAAACCATACAATCCGGATTAGCAATAAAACAATCAAACTCCTTAGCAGCATTCAAAAGGACAGGGAACTCTTCCTCAACACTCCGACGCACTCGATTAAATACAATCCGAATCTTACTTTTATCAACACCCATTGCTGCAAGCATACGCGCAGTTAAAATTGACTCATCCTGCTCCTTCGAGCCAGGCACGGTAGGTATAAGAAAAAAGTCAACCTCATCATATCCCTGATTCAACGACGTCAGCCCTGCAAAAAAATCCTCAGCGTTTGACGCACCTACATCTACAACTAGGTCATCATTCACCACCAGCTCTAAATATATCTGCCTAAACTTCTCACCACGTACCGTCTCAAAATCATCAACCAGATCTTTGGTGTCTTGATTGATTGACTCAACAATGAGGAGCTTGGCGTTATTCATACGAGGCACAAGCAGGTGCGCAGCCAATGTTGACTTCCCTACATTACCACCTATACCAGCCACAATAATTCTCATAATGCATCACCTATTAGTAGACATAAATTTATTGAAATCTTTTTGGTTAGATATTTTGGCATCAGCCTGCTCCCTGCTAACCGTCACCTTTAGCCTTGAAGCTCCCCGTCCTTGGCTCTGGATTTGGCCCTGCCTGCTCTTCAATAGCCCACGCCCTGTATGCCAAAGATATTCCTTATACTCTTCAGATAAATCGCTAAGCATGTATCTATACAAACTTGAAGTGGACACATGTACATCAACCCCTCTCAGAACCAAAGCCATATCGCTTAGAGTCACATACTCCTTGAGCAACTTAATTAGAACGTCCCTTTGCCCATGAAGCGATATTCTTGCTTGCCCTTTAGCCATAACTCCCCCTTACTTTTATTAATCATTACAGCAATCCGCGAGCAATGGAATCTACCGCCCAAGTTAATTTCAGTTATAAAACGATAAATGCTTGAAAAGCAGCGACGACAGCCGAACAAACAAGACAAGAGACGAAAAGACTCGACAGCGAGAGACCACAATACAAATTAAGAAAAAAGACATGAACAGAAGAGAAATTCATTTAACACTGCTGCACCTTCTTCGAAGGTTGCACCAGCGTCAAACTCAAATCCACAAATGAACTATTGCACAAGCTCATGCTCATGTGCCTCTACTAATAATGTAGTAGGCATATTCAATGAGGCATGTCATGAGAAAAATCTACAGCCAGAACATAGAGAGTCATGCGAACCAAATAGCATTGGTTAATCTAGCCAAATCCCTTGGCATCGCTCAAAGCCGTGTTCTTGAAAAAATAATAACGTCGATTGAGGTTGACGACCTTGTAGCCATTATTAATCGCCGATTCTCTTTAAAGACAACGAAAGTAATCCAGCTAGATCGCGCTACAGCCCAGGTTATTCAGGATGAAATAGCTCGCTCAATTTCCCTGTTGAGCGCCAGGGTCACTGATGCCGCGGGCGATGGCGTAAAGGCCGGCCTGATGTCGATCCTCGATCTTGAGGATCAAATATGAGCATTTTTACAATCGATAAATTCAACACAGAAGACATCCAAGCGCGTGCCGAATACCATGAAACTGGAGAGGAGATATCTCATAAATCGTCAGGTGCTGAAGACTATTACTTCAAGCTCGATGGCGATACCCTACTAGCTGCTTTTGTTGGCAGCGGATCAAGCGAACTGAAACTCGGTGCCAGACCAAAGAACGGCGACTATAAAGCCCTTATGTCTGGCATCAACCCAAGGACGGGAAAATCATTTTGTAGCAAGACAAGGCGAACTCAGCTAAGCAATGAGAATCGAGCCCTGGCCGGATTTTCTACGTCTTTCAACGTCGAAAAGTCGTTGTCACTGTTGTACGCCACCCTTCCCCGAGATCAGCAAATGGCATTTGAGCGTGCAATGATGGAAGCCACCGGTCGAACCATCTTGCACCTCGAACGTCGTGGCATCTTCGCTTACCGCACTGGCGCACAAGGCAGCGAGATTCATCCGGGCGAAGTCGTGGCAGCGACTTATCTTCATTTCACGAATCGCAACCAGGAGCCGCACCTTCACGTGCATGCGGAGTTTCCGAATCTGGTTCTCGGCAGCGACGGCCAATGGAGAACGTTGGATGCCCGCGAGCTATACCGCCGCCAAGTGGAGATTGCCGCTCTGTTTGATGCCAGCCTTGCAAGCATCCTGCAACGAGATATCCCAAGAGTCGCCAATCATCTTGAGTGCGCTCCTGAACGCAGCGGCCTGGTCGTCGCCGGCATTGATCACAGCACAATCATGCGTTTTTCCACACGCCGCCAAGAAATTCAGAATGCCCTGAAGGCCACGGGGGCATCAGGCGCTGACGCGGCACGAGCAGTCGCGAAAAGAACACGCCAAACCAAAGCCAGGGTTGGAGGGGAAACGTTGCGAGAGGAATGGAAATCCTGCCTAGCTGACCTGTCACCCGAGCCTGGAGATCTCACGCCAACTACCCTGCTTGCCGCCGAAGCCCTGGTATTTAAGAACAACTCTGTCTTCAGACATCACGATCTCGACCGCGCTGTCGCCATGCTGAGCATCCTGCATGGCGGTATTGGATCACTCTCCGAGATTGAATCCGCCGTCTCCCAGCAACTGGGAATTGTGCGCCTGCCGGACAGCCTTGGTGAGGAGCCATATTTCACTACTGAAACCTTCAGGCAGCTCGAAACCGACCTGCTGCGCTTTGCTCGCAAAGCTTCAAGACATAGGCAACGCTTCACCCTGTCCGACCCTCAAATCTCGCAAGCATTGCGGCAATGCGAACAGGAGAAAGGATTTCCCCTTCGTGATGAGCAGGTTCAAGCCATGCTGCATGCCACCGATGGACGCCAAATCGCAATCATCCAGGGTGCTGCTGGCACTGGAAAGTCCGCATCACTGGCCGCGTTCAGAATTGCCTATAGCGCAGCCGGGCACCGCGTACTCGGGTTGGCTCCATCAGGGGCAGCTGCGGCCGAGCTGCAAAAAAGCGCCGGTATTGACTCCCAAACCATCCATGCGCTGCTTATGCGCCTGGAGAGCGATAACGCCAGAAAACCATTCACCTTGACCAACCGGGACGTAATTGTGCTGGATGAAGCCGGCATGGTGGATACTCGCACGCTGCACAAACTCCTCAGCCATATCGAGGCTGCTGGAGCCAAGATTGTGTTAGTAGGGGACTCTAAACAGCTCGAAGCTGTTGGCTCGGCATCCACACTGCATATGCTCACACAGCACCTCGGCGCAGCGCGGCTTGAGCAAATAGCCCGCCAGCGCAGCGCTGAGGATAGAGATATCAGCCAGGCCTGGTTTTCCGATACACAGGATGCCCCTGCAATGATGCAACGACGCGGATTGCTTCGCGGCACCAGCCCCGAGCATCCATTCGCCCTTGAAAGAATGCTCAACGATGCCGCTCAGGTACACAGGGCTGGTACTGACTGGAGCGAAATCCTCCTGCTGGCTGATCGCAACAGCCATGTAAACCAGCTCAATCAGCGTGTACGGGAAGTACGCATGGCACATGGCGAGCTGGACGAATCTGTCGAAAAGGTTATCCAGGTGAGCAATGACAGAGGATATTCCCGACAGCTTGCGCTCTGCCCAGGCGACCGGATCATGCTGCGCAAAAACGCAAAGCTTGGTCAGACGCGAGTGTTCAATGGAGACCGAGCAACGGTCACCCATATCGAGTGTCACGAATCGGGTACTGATGAAGCACGGGTTGAAACGCTCGTGTATGCCCGTCTGGATCGTTCAGGCACCGAAATCTGCTGGCATCTCAGCGACTACGACAAGCTCGATCATGCTTACGCCATGACTGTATACAAATCCCAAGGGCTTACCGTTGAGCATGCGTTTTACCTAGTCAGTGAAACAACCGACCGCCGTTCTGCCTACGTCGCCTTCACACGCTCCAAGACCGCCTGCCCGTTTTACCTATTCTCGGAGTGCGAATCCGCTTTCGCGAATCGGGCGAGATTCTTCAAAGCGAAAATGACAGCGCTCGATGCTGATCCTGGAACGAAGCGGCGAACGCTCCAAACGCCCTTCCGCACAGATGACACCGCTATTAGAGCGCAGCAGCCAACAACAAAGCAGCTGCTGGAGAAATCAGGTGTTCATTTTTCATACACTGGGACACAGGAATTCCTTCGGCCTGCTGCCCAGGATGCGTTAGCAAAGCAAATTAGGAGCCGACCGGCCTACCGGCTTCAAACCCGCTCACGAGCAAAGCTAGACCTACTGCTTCAATGTCTGCTGGAACGTTTGAGTACCTTCAAATTGGCAGGGAAAACTATTCTCAAGAGTAGGTTTATTTCTGAGAAACCCGAATCACTCGGTGAAGCTCATGCACAAACAAGGCTCCGATCTCGTGAGACCCAAGGTTGCATATTGCGATACCACCTTCAGCCGGGCAGCCAGAGGAGCGCGCATGATGCGTCTGTACCTGGATACTGAGTTCACCCAACTGAACCGCTTTACCTACCGGCTGATAAGCCTTGCGCTGGTTTCCTCGGACGGTCAGGAGTTCTATGTCGAGCTTGCAGATAATTGGACGGAAGACGAGTGCTCAGACTTCACCCAGTCCATCGTTTTACCCCAGCTCAATCTGCCTCAACATGGTAGAAGCACAGAACAAGCCAGGCTGGCCTTACTCTCGTTTCTCCGCTTGGTTGGCTCAGCTGAAATCATCAGCGATGCCATGGCCTGGGACTGGCCGTTGCTCCTCTGGCTGGCCGGATCATCAGGCCTCCCTGAAGGTATTGAGGCTGGGACTTTTCCAGCTGCGATCCAGAGCGACGCCGAAGAGCTTGTCGATGCTCCTCACCATGCACTTTTAGACGCTAGGCAACTAGCCGAAACGATAGAGCGTCATATCCACGGCTCCAGCGCCTGGGACAGGAAAGAATAGATGACAGTCGCCCAATTGATTCAGTGGCTACAGCAATTTCCCCACGACATGACGGTGCTCGTGGAGGGCTACGAAAACGGCTACGACCCGATCCACTCGCTATCCATCCAAGAATTGGCCGGGGTTCAAAATGCCGCTGATTATGATGGTCTCTTCGACACCCCGAACAACCTTTTGATGGAGATTCCAGGCGAGAAACTGACAGGCATACGAGCCATAGCGCGGAAGGAAAACGGGGAGCGGCTGAGTTGTGTGGTGATCGCAGGGCTTAGGGGGCAAAGAAGATAGCGTCGGTGTATCAGACAGCAAAGGCCCAACTCGGTCTTCACTGCCCGGTAATCATGGCCAGGATACCGGGACTGAGTACTTCCAAACGCTTTGCCAGCTCACGAAGTAGCTCTCTATCGAGCTTTTGAGCCCAAGCCTCGTCATACCTCGTCAGAAAGATATCACCATCACCTTGATAGAACGCTATCAGGTCTGGCTCCAACTCAGGGCTAAGCCAAAGCAGCACCCGGTCATTGAAATGCCACTTTCTACGTCGAGGCAGATGCGAAGCTATGAGTGGCTTAAGCTGCTCGGAAAGCTCAAAAGTAAGGGGAAAGCAGTCCCCTGAAAACCCATAGCTGAGGCGCATTTCAGTAACTGGGATTACTGCTGGCCTTGTGGAATGCCGCTTACCCATTGCTTCTCCAATCCCTGTCATCCCTGCCGAAATAGCCACCAAAATCAATAATTTAGCTCACCCAAAGCGCCTTGAACGCAGCATCCACCGGATTGCTGTAGAGGCTGGTTTGGAACTTAGCAAACAGCTCACCAGGTACGGTTGGGATGTCCGTCACACTGGCCATAGGCAGGAGGATACGTTTCGCACCGGCATGGAAAGTTTGGCCGCCTGGCCAGACTTTCAAGAGGCTGTCCTGCTGCAAGCCAAATACGCCTCCCAGCCAGTCAACGCTATCGCTACGGCGCTGCCAGGCACCATAGCCAACCCGCTCAATCCAACCGGATTACTGGTACTTACGCGCCAGGCTGCTGCCAACACCGTGCTGGTGTACCCAGCTCTGAGTGGCAATAACTTCAGAGGGCCATTCTGCAATCAGATGGTTTATTTTCACGCATAAAACCTAGCAAAATGATCATCTAATTGAAAAATTATAAAACAACCTATCATTTACCGCAGGCTAGAAATACCTCGCGGAGCGCCCATGCAATATGGAGTTGTAAAGACCTGAGCGCCTCAATCACTACCAATCAAACCCAACAGAATCTGCTCCAGGCGATCAGCTTCGGCAGCTACCGAGGCCGCAATAAAAGCTAGCTCCTCACTATTGAAATGAACGACCGGATGACAGGCCCTGACGGCCAACTGCCCACGCTGGTCAACGTGGAAATCCACCAGATCAAACTCCAGATTACGCTTGAGCGTATGGGACACGAGCGGGCACGCAGACAGGGTTTCCCCACCCTGTGCCAACGCCCGAGTGGCATGGTTATCCAATACGACCGAGCTGAAGATCACGTGCGAATCGATGAGCCGCCATGCCACCAACTGCTCACGAGCTTCATGATGGAACAGAAATGAAAGCAATCCATCGCCCTGCTCCCTGATGGTGACCCGACCACTATGTTCGCAAAGGGCAGAGATCATTGCCTTCAACTTGAGCCTAAAGTTGCTGGGTACGACCACTAATTTTCCAGCACCCATGACCCGTTGATAAACATCCATTACTTCGTGGTTAATCAAAACCTCTTCACCACCTGCATACACCTCGGCATTGCGCTGAATCAGCAACGCATCGGTGCCCGGTTCCACCCCGACAAGCTGCAATCGGACTAGTAGATCAGCCTGCATACCACGCAGCCAATCGACTCGCCCGCCTGCATCGAGGCCCTCCGGAGCACATACACGCTCTGAGACTGAACTGGCGGAAAGAAGCAGCTCAGCAAACCCTTTTGCACTGCGCACCTGAATTGAAATCGGAGCTAGCTCATTCCCATTCCAGCCCCAACCTTCAGTGGTTTCACGAAGTACCTGTGGTTGGCTGGAGTGATTGAGCATATGGGTAATGCAACGCTCGACTTGACCACGAACATGGCTCAATCGGTTTTCTACCTTGCCCTGTTCTGCGACGAGCGATGAGCACAAGCTCGCTCCGGACAGATCCTCCAGACCGATCCTGAACAGGCTTTCGAGTGGCTCAGTGATTTGCGGCTCGATAGCGTTTGAGCAAGCCAACTGCTGACGAAGATCGATGTCTTGCTGAAATGACACACTGCTATCACCCAATTTATGCAGTGAGCGCTGGAACGCATTCAGATTGGCTGCGGCCTGGCGAACCTGAAAAAACTCAAGGCTCTCACGAATATGTGGGTAGCTAACTTGAATAAAGTGCTGCTGATACTGGTCTCCTGCGCTGCTCATTCGGCGATGAGCTATCGACGCAATGCGATCAACTCGCCCCACCTTCTGCTCTAAGGCAATCGGGCTGGCCGAGATGCCGTAGTGCTGAATGCTGTCGCAGAAGGTGTGCAAGTCTTCACCTTCTTGAAAAACATCAGTGGAAATCAGCACGCGAGGGTAACCGGGCATTCTGAATTTTCGGGCCAAAGGCGAACGATTGGAGCTATTTTCCCCGGTGGCTCCGCTTATAGGCGACAAAGGATTCAGCTGGCCTGTGAGGTAGCGAGTCAACTTGTCAGCCGGTGTGTGGTAAGCCTCAGCGAAATTCAGCTTAATCAACAGATCCAGGTTGGTCGCAACATCGTGAAGAATATGGAATGAGCTAAAGCCCGGGACTAGGAGCTTCTGCTGAACAAGCAGCTCTGAAAATGCAGAGATCAACTGGCTATCCGCATCAGCTTCATCATTACCCTTGCGCGCACCACGCAGGGCATAGAGGTCAATGAAGGGGTGATCTAATCGACACACCACAGCTAACAGCTCGATGTGCGTCAGAAGTCGACGGATACAACGCTCAGCAACCAGCTCATCTGAACCAGACAACTGCTTAAATGTCTCGCTCCCCCAGTCCGGGCTCAACATCTCAAGTGCCGGTAAACCACGCATCACATCCCACAGCGTTCTGCGCTTCAGCTCAGCTTGAAGGCCTGCCAAGTCAGCCAGCTCAACTTCGGCTTTGAAGCCTGCAAAAGCTACTGACAGAATGCGCTCGGCAGCCGCTTTGGCCAGATCATTACCTTGGCTGAGTACCGTCTTGAGGTAGGCAAACTGGGCCAAGCGAAATCGCAACTGAGGAGTCGGCTTAGGCTTCCCATTCCCTCGAATCCATCGCCCCCATTCAATCTGGCATTCTGCCGAGTCAGGCATTCCCGATAGGGCCGCCCAATTGGGCTCAAACATGTAGCTGGTCTGACCCAAGGTATTCCGGAAGTTGAAGGGCAACTGTTGCAACTGCTCCGTGGCACCCTCCAGCTCCACATTTTTCCCTCTGTAGAACCAGGTGAAGAAATTCTCACCCGTGGCCTCGACGTCTCCGTCCGCAGCAACGTCTTCCTTCAGCGCCTGATTCCGCTCCCGCACCTGAGCGTTGTATTTATCAAACCAGAAGGCAACGGCAGCATCGGCCCGGATGTAGTCACCCACCCAGTGGTCGTACGCACGCTCCAATTTAAACTTCAGCTCAGAAACGCTCCTGACCCGACGCACAAAAATCAGCTGTTTCTTGCCTTGTACGAAGCTGAGGCGGTGTGCCTGCTCAGCCACCCAGTCCATCTTCGGGTGTGGCGGAGTGGTCTTGAACTCCTGATTGAAGTCATCAATCAGACTCTCCACTACATGGCGATCTTGCGCATCGCGCTTGCTGCCATCCCTTGCATGATCATCCTGACCATCGAACTCAATGGCTTTGTTCTTTTCACCCGGCAGGTAGCTTTCGAATGACGCCAACATGCCCAACTCAAAGCGTCCCGCGCAGTTTTCTCGCAGGTACTCACTGACCTTTTTCTGCAACAGCGCCGCAAACAACTGCTGCTCTATGGACATCTGAACCTCAGCAGCTTCACCTGTCCGGTGCTCACGCCGGTACATGTTGCGCGTGTGACGCTTACCACACAGATCAATCGCATTCAGTCTGCGAACGATCAACCGCGACAGCACCGCCAGAGCCTCTTCACTGGTGCAATCGTTACCGGGTGGCAATGCCACTTGGCGAGCAAAGCCGAACAAGTCGAGCTGATTGCGCAGGTGATTGAGCTGGCGATCAAACGGGGTGGCAGACAGCAATAACAAACGCCCAACCCGATTGCGGGCTTGATCTTCAGCACCCAACAGCATGGCCAGCAATTGGTTCCGGTCGCTGCTCTCACGTCCTTTTTTCAGGTTATGGGCTTCATCGACCACCACCAGATCAAAACGGGGCAGGATATTGTTCAAGGCTGAGGCCCAAGCCGATTTGACCTTAGCCTTCAGCGTGGACAATTCGGTGCCTGATAAAGCTTCACGTATTTCACAGCGCAACAAGCTTATGTCGTCAGCGTGTTGCGGCAGCAGTCGAGCAAATTGCGCCAGCGATGCCAGCAGATCAGACGCGGTATTGCCCAAGGCAAAACTGAATGCCGATGTGCACACGAAATAATCGCGCGTGCTGCTGGTTGCGACCGACTGAATCAGTTCAGGCAGCCCTGCGCAGGCTTGGTAAGGAGCTACTGGCTGATTGCCAAGCCCCTTAACCGAGAGATCACGCGGCACATAGTTGTACTCGATAAAGCTCTTGTAGTCCTTGACCCATTTGTCTCGCACGTTGTTCTTTGGCAGCAGGTAAAGCACACGCAGTGCTGGATTAAACCGCCTCATCAGGGCGGCCACACCCAGCGCGATATAGGTCTTACCCATACCCACTTCGTCTGCAAGGTAAGCAACCCGGCTATCAGCTAAACGATTATGAAGGGCTACTGCACCTTCTAACTGCTGCGCGGCGAGTTGCTCCAATTCGGGCTTGCCAGCAGAGAAGTCAATCAAACATGCAGCGGTATCACGATCAATCCTGTTCACGTGGATACTGGCTAGCACCTTGCGCAACGAGTCCGGCTGCTGCCCTTTCAGGTAGTACGCCAATGTCTGAAAATCACCATCACGTTCGGCTTTTGTGAGCCGCTCCGCCAGCTCCCAGAACGCACCATTAACCTGGGAAAACTCAGCGAAGAAGCTTTCGAAAGCTCCATCAGCAGTCGGCTCAGGCAAAAACTCATCCCGAACTCCATCATCCTGACTGGCACGCAACAGGCGAATAGCCAGATCACCGAACAGCTCCAAGCGCCGCGATTCGTGCATGCCGATGAAAATTTTCAGCAGCGCTTGCAAGTCCAAGACAGGTAAATGGGTCGGCCTACAGAACAGGTTGCGCTGAGAAACCAACACAGTCCCTTCTGCCTCCCCTGCATCAGTAAGCCACCGAGCATGCATCAACGAGGAGCCCTGTAGATGAGCTTTTAGCTGCGGTGCTTGAGATAACAGATCGTCAGCCCCATTGAGCATTACGCTAACCAGGGCCTCCGCAGCACTATTCAGCAGTACAAGCTCACCTGGTGCCTTACAGGCCGTATGCAGCATGTCAGTCTGCCAGTCGAACGCCACACAGATCGGCGGCATCTCCAGGTCGCCCGCAGCACTGGCGCTACTGGCTTCGACCTCAACCTTGAACCTATCCGGTGGGGCTTGCAGAGCAACCAGCAAGGGCTTTGCGTCCCTTCCCTTGAGCAAAAAACCTGCTTCGACGTTTTGTCGGAAGGCCTTGAAGCTCAGATTGACCGAGCCAACGAAGCACCACGGATACTTTCCATGCGCCTGGTAAATCTTGGCATGCAGTCGTCGATAGGGACTTTTCGGAATATGACTCTTCCGTATCGACTCACACCATTGCCCCCAAGTAATCGATTCACGTGGCAACGCCTCGTACATCGATTGCCGATCCACCAGCGCCTGCCCCTGTTCATCCAGAGGCAGAAGCACAGTGGCCGAGGGATAACGACCTAGAAAATCGATAATGATGCGGTTGTTACCATCATCCGCGAAGAACGGGCTGATGATCTCCAGCGACGCATTTGCATTAGTATGCTCGGCGATAAAGGTGTCGAAATGACGATGCGCTGCTCCATTGCC
>NZ_JACBXH010000068.1:0-10812 GCF_041381355.1 Pseudomonas sp. LM13
AGTGCAACCCTTTTTTTAGCTAACCTTTTGATTTACAAGAGATTTTTCTTGAGGACTGCGCCGGAAGTGGTGCGCATTATAGGCACCTGAAAACAGCCGTCAACCGTTTATTTCGTTTTATTCGGACTTCAGCGAAACACGAGCAAAGGACTTCTTTCCAGCCTGGCAGACATGTGCCACACCACGCCTAAACATGAAATCACGATCCACGACCTGCCCGTCGACGCGCACCCCACCAGAGCCGAGCAGATCGCGCGCCATGGCGGCGTTCTTAACAAGCCCAGCCTTATTAAGAACAGCGGCAATCGGCATGTCTATCTCCGAAACCAACTCAATCTCGGGCAAGTCCTCTGGCAGCTCGCCATCCTTCATTCTATTACCTGCCGAGCGATGAGCCGTCGCAGCCGCTTCGTCGCCATGAAAACGCGCCACAATCTCTTCCGCCAGTTTGATCTTGATGTCACGCGGATTGGCTCCACGCTCAACGTCAGAGCGGAACTCGGCGATCTCTTCCTCCGAGCGGAAGCTAAGCAATTCGAAATACCGCCACATGAGCGAATCAGGAATCGACACCAGCTTGCTATACATCACACCGGGAGCCTCCTGGATCCCAACGTAATTCCCGAGCGACTTGGACATCTTCTTGACGCCATCCAAACCCTCCAACAGCGGCATAGTCACTACACACTGGGATGGTTGCCCGTACGCCCGCTGCAACTCACGCCCCATGAGCAGGTTGAATTTCTGGTCTGTCCCGCCGAGCTCGATATCAGCTTTGAGCGCGACTGAGTCATAGCCCTGAACCAGCGGATAGAGAAACTCATGGATGGCAATCGGCTGATTGGTCGAGTACCGCTTGCTGAAGTCGTCGCGCTCGAGCATGCGCGCGACGGTGTACTGCGAAGCCAGGCGTATGAAGTCCGCAGGCGACAGCTTATCCATCCATGCAGAGTTAAAAGCCACTTCCGTTCTTGCCGGATCCAGAATCTTGAAGACTTGAGCCTTATAGGTCTCGGCATTCTCCAGCACCTGATCGCGCGTCAGCGGCGGCCTCGTAGCACTTTTGCCACTTGGGTCACCAATCATCCCGGTGAAATCACCTATAAGGAAGACCACCTGATGCCCCAGATCCTGGAGCTGACGCATCTTGTTGATCAGTACTGTGTGACCGAGGTGAAGATCGGGAGCCGTCGGATCGAATCCAGCCTTGACGCGCAGCGGCTCGCCTCGCTCGAGCTTAGCGATTAGCTCAGACTCGACGAGCACCTCATCAGCGCCTCTCTTGATCACCGATAGCTGCTCTTGAACCGACTTCATGGCAATGCCCCGTACCATTTATTAAAGGGCGACAACCTTACAATATCGCAGGCCGTTTACAAACCACGGGCCCGAACCGACCGGCAGCTCACCCGCCGCAAGGGTTGCTTCATCAGGGCTTTGCTTATATTTTAGACAGTTATTTCCCGTTCAAAATGCCAGACGCCGAATGATGCCTTCCAAATCGAAAGCTCCTAACTACCCCAAGAGCCATCTTCTGGCTGCCAGTGGTGTAGCTGCGTTGTTGAGCCTGGCTCTGCTCGTGTTCCCTTCACGCGAGGTAGAAGCGAAGAAGACCTTCATCGACCTGAAACTGGAATCTTCTTTAGATCATTCCATCGGGGAGCAAGAAACGAATCTCCCGAACACGGACCATTCCCCTTTCGCACAACCACCGGCGCAAGGGCCGTCACACGAATCCAAGCAAGGCGGCGAGCCAGGCGAACTGAACGCTCAAGTCGTTGAACCCCTAGTGGATCCTCTCGAAAAAACCGTCGTGGTAGCCAACGGGGATACGCTATCGACGGTATTCGCAAAAGTTGGCCTATCGCCAGCAACTATGCATGCCGTGCTCTCAAGCAGCCAGGAAGCCAAGCAGTTTTCCCGACTGAGAATCGGCCAGACGCTTGAGTTCAAGCTGACAGAGCAAGGCGACCTTGCGAGCCTGCGAAGCAAGCTCAACAGCCTGGAGACCCTTGCCCTAGAGAAACGTGCCGACGGGTATGCCTTCAAGAAGGAGCAGATAAAGCCTGAAGTCGGTACGGTCTATGCTCGCGGCGAGATTGATAGCAGCCTGTTCCTAGCGGCGAGGCGTGCCGGTCTGAGCCACAATCTGACCATGGATCTGGCCAACGTGTTCGGCTACGACATCGACTTCGCACTCGACATTCGCAAGGGTGACAGTTTCGAAGTGCTTTACGAAGAGAAAACCGTGGGCGGTGAACGCGTCGGAACGGGCAATATTCTTGCCGCGCGCTTCACCAACCGAGGCAAAACCTACTCGGCGGTCCGTTATACCAACAAGGACGGCGCGACCAGTTATTACAATGCTGACGGGACCAGCATGCGAAAGGCGTTCATTCGAACTCCGGTCGACTTCGCCAGGATCAGCTCCCGATTCTCCAATGGCCGCAAGCATCCGATTCTGAACAAAATCCGCGCCCACAAAGGCGTCGATTACGCCGCACCACGCGGAACCCCGATCAAGAGCGCCGGCGATGGCAAGGTACTGCTTGCTGGACGCAAAGGGGGATACGGAAACACGGTGATCATTCAGCACGGCCAACGCTATCGTACGCTCTACGCTCACATGCAAGGATTCGCCAAGGGCGTGCGCAATGGATCAAGCGTCAAGCAGGGGCAGATCATCGGCTACATCGGCACTACCGGTCTTTCTACCGGTCCGCACCTGCATTACGAGTTTCAGGTGGACGGCGTCCATGTAGATCCGCTGGGCCTGAAGCTGCCCATGGCTGACCCAATCGCCAAGAATGAAAAGCAGCGTTTCATGCAGCTGAGCCAGCCACTCATGGCTCGCATGGACGAAGAGAAGGCAACCATGCTGGCCCTTAATCAGGAATAAACATGTCCCTGTATCTGGGCGTGATGTCTGGTACCAGCCTGGATGGGCTGGATGTCGCACTTGTCGAGCAAAACAGCCACACGCGACTGCTCGCCACACACTTCGTGCCCATGCCAGCATCGCTTCGCCAGGATCTTCTTGCCCTGTGCTCGCCTGGGCAAGACGAATTGGCGCGCTGCGCCATCGCCGAGCAGCATTGGGTGCAGCTGGCAGCAGAAGCAATTCTCAATTTGCTGGGCGAACAGCGGTTATCACCGCAAGCGATACGCGCCATCGGGAGCCACGGACAGACCGTTAGGCACGAGCCGCATCGAGGTTTCACGATACAGATTGGCAATCCTGCGCTACTGGCTGAGCTGACCGGCATCAATGTCGTTGCCGACTTTCGCCGGCGTGATGTTGCTGCAGGCGGCCAGGGCGCACCTCTGGTGCCAGCCTTTCATGAGGCCGTCTTTGGAGGCAGCAGCAAGGCTCGCGCAGTGCTGAACATAGGTGGCTTCAGCAACCTAAGCCTCTTGCCCCCAGGCCAACCCTCTTACGGTTTCGATTGCGGCCCAGGAAATGTCTTGATGGACGCCTGGGTATGGCGCCACATGGCGCAACCGTTCGATCGTAATGGCGACTGGGCGGCGCAGGGTACGGTGGTGCAACCATTGCTGGACGCCATGCTCGCTGAAGAGTTCTTCACGACGAAGGGGCCCAAGAGCACCGGACGCGAACTATTCAATCCTGCCTGGCTTGATGAACACCTCGCCCGTTATGAAGCCATGCGCCCTGAAGACGTCCAGGCAACCTTGCTGGAGCTCACGGCCAGTAGCATCTGCGATTCACTTATGGCAGCACAACCCGACACGGAAGAACTACTGGTTTGCGGCGGGGGCGCGCACAACCAAGCATTGATGCATCGCCTAGAAGCGCTGCTCCCGCGCAGCCAAGTGCTCAGCACACAAAGCCACGGCGTTCCGCCGGAGTGGGTGGAAGCGATGGCGTTCGCCTGGCTGGCCCATTGTTGTTTGGAAGGAATACCTGCAAATCGCCCGCGAGTGACCGGTGCACGCGGAAACCGAATCCTCGGCGCGATCTACCCGGCTTGAGCCCAAACGAAAACGCCGTGCATAGCACGGCGTTTTCCTTGCAGCACCAGCACTCAGATCGAGAAGGACTGGCCACATCCGCAGGTAGTAGTCGCGTTCGGGTTCTTTATAACGAAACGAGAACCTTCCAACCCCTCCTGGTAATCGACTTCCGCACCAGCCAGGTATTGGTAGCTCATGGGATCTACCACCAAACTCACGCCCTCTCGCTCGATCACGGTGTCGTCATCAGCGATGTCCTCATCAAACGTGAAGCCGTACTGGAAACCCGAGCAGCCCCCTCCGGTAACGAAGACACGCAGCTTCAAGCGCGGATTGCCTTCCTCGTCGACGAGGCTCTTCACCTTGCTCGCAGCCCCCTGACTGAACTGGATGGCGGTGGGCGTGAAGGATTCGACACTCATTGGGTTCTCCTGGCGTAAAACGCCCTACTGCGTTGACGGTGCATTATCGGCTTTCCCGACAAAACCGGTCAACTATTCGACATGCCCACTCGGTCGGGCACGACACGTCATCAGGGTAACAAGGCTACATTGCCAAGGCCTGTACGCTCGTCCAGGCCAAACAGGATGTTCATGTTCTGTACGGCCTGCCCCGAAGCGCCCTTCACCAGATTGTCGATCACCGACAGCACAACCGCCAAGTCGCCGTCCTGAGGGCGATGAACAGCAATCCTGCAAACATTCGCCCCACGCACACTGCGCGTCTCGGGGTGGCTCCCGGCAGGCATTACGTCGACAAAGGGTTCATTGGCATAACGCTGCTCATACAGCTTCTGCAGATCGACCGATGCGTCAGTCACCGTTGCGTATAGCGTGGCGTGAATACCGCGAATCATCGGCGTCAGATGCGGGACAAAGGTGAGTCCGACATCAGCATTGGCGGCCCGGCGCAGGCCTTGGCTGATCTCAGGAAGGTGCCGGTGACCTTTCACCCCATAGGCCATCATGCTTTCGCCTGCCTCGGCGAACAAGGAGCCGATCTTCGCCGCACGGCCGGCACCGCTGACACCCGACTTACAGTCTGCAATCAAACGCGACGCATCGGCCAGCCCTTGCTCGAGCAGAGGAATGAAACCAAGTTGCGTAGCCGTGGGATAACAACCAGGAACGGCAATGAGCCGTGCGGTCTTTATCTGCTCCCGGTTGACCTCCGGCAAACCGTACACCGCCTCAGGTAGCAATTCGGGCGCCCCGTGAGGCTGGCCGTACCATTTGGCCCATTCGTCTGCATCCTGCAATCGGAAATCAGCAGAGAGATCAATGACACGGGTACCGGCTGCCAGAAGCTCACCGGCAAGCGCGTGCGCCACACCATGCGGCGTAGCGAAAAACACGACATCACAGTCGCCCAGCGTGGCCGTGTCGGGAACGCTGAAAGCAAGGCCATCATAGTGGCCTCGCAGGTTCGGATACATGTCAGTCACCTTGACGCCATTCTCTGAGCGAGAAGTGATGACTGCCACTTCGGCCTGCGGATGCTGGGCGAGCAGGCGAAGCAACTCCACGCCCGTATAGCCTGTGCCGCCAACGATACCGACCTTGATCATGCCCTGCCCTCAACTGGATCCAGAAAGAACGCGATGATAAAGCTGCTTTGGTTTCGGGCCAACCGCCGGGATGACGGGCCTTTCCCCAGCCTCTAATATCGACGCACCTGTCCTTGAAGGATTCAATCGATGCTTTACCTCTGGCTCAAAGCGCTGCACATCATTGCGGTAGTCTGTTGGTTCGCCGGCTTATTCTACCTGCCCCGGCTATTCGTCTATCACGCAATGAGCGAAGACCAGCCTAGTCGGGAGCGTTTCAAGGTGATGGAACGCAAGCTGTATCGCGGCATCATGCTGCCATCGATGATCGCGACCCTTGGTTTAGGGATATGGATGATCGTGCTCAACCCTAGCCTGTTCAGTACCGGCGGCTGGCTGCATGCCAAACTAGCATTGGTGGCGCTCCTGATCGGCTATCACCACATCTGCGGCGCCCAACTCAAGCGCTTCGCCCGTGACGAGAACATGCGCGGTCATGTGTTCTATCGCTGGTTCAACGAAGTGCCAGTCTTGTTCCTTGTCGCCACCGTCATTCTGGTCGTAGTCAGGCCGTTCTGATCTCCCGAAGAGAATCTGTTATCCGGCGCAGGGTCCTGATTGAACCGCCTTGCCCAGGCGAGAACAGCGCTCTACTGTTCTCGCCCAACAAGGTCGTGACATGGATGCCGCATGCAAGAAGCTCAGTACAGAATCGTCTTCAAAGGCGAGCTTGAATCCGGGATGAATCAGCAGACCGTCAAGGAAAACCTGGCGGCGCTATTCAAAACCGACACCGGCAAGATCGACAAGCTTTTCGGCGGGGAGGCCACGGTCCTCAAGCGCCGACTCACCAGGACGGAGGCGGATAAGTACCTTGCCGCACTGCAGCGTGCCGGGGCAAAGGCCCACAAGGCTCAGGAGCAGCCCGCCCGAGAGTTCAGCCTGGTGCAGATGCACGAGGATACCGCTAACCCGACTGACCAGACCGTAGTCGGGACCATGGAATGCCCGAAGTGCGGCCATGTGCAGGAGCGAGCCTCCATCTGCCAGGCGTGCGGCATTGTTTTCGATAAGTATCTGGCTCGCCAGTCGTTACTACAGCAGAACATGCCCTCTGCTGCCGCGACCCCGAACTCGCCCTATGCGCCACCAGCTGCCGACGTTGATGAAGCCCTGCCGCTGCACGGCGAACTCAAACCCCTTTCGGTGTCAGGGCGGATCGGGCGCCTGCGCTATCTCGCGTGGTCGATGGTCATCATGTTCGCCGGAGCGGGGCTGTTCGGGCTCGCGGCCATCATCATGGCCATGTCACCTACCGCCGGCCTGGTTTGCATGGCTCTGGCAGGCGTTGCGATCGCGGTCGTCAGCGTGCTGATCGGCGTACAGCGTCTGCATGATTTTGGCTGGTCCGGCTGGTTGATTCTGCTGAACCTGGTGCCTGTCATAGGCAGCCTCTTTCCCTTCGCCATGCTACTGGTGCCAGGCACCAAGGAAGCCAATCGATATGGGTCGCCGCCTCCCCCTAACAGTCGCGCCGTGAAGTTACTCGCCGCGCTGTGGCTGGTACTGATCCTTGTCGGTGTGGCAGCGGTACCGACGCTGCTGAGCCTGTCCCGCGAAATAGGCTGATGAAGGCCCACGTAGCTTAGTCGGCGCACACTGTCCGCCCGCTCGCCCACTGGCGTAGCGCCGCGAGCTCTTCGGCCATGACAACCGATAGCGGCGAGGTGGTGCGGATGCAATCGAGCAACATGGCCTGATCGACCTGTCGCTGTTGTGCCTGCGCCGCGTAGACCGCACTCACGACCACCTGCTCGATCTCGGCACCAGAGAAACCATCGCTGGCTTCGGCCAGCGATGCAAGCGCCAATGTGTCGGGTGCCAGCTCTCGCCGTTCGAGATGGATGCGAAATATGTCGATGCGTGTGGCCGCATCCGGCAAGTCGACGAAGAATAGTTCGTCGAAACGCCCCTTTCGCAGCAGTTCGGGGGGCAGCCGCTTGATCGCATTGGCAGTGGCGACCAGAAAGACCGGCGCAGCGCGCTCAGCCATCCAGGTCAACAGCGTGCCCAGCACTCGCTGGCTTACCCCGCCATCCATATCTCCGACTGCCAACCCTTTTTCGATCTCATCCATCCATAGCACGCACGGCGCCATCTGTTCGGCCAGCGCAAGTGCTTCCCGCAAATTCCGCTCGGTTTCCCCGAAATACTTGTTGTACAGGCAGGCAAAATCCAGGCGCAGCAGTGGCAGCCCCCACAGCCCCGCTACGGCCTTGGCGGCCAGACTCTTGCCGCTACCCTGGACGCCGACGAGCATGACGCCGCGCGGCCGGTCGTCGGTCTCGAACAAGAAGGCCGCCTGGCGCGCCGCCAGCCAGCGCTTGAAGTTCCCCAGACCGCCGACTTCCGCGAAGCGGGCCGTCTCGTGTTCGAAGCCCAGCACACCGTCCAGATCCAGCAACTGGAACTTGCTGCGATTGAGCTCCGGAAGATCTTCCTGAGTAATGGCGCCGTCATCGCAGATCAGGTTCCGCGCCAGTGCGCGCGCCTCGGCATGGCTCAGACCTCGTAGGTTCTTCACGACCTGCTGCAACGTACGGTTATCCGTACGCACCCGCGCGCCACGGTTGCGTTCGCTCCAGCGGGTCGCTTCCTCGCGGACGATGGCCAGCAGCTCCTCCTCGACAGGCAGGGACAGGCTGAAGCGAGACGAGTAACGCTGTACCTCCGGCGGAAGCTTGAGCGCATGGGATACCAGCACGACCGTAGGCGCCGAGGACGACTCCTTCATCGCGATGTCCTTGAGCAGGCGGACCAGGACAGGATCATCGAGATAGGGGTGCAGATCGCAGAACACGTAAAGATTGGCCAGTGGATCATGCTTCACCAGTTCCAGTGCGCTTGCGGGCTTGCGGCTGTCTTCTCCGCCGTGCAGCTCCCCACCAAACGCCAGGTGCCGCAGTCCTTCGGTGGCAGCCCAGACATACAGGCCCACACCGCGCCGAACGGCAAGCCCGGTCAACGTCTCGAGCACTCTCCGCTCATCCCATGACTCGACCAGCACCAGCTTGACCCGCGACTCCAGGACCAGGCCCAGATCATGAATATCGTTTCTCACGCCATCTCCCTGCGCAGGCTCACTCCGGCCTGGATGCCCTGATACACTGTGCGACCGATCTCCCACGGAGAACCGTCATGGATTGTCTTTTTTGCAAGATCGTGGTCGGGGAAATTACCGCGCGCAAGCTCTACGAAGACGATCAGATTATCGCCTTCCACGATATCGCCGCTCAGGCACCAGTACACTTTCTGCTGATTCCGAAGAAGCACATCGCCACGCTGCACGACCTAGACGCGGAGACGGACAACGCGCTGGCAGGGCATATGCTTTTCACCGCCCAACGACTGGCCAGTGAGCAAGGGTGTCAGGACGGCTTTCGGGTGGTCGTCAATTGCAACGATCTGGGTGGCCAGACGGTCCATCACATCCATATGCACGTGTTGGGAAAACGTCAGATGCATTGGCCGCCGGGCTGACGGCCACACTGATAAAGTTATCCATAACCTCGTTATCGGCCTCACCTCTCCAGGAGGGAATCATGTCCAGCCAACGTCACTACTCCCCAGCCGACCGCCTGTTGATGCAGGCCGACGCCGCGCTCCGTACCTTGCTACCGTTTAGCGGGCAGCCATCGAGGCCTTCTCCTGCCGTGCTGAAGAACGACAGCGAGCTCACCGAGAGCGAAACAAGGCACGTCGCCGGACTGATGCGCATCAACCATACCGGCGAAGTCTGCGCCCAGGCACTGTATCAGGGACAGGCGCTGACGGCGCGGTTGCCGCAGGTACGTCAGGCAATGGAACAGGCCGCGGACGAGGAAATCGATCACCTGGCCTGGTGTGAACAACGGATACGGCAACTGGGCAGTCATACCAGCGTGCTCAACCCGCTGTTCTACGGGCTGTCCTTCGGGATCGGCGCGTCCGCCGGGCTAATCAGCGATCGCATCAGCCTCGGCTTCGTCGCCGCCACCGAAGATCAGGTCTGCAAGCATCTGGACGAGCACCTTGGCCAGCTGCCGGCGGGGGACGACAAGTCGCGGGCCATTCTCGAACAGATGCGCGAGGACGAAGCGCAGCACTCAACGGCAGCCATCGAGGCTGGCGGCCTGCAGTTTCCAGTCCCGATCAAGTTCGGCATGAGCCTGATGTCCAAGGTCATGACCAAAGCCACTTATCGAATCTGACCGGACCAGCCAGGTCCATGAAACTCACGAGACCTGGCTCGGCAATACAGCCAACCGTACCGGCCGGTGCGAACGGCTCATCCCAGCTCGACGATTTCGTATGAGTGGCTGATCTCCACACCTGCGCGACCGAGCATGATGGATGCCGAGCAGTATTTCTCGGCCGATAGTTCAACCGCCCGCTTGACGTGCGCCTCCTTCAATCCGCGTCCCTTGACGACGAAACGCAAATGGATGCGCGTGAATACCTTCGGATCCTCCGACGCCCGCTCGGCTTCCACGAAGGCCTCACAACTTTCCACCGCCTGGCGGGACTTCTTGAGGATGCTGACCACATCGAAGTTGCTGCAACCGCCAAGACCCAGCAGCAACATCTCCATCGGTCGCACCCCGAGATTGCGACCACCGCTCTCGGGCGGTCCGTCCATCACGACGACATGGCCGCTGCCAGACTCACCGAGAAACATGGCGCCATCGACCCATTGAATGCGCGCTTTCATCGTCAGCTCCATAAAAAACAGGGCAAATAGCTTACCATGGCCCTCAGGATCGGCCGCGACGGGGCACGCGACTACACGCGACTAAAGGTGCGTTGACCCTCTCGTTTCGATTGTCGCAACTTGTTGCCGGCGCACCTGCGTCTGTTAAGCTGGCGACAGCTGAATGACAGCGACATATAACAATAATCAGCCTTTATTAAGTACTTATCCGGGACCCACAGCATGGTAGCTATCACTCTTACGCCCAAGATAAAGAATATCGACAAGTTGCTCGCGCACTGCCATAGACGGCGGTACACGGCAAAAAGCACCATCATCTATGCTGGCGACCGTTGCGAGTCGCTATTTTTCATCGTCAAAGGCTCGGTCACCATTCTCATCGAGGACGATGACGGCCGCGAGATGATCATCGCGTACCTGAACGCTGGCGATTTCTTCGGAGAGATGGGGCTTTTCGAGAAAGAAGGTGCAGAGAAAGAACGCAGCGCCTGGGTTCGCGCGAAGACCGAATGCGAAGTGGCTGAACTGAGCTATGCGAAGG
>NZ_JACBXH010000069.1:0-9541 GCF_041381355.1 Pseudomonas sp. LM13
CTTCTCGACCACTTCCATAGCAATGCGCACTTCATCACTTATCCGGACGATACGCTGAGCTTCCTCGTAGGCATCACGGAAGCAGTCAGGATCTCCCTCCCGGGTCAGTAGGATGCCCATCTCGTTGTTGTTGACCTGGGAGAAGTCATAAAGGTTAAGGCTGGTGATGATGGCTATCTCTTCATTGAGGTAGCACTTGGCATGAAGGTTTTTGCAGAAGCTTGTCCTGACAAAAGTGAGACTCTTCAACCAGTTGATTTCTTGAGGATGCAGTTCGCTCTTGCCATAAACAATTCGCACGTCAATTTTCAGCCGGTTTTTATCTTCAAGAAGCTCGCGAATGCGGTCGTTGATCTTGAGGAAGGGGCTGATAAGGATCAGCCGATCCTTAGCGTTCTTGATCAGCTCTTCAAGGTAGTAATTCGTTGCGCTCGTGTTGAGAAACTTTGGCATTGCAGATCCAGTCCTTTAAATATACAAGAGAGATTATTACCTGAATGGCCGAAAATTTAGAAGATGCTCGCAGACTTAGTGGCGGTCTACTTCGGCCACTGCGAGTGACCGCTCCTGGCCGAACGCCGCCTACCACAAGCGTTCGCTTTCGGCCAAAAGCGGAGGTAACACTCAGCTTTTTTCTCAGCTATCTGCTAGGCGGAATAGTGCTTGAGCATGGGATACTGCTAACACAGCACGTTGCAGATTTCGGCGGCTTGGGGAACAGGGTAGCACTTAATTGCAGATATTTTGCCATTGACCGTTTACCTGCATGTATTGACACTTCGTGGTTCCAAGTGGCGGCAGGTCTACTGATGGCAGTGGCTTTAGCTCAGTAGATGGTAGCGGTGTTAGTGGTGCTATTTCTACAGATGGCAAATCAAAGCTGTTATCACATATATCTTGAACTTGGCAGTTCATTCCATAATCGTCACAAATTTGAGCCTTCCTGCATACAGCTTCTGATAGATTTGGGATTGCTGCCAGAAAAGAGACTGCAAACATGGTGCTAATTTTTGCGTTCATAAATTTCTCCGCTTAGAGCCTGTCGCATCAGCCTGGAATCGGCCAGAAGGAGCTCGTCGTAATCGCCCGAATGCCTACCCACCTATACCATGCACAAATATGATAAATATTAGTTATAATATTCCTTGCAGGTTCCAAAAGAAAAAAATGAAGAAGCAGAATTCTCGGATGTTTCACTTGCCCAAGAACCTGGGTCGCTGATCATGAATCTTCCAGTTTCTGGATAAAACTCAAACTTGCCCGAAGTATTCATTGTGCATGTAATGGTGGATGCATATCCCTCTTGCTTAGGCATCGACGCCTCGCAATTAGATTTGGATGTATTTACAGAAAACGGATCTTCGCTACTTTCTCTCAAAAAGTATGCTCTTTTCTCTGTCTGAAAGACGCCAAGAAAATCCTCTGAAGTAAACCATCGCTCTTCAACACGCCGCCTAAGAAGAGACTCATCACCATTAAGATCGCCTGGTTCAGAACCAGCTAATCCCTTGGCTGCCGCTAGAGGAAGTCGAGAAATGTGGGTTAAGAAATACTCTTCTCGCTCAGAGAATCTAGTTAATTCATGCCTATGATTTGCGTGAGAATAACCACCGGACTCATGAACGACACACTTGTAATTCTTGGTAAATAGGCTCCTTGATTTATACTCAGCAATTGCGACTTGCGTTAATGACAAAGTAACAATAGAGACTGTAATTAAGCATGCCAAGCGCATTGGAGTCCTCATGGTGTAAATTTAGGATGCGCCTGAACACCGTCATCGCGCCCTCGCAATTAATTATTAATAGTAGAGGTATTTGGCTGAATGAACACATCTGATGCTGGCATAAGACTTATGCACTCTTCGACGAATAATACTGGTTAAATTTGTGCAGCTGGGAGATGCGCTGCTGCTCTATGCCTAATGACTTGAACCCTCGTCAACATCTTAATAGAAGAATAATGATCATGCCATGAAGACCAACCCGAGCTCAATGCGCGGCCAGGCTTGCGCCTGCTTTGGGCCGGTTTTTGTCGGTTACAACTGACCGCTATTGGCCGGTTTCAGCCCGTTTCACTCGTGGTTACGCAGCTGCAAAGCGGTCATTCGATTCAAAAAAATCTCAGCCCTATATCACCGCAATGACATCACTACCAAGAAGGTTCGCTCCATGTCATTGCAGTGCCCCCGCTGTCACTCCCCCAAAGTCGCTTCCTTCCACCACGCCATGAAGATTGCCGCCGCAGTCGGCACCGTCGGCGGTGCTGCACGTGGCGTCAGTGCTGCAATGGCAGGTGGAAAGGCTGGCGCAGCCATTGGCGCTGTCGCAGGTCCCGTTGGCATCACCATCGGCTCCGTCTCGGGCGCCATTTTTGGCGGTCTGGTCGGCGGCGTCGGCGGTTGCGCGCTCGGCGCTCAGCTCGGCGACAAGCTCGACCGCCACGTCCTGGCCCACAACCTCTGCCTGCTCTGCGGGCATCGCTTCAATCTGCCGACCTGATCAGGCGGCTCTGCTCCCCTTCTCCTCTATCACCAGCCGGTGCTGCGCTCTGCGCGGCGCTTTATGCCGGCTTGCCCTCAAAGGAATCGTTCTCATGGCGCATCTCATCGAACAAATGGCCTATGTCGGCGCTACACCGTGGCACGGGCTGGGCAATAACCTTCCGCAGAAGCAGCCCATCGAGGTCTGGCAGCGGGAAGCCGGCATGGACTGGGAGATCCAGGAAAGCCCCGTCCACTTCAAATCGGACGCCATCGGCCATCTCGGCACCATCCATTCCTTCCCGGAACAGAAGGTGCTCTATCGCTCGGACACCAAGGCCCCGCTGTCTGTGGTCTCCAAGCGTTACCACACCGTTCAGCCACGCGAGGTGCTGGAGTTCTACCGCGATCTCACCGAGGTGTCAGGTTACGAGCTGGAGACGGCGGGCGTGCTCAAAGGTGGCCGCAAGTTCTGGGCCTTGGCGCGTACAGGGCAAGGCACGGCCATCAAGGGTAACGACCAGGTCAACGGCTACCTGCTACTGGCCACGTCGTGCGACGGCACCCTGGCGACAACAGCAACGCCGACCACCATTCGCGTGGTGTGCAACAACACCCTGACCATCGCGCTGGACGGCACCAGCCGGGCGATCAAGGTGCCGCACAACACTCGCTTCGACGGCGACCTGGTGAAAAAGCAGCTCGGCATCGCTGTCTCGCAATGGGACGACTTCATGTATCGCATGCGCCACCTGGCCGAACGCAAGGTGCAGTGGCATGAGGCGATGGGCTTTTTCATGAACGTCATGTGCGAAGTGAGCCCGACCGGCCAACTACCCGAACAGCTGCCCAACGAACGTGCCCTGCGCAAAGTCCAGGAGCTGTACGAAGGCCGTGGTCGTGGCAGCCAGTTGGACTCAGCACGCGGCACGGCCTGGGGTCTGCTCAATGCCGTAACCGAGTACGTCGACCATGAACGACGAGCTCGCAGCACCGAGTACAGGCTGGACTCGGCCTGGTTCGGCCAGGGCGCGCAGATCAAGCAACGCGCTCTGGACGCCGCCCTGCAGCTCGCAGCCTAAGCACTTCTCTCTCAATCGTATCGCCCGGTCAGCTTCGTGCTGATCGGGCTTTTTTACGCCTGCAAGGTGACCACATGACCACAATCTCGTTGAACCGCAACGCCAGCAAACCTCGCTCGGCCCTGCGCCTGATCAGTACCAAAGAACTGCCGCGCGAAGAGTGGCTGGAGGTGCGCAAACGCGGTATCGGCAGCTCGGATGCCGCTGCCGCCGTTGGCCTCAACCCCTACAAGTCGCAGCTGGAACTGTGGCTGGAGAAGACCGGGCGTGACACTGGATTGCCGAAGACCGACCCCGACGATGACGAAAGCCCGATGTACTGGGGCAATGTGCTGGAACCCATCGTGGCCTGGCATTACGGCAAGCGCACCGGCAACAAGGTTCGCCGTGTGAACGCCGTGCTGCAGCACCCCGACCCGGAGATGTCCTGGATGCTGGCCAACATCGACCGCGAAGTGATCGGCGCCGACGATGTGCAGATCCTCGAATGCAAGACAGCCGGCATAAACGGGGCGCGCCTCTGGAAAGAAGGCGTGCCCGAATATGTGCAGTTACAGGTGATGCACCAGCTCGCCGTCACCGGCAAGCAAGCCGCGGATGTGGCGGTTGTGCTCGGTGGTCAGCACTTGGAAATCCATCGCATCGAGCGCGACGAGGAAATGATCGCTCGGCTGATCGAGCTGGAGCGCACGTTCTGGACATACGTCGAGACCGACACTCCGCCACCCGCTGACGGGACGGCCTCGGCTGAAACGGCATTGCGCTGCCTATATCCAGAAGACGATGGCCAGACGGTAGACTTCAGGGACAACCCGGCGCTGACGGCTGCTTACGTCGAGCTCAAGGCCTTGCGCCAGTTCATTGATAAAAAGCATGCACGCGAGGCTCAGCTCAAGCAGATGCTGCAACAAGCGATGGGCGAGGCCACACGAGCAGAGTTCACCAACGGCTACGTCAGTTGGCGCAAAGCCAAGGACAGCATCGGCTTCGATGTGGCCCGGCTGCTCCAGGACCGGCCTCACCTGCGCGACAAATATTCGCTTCTCAAGCCCGGTGCCCGGCGCTTCCTGATCGGCTGATTCTCGCCGCCCCTACTACCCCTTCCCCTTGGCCAGTCCATGCAGTCCCCGCTGCGTGGCTGGCCTTTTTTGTTTTCAGGAGAACCACCATGCTTAAAGGTCTGGCTATCACCCCGCCGGTGCTGGGGCGGATTTCCATCGGCAAGGTTATCGAGAGAAACGGTAAACGCCTGCCGGAGAAGGACGACCAGTTCACCATCACCTCTCAGGTACAGAGCCGCGAGGGCTGGCTTGCGCATCCACTCAACGATGAGCTGCGCCAAAGCAAGATCGACTCGACCCCGAGACGGTCACGATGCTGATCGACAAACGCCCTCAGAACTTGGTGCGGCGGTCGAGCTCCGCCTGGGCAAAATACGCACTGGCCAGGCGCAATATCTCGTTTGCCTTACGCAGTTCGCGGTTTTCGCGCTCTAGGGCTCTGATGCGCTCGCGCTCTTCACTGGTCTGACCGGGGCGCTGCCCCGCATCGGTCTGCTGGCGACGAATCCAGCCATGCAGGGTTTGCGCGGCACAGCCAATCTTCGGAGCGATGGCCTCAATGGCTGCCCACTCGGACGGATAGTCGTTCAGGTGTTCCAGAACCATGCGCACAGCACGCTCACGGACTTCAGGGGAGTAGGTAGTAGTCTTTCTCATGGCCTCATCTTCTCAAGAGTTGAGGCCTCCACGAAACCCGGGGTGATTCACCACGATTCCCAGACCAGCCAAACAAAAGATCGCCAGTTTTGACGTGATACCTTCCCTCAACAGGTCCTTCAAAGTAGTTGAAGCTCTCTCCGTTGTTCAGATTCTCGATTCGTATGATGGGGATGCCTGATTCGCTCCATTGCTCGGGTTTAAATGCCATTCCATTTATGAACTCAGCCACATATTTAAATGGTATTGGCTCCCAATCTTTGGGCACTGCTCCCAGCCACTCGACCCCAGAATCCTTGTATGCCGGATATGTCGGAAAGCTCATGCCGACAGCCCCTCAATCATCTGCTTGATACGGTCGGTGCAGGCTTTCAGGTCGCGGTCGATCTCGGCCAGCGGACGCGGTGGCTGGAACACGTAGAAGTGGCGGTTAAAGGGAATCTCGAAGCCGACCACACCGACTTCGCCGTCCTGCGCGTCCGTCTTGCTTTCGTCGATCCAGGCATCCGGCACATGGGGTTTTACTTCGCGCTCGAAGTAGTCGTACACCGACTCGCCCAGTGGCACGTTCTCGTTGTCGCGCAGCCCGGCATCGGCTTCCGGCTGGCCTTTGACCATGCAGATATCCGCCTCGGGGTCGCGCTCGCTCAAGGCATTGAGGATGGCCTTCAGCTCCGGTGTACTGGGGGATACATCGTGGGCGCTTAGCGCCTTTTTCAGCAGCTTGCTGAACTGCTCGCGGTTGCGGTGCAGCTGGCTTTCGTCCATCGCCTGCAGGGCTTCGATCAGGCGCTGGCGGGCCGGGGCATCCATCTTCTCGATGGCTTTTTCTTCCAGCACTTTCTTGATGCGCTCGGCACTGGTCTGGAAGTTCAGGCGCAGCGGCCGCTCGACAGTGATGCGCCGGTAGCCAAAGGCTTCGACGGGGAAGATCTTGCTCTGCGCGGTTTCCTCGAAGCGGCCATACAGGCGCACCAGCTCGTCGATCTGCTCCTCGGTGAGGTACTGGCGCTTGCTGCCCAGCGATTTGCGCATCTTGGCGAAGTGCTGGCTGCCGTCGATCAGCTGCACCTTGCCCTGGCGCACAGCGGCCTTGTGGTTGCTCAGCACCCACACATAGGTGGCGATGCCGGTGTTGTAGAACATGTCGGTGGGCAGGGCGATGATGGCTTCGACCAGATCGTTCTGCAGCGGGTAGCGGCGAATCTCCGACTCGCCCGAGCCGGCGCCGCCGGTAAACAGTGGCGAGCCGTTGAGGATGATGCCGATGCGCGAGCCGCCTTCACGCGGGTCACGCATCTTGCTGACCAGGTGCAGGAGGAACAGCAGCGAACCGTCGGACACACGCGGCAGGCCGGGGCCGAAGCGACCGTCGAAGCCCTTGTGGCTGTGCTCGTCGGTGATCTGCTTCTGCACCTTCTTCCATTCCACACCGAACGGCGGGTTGCTGAGCATGAAGTCGAAGTGCTTGTCGGCTAACTGATCGTTGGACAGGGTGTTGCCGAGCTTGATGCTGGCGACATCCTGACCCTTGATCAGCATGTCCGCCTTGCAGATGGCGTAGGACTCGGGGTTGAGCTCCTGGCCGTGCAGCGACACGGTGACTTTCTCGCTGATGGACTGAATGTACTCGTCGCCCTCGGAGAGAAAGCCGCCGGTGCCGGCAGTCGGGTCATAGATGGTGACGATGCTGTTGGGCTTAAGCTTGCCGTCCTGCCCGGTGATCACCAGCGAGGTGGTCAGGTGCACGATGTCGCGCGGGGTGAAGTGTTCCCCGGCGGTTTCGTTGGAGCTTTCGGCGAACTTACGGATCAGCTCTTCGAAGATAATGCCCATGCCGAAGTTGCTGATGCGCTCGGGGCTGAGGTCGGTGGCGGCGAAGCGCTGCACCACCTGGTACAGCAGGTTGGCGCTGGCCAGCTGCTGAACGAAATCCTCGAAGTGGAAGTGCTCGAAGATCTCGCGGGCATCCTTGCTGAAGGCCTGACATAGCTCATCAAGTCAGCGGCGGTCTGGGTGTCGGACAGCGTGCCGAGGGTCAGCTTGGAGGCATTGAAGAACTGCTGGCCTGCAGCGCGCAGCAACAGCCGCTCGCGCACCAGATCAGGCCGACCTTCCTGGGCGTAGGATTCACGAATCACCGCTTCCTTGGTCGGCGCCAGCACACATTCCATCCGCCGCAGCAGGGTGAACGGCAGGATGATGCGGCCGTACTGGGACTGCTTGAAGTCACCGCGCAGCAGGTCGGCAATCGACCAGAGAAAAGCGGCCGTCTGGGAATGGTTTTCCGTGTTCACGCTACAACTCCTGGAGATACGGCAAAGCCAGTGAGTTTAACCCGGTGATATGTGACTGAGCGCATGCGAATCCGCGCTGGGAGGCACATTAAGCCCCTCCAGCGGGTGCGTGAACACCGTCAAGATGCACACGTAAACTTTTGCGGCAGTCCGGACACACCGAGAGGGCAAATGCCTAAGCGATGCCAGTGAAAGCGCCTCTATACATGTAAAGCAACTTGGCATACGAACATGAGGCAGCGGAAAAGGCGTTTCCACCGCTATGGCACCTCGGTTGTAATGACGGACACATCCACAGGACGGAATACTTATGCGCGGCGTGCCTACAACCAATACGATTTCTAGGGCTTTGTTCGAAGCCGACCCAATGCACACTTGTTGCGCGGAGAACGCTTGCTTCGACGAGTACGACCGGGTCGCAGCGGGCGCGGTGACGTATCTGGAGAATGGCTACACGCTTGCCCAGGCCCTGCACAAAGCGCTGCAAGACTCTTTCGGCACAGAGCTGGTGGCTGGCCGCGATCTGTCGCGCGTTCTGGCGTTGGTAGAGATGCCCACCGACCACCACGCTGCAGAGTTCGTGGGCCAATACCACAACGAGATTGGTGGCCGTTGGTACAAGGAATACCTGCTCACCTTCTCCGAGACCGGCACCATCAAGGTTCGGGTCAAGTTTGAGCAGAGCAATCCCTGGATCGCCGAACGAAGAATGCAGCCGCAGGAGATCAGCTCGCTGATTGACCCTCAGACGGGTGACTTTCTCACAGCTATGACCTTTGACGACTGCCTGTTCGAGCTGACCAGAGTTGATCTTTCGTTAGCCAGGAAGACGCTGACCATTCACGCGAGGCAGCCCAAGGAAATGCCGACGGAGGGCTAAGCTGGCTTAGCTGTGTTCTGCGAACCAAGACGAGGCCTTGTCAGGCCTCGCGTCCAACCCAGACGAAATTCTCCTCCGACAGCCTCGTCTCGCCGCTCCAGCGGTAGGCGCAGAGTTTGGCCCGGCCGGGATCCTCACCTGCGATGCTGTAATCCAGGCATGCGATTTGGTCAGTCATCAGCACCGGCGTGCCGCTCATCCAGTAATGGCCGATGAACAACGGCTTGCTGCCGTCGTAGCCAGGTTGCAGCTCGGCCGGCACCGGCTCGTGGGGGATCTGCTCAATGATAGAAGGCGGGACCATCGCCAGGTCACGATAGGTCAGCTGCTCACCCTCATGCCACCAGCGCGTGCGAGTGCGGGAGCGCTGGTGCCCGTACTTATCCTTGAAGTGCAAACCCGGCGGCAAGGGAATCTCCATCCCCTTCAGGAGGGTTTCAACTGCATCAAAGGCTTCGCTGCCGTCAGTGCAAACTGCCGGCCAGGAGCCCGTGCGAATCCGCGTTTGCTGATCCAGGTGAGGCGCCAGCGCCTTAAACTGCTGGGGATGCCAGCAGGCATGAATGACCCGCAGGCCCTCGAGTTCCAGGTAAAGGGGCAGCGTTTTGAACCACTCGATCGTGTCCAAGTGCTCTTGGGAACCCTCCCCGATCTGAACAAGGAAGGCGTCGTGCTGCTCGCGATTCTTATCGGAGTGGACGCGCAGGAACGCCCCAGGCTGTTCTGTGCAAGGCGTAGCCCAGGCAACCGCATTGAATTCGTGGTTGCCCATGACGGCTAGCGCGTGGCCAGCCTCGACCATGCGCCGGGCGATCTGGACAGTTTCGACTTGCTCAGGCCCGCGATCAACGAAGTCGCCGAGGAAAATCACCTTACGCTCCGGATGCTGCCAGGTGCCTTGCTGCTCCTGATACCCCAGCTCGCGCAGGAGGCATTTAAGCGCCGACGCGTAACCATGAATGTCCCCGATCAGGTCGTACATGCGATTCGTCCTTGGTGAACGTTTGAAAGATCCAGAGGCCATCGTTGATGACTATGGTGGCCCCTATAAGTGGGTTCTAGTATGGCGAGGCAAGGATTAG
>NZ_JACBXH010000070.1:0-8232 GCF_041381355.1 Pseudomonas sp. LM13
CTAGACAATTGCAGGTGGAGCTTTACAGCAGAGCAACGGAATACCTCCGCCATTTCAATGGCGAGATCAGTGTGCCGGTGTTCTGTAAGTGGCTGAGCGAGTCCTCGGAAACGAGTAGTGACCTGCGAGACACCATCCTTCAGATTCAGTCCCTAGAGCCACTGCTTGTGCTTGCTGGCACACTCATGGACTGGCTACAGGGCCAGAAAGGTTCTGACCGTGCAATGCTGTTGGATATCCTTCAGCCACGCCTGGAAGAAGGTTTGGGGCTCACTAATGCCTGGCAAGCAGTAGCAAAGCTACCGCATCGCGCATTCCTGATGCGCCTTTTTGAGGCGGCTAACGCGTCTGATGCTGAAGCCCTGATCAACTGCGTATTGGAGCAGAACAAGCTAGTCATGCAGCAGCGAGGCGGAGCTGCGTGGCTTGAATGGCAGGGTGATGCCTTGAGAGTGCGCGTCGCCAATGATCGTGCCTCAATCCCCTCATCCCTTAGCTCGCACTGCCAAGGTAAGTGGTGGAATACCTATTTCATTGGGTCGTTTCTACAGATTGCCAGGCAGGCGGGTTCTACCCCATTTCCACGGACGGTTTTGAAAAGGCTGAAAACTTCAAATCTTGCCGGGCGACTCTACGACGCATTCGTGGGTTATGAAACCGCTCGATGTAGTCGAATAAATCCGCCCGAGCTTCGTCACGGGTTCGATACGACTGATGGGAAACGCGCTCCCTTTTCAGCTGACCGAAGAAACCCTCACAAGCAGCGTTGTCGCCGCAATGACCGACGGCACTCATGCTGCAGACCAGCGTGTTGCGATTCAGAAAGCGCTGGTAGTCAGCACTGGTGAATTGGCTGCCGCGATCCGAATGCAGGATCACTGACCAGTGACCCTGGCGCTGCCAGACCGCCATCTCCACTGCTCGAATCACCATCTGCCGATCCTGTCGGTGATGCATCGACCAACCGATCACCAGCTTGCTGTACAAGTCGAGCACCACGCATAGGAAGAGTTTGCCTTCCAGCGTGGCTATCTCCGTGATGTCCGTGACCCACTTGCGCTCCGGTTCCGGCGCGCTGAAGTCGCGCTCCAGCAGGTTTTTCACGCCTGCTGGACGACCGCTGGCGGCTCTTCCAAAGCCACGTCGTTTCCGGCGTGGCCAGCCTTGAATCCGCTCAGCCGCCATCAGGCGAGCAACGCGATTCAGGCTGACGGTTTCGCCCTCGTCGCGCAGATCCTCGTGCATGCGTGGCGCTCCGATCACACCACGGCTGTCTTCGTGAATCTCCCGAATGCGCCTCACCAGGCGCGCATTCTCTTGAGCACGTGAGCTTGGATCGCGATCCTGCCAGGCGTAGTAGCCACTGGCAGAAACCTTCAGGCAACGGCACATCAGTCGTACCGGGTACTCGTTGCGGCAGCGCTGGATCACCGTGTACCGCTCGATGACTCCTTGGCAAAGTACGCTGCCGCGTCTCTTAAAAAATCACGTTCCTTGGTGACCCGGGCCAACTCGCGCTTGAGGCGGGCAAGCTCCTCATCCCGCGGGCTTCCCGTTCCAGGGAAGGCTTTCTCAGTGCCTGGTTGCGCCTCCCGCACCCAGCGTGTGAGCAGGTTGGGGGCAACGCCAATCTCCAGGGCTACCTGCCGGCAGCTCGCCCCTGAACGACGAACCAGCTCGATGGCTTCCCGCTTGAATTCGGGGCTGTATTTCTTGCGCTTCATGAACACTCCTTCAGCTCGACATGAGCTTACTCGAAAGTGTCCGTACTAACGGGGTAGAACCCGGCCGTGCAATGAAGGCCATGACCATTAGTGAGGCTTTCCGAGCAGTCATTGGCGAGCGGGAGGTCATGCAGGCGTTCTTCAGCACGTACAGCTTTGAGCCAGATTTTTTCGAGCTCGAAGTGCTGCCGCTACTATTGGGAAATCCAGCCCTATCCAGCAACGAAACTATCCGCTACTACCAATTGCAGAGCCTGATGCGTAACCACATAGGACGCTTGGCAGTTGTGTACGATCTGGACGTATTCGATCCCCAGCTGGCGCCTCGACTTGAAGTTGACTACTTGCCGATGCGAGTGGGAGGTGCCTGCCAACACGCCAAGCTCATGGTGCTTGTCGTTCGCGAACGCAAATCCGAGCAACTGAGCATCATTTTAGGGGCTGGATCGTTCAACCTGACCAAGGCGGGCTGGTGGGAGAATCTTGAGGTCGGCCATTGGGTAGAACTGAGTCAAGGCTCTGCTCCGGGCAACATCCACAAGCCATTGCTGGATTCATTGCACTTCTACCAGAGCCAGACACCAACGCCAGTGCTGGAAGCGATCCTTGCAGTTGCGGATTCCTTCGAGGCCACTGCTGACGACCCCAGCTGTGCTTTCTACTTCTCAGGTAGCGGCGCAGGGCGAACTCAATTCGACACTTTTATCGCCGAGCAGACCAACGCTGATGCCCCGATAGAAGTGATCAGCCCGTTCTTTGCTGCCGAAGGTGACAATCAGGTCATCATCAACCTACTGATGCGTCACCCATCAACCACTGTGCTGTTACCACTGGATGAGCATGGTCAGGCGTTGGTTGATCGGGAGTCGGTTTACGAGGCTTTACCCAACGAGACAATCAGCTGGGGGCGCTGGTCTGAATCCATTCGCAAGAGTCACCTCGACCCTAAAGCTGGTTACCGAAAGCTCCATGCCAAAATCTACCAGTCTCAGGGGAAAGCCCCTTGGGCATTCGTGGGTTCAGTCAATCTGAGCTTCAAGGCCTTTCGCCAAAATGTGGAAGCCGGATTCTTACTTCGCGGGCACGCAACAAAGTGCTTGCTCGCGCCACTTCAGGCACCACCAGACAAGTTTAAGGTAGAGCCTGAGGCCCAAAGTCAGATCAACCCTGGCAGTGAGGAAATGCCTGCCATCCATGCTCTGTTTGACTGGCAGAGTGAAACCCTCCATCTGACGACAGCTAAACCGGGCTCGCTCACTTTGCTCAGCAGTGCATTGGACGTATTACTCGACGTACAGCTCAATGCCCAGGAAGACCAGACTGTTCCAGCCTCACAGCTGAAACAGCACCTTCAAGGTTCATCACTGATCCAGGCGCGTTGGCACTCGGAAGGAAAACATGCAATCGGCACGGTGCTGATCTCGCAACGCAATCTCTTCTGTAGACCGACTCATCTGCCGCCACTCGATTTGCAGGCACTGCTCAGGATTTTCATAGGCATGCATGAGTCGCGTCGGCTGGAGCTGTTTGGTGACTTGGCTGTCAGGCTGCTTCATTCCAGCCAAGAGGAGGGTCTTCAGGATGAGTTTCTACCTGAGCTCGCGCCTGAGGGATCCTTTGAGAGTTTCTTCTCCGAATTTTCCCAGGTTAATGGGGCATTTTGGGAGCTCGCAGGTCGCTTAAACAAAGCTGAGCAAGGCGGTGACGTACAGACATTGGCGTACTACCTGCGTGGCCAACAACCTGATTCCTTACGGATGTTGCTTGAGACCATTACTAAGCCCCCCGGTAAGCAGTCTCCATCGTTGATCGTGCGCTACCTGACGCTACTGAGCGTTGCTGATCTGCTGAAGCGCTTTAACAAGCATGCGGATGTGTCCTTGCTGGCAGAGGCTGAAAAAGCGCTCCTGGCCTTGGAGCAGAGAGAGCTTCTGACTCAGCTTGACGAAGAAAAGGGCGAACAGTTTTTACGCTGGTTTAAAGCCAAGTTTTTTGAGCCTGTTGCGACGATGACGCGCTCAAGCAGGGAAGGGGATTGCTTTGCAAAGGATTGACCAAGCCACGGCTGCGAGCCTGATTGATTTCTCTGCTGGCAAGCCAGAACTAGAGCAGCTGGCAGTGCAGCAACTTGAAGGGGCCGTAGCCCTGCATAACCGACTGGCAGAGCACCAGATAGCCTACCTCGCTGATGAGGTCGGTATGGGTAAAACCTACATTGCCCTGGGTGTGGCTGCGCTGATGAGGCGCTTTAACCCCTCACTACGCGTGCTTTACCTCCTACCCAAGAACAATGTGCGCGACAAATGGGTCAAGGACTACAACAGCTTCATCGAGTACAACTATGTCCCTCGTGACCTCTCGGTAAAGGGACTCGGCAACCGACCTGTTGCACCCTATTGGGCGTGCGCTGGGCTGACTGACCTGATTCAGAAAGTTGCTACCAGCAGCACCCGTGACTACTTCATTTGCACATCAGCATTTAGTTTTGCCCTGGGTAATACTGTCAACGACCTCAAAAGCTCACTTAAACAGTTTACCCAGATGCTGCCGCAACCGCAGCACTTGGTGGCAGCAAACAAACTTCGGGCTGAGCTCCACGATGGGTTATCGGGAAGTGAGGTTTCAACGCTGAAAAGCAAAGTGAAGGCTGCTTGGGCAAAGGCCTTAAACGACATCCTTCCACGCTTTGATCTTGTCGTAGTCGATGAGGCGCACAACCTGAAGAAGGGTCGAGACACCAGTGACCGCAATCAGTTGCTAGCCATGCTCCTGGGGGCTGACTCAGAAAGCACCAATCGTGTTGGGCGGTTGCTATTGCTGTCGGCTACACCTTTCGACCGGCAACTGAATCACCTACACAATCAACTGAACCTTTTCGGCTTTTCCCGAGAAGCAGCTTTACCCTCCGGCAATGACTGTACCTCTGACTCAGCACAAGCCGCATTGGGGAGGCTAGTCGTCCGCCGACTCAATGCTATTGAGCTGGGTGGCAAGATCCACACCCGCAACATGTACCGCCAAGAGCATCGAACTGGTAGATCCGCAGAAGTACAGATGACCGTTGAGCAGCAGCTTTTTGCTGCGCTGATGCAGAAGAAGGTCAGTGAGTACTTGCAGGAGAACTGCGCAGGACGTTTTGAGCTTGGCATGCTGGCATCGTTCGAAAGCTACCTGCCAGGCGAAAAAAACAAAGCCATAGAGTTCGATGGGCAAGATGATCATGGGATCGAACAGGTGCGCCAGATTGATCCGGTAGGCCTCCAAGCCAAGCTTAAAGTCAGCACCAGGAGCATCAAACGACCAAGGCCTGCCAGCCTGAGCAAGCTCTAGGCGTACCTCGTCCGAGCGGAACAGCATCTGCTCGCCTAGTCGGCCCTGGCTGTCCTTGAAGTAGACGGTAATGGCATTGTCGCCAACAGGCTCGACCGTGACGATACGCACGATCTCATCCGCCTGGATCCCCCTGACCTGTGCGTCTTTCTTGATGTCTTCGAGCTTGAGCATTCTTTGATCCTGTTCGTCCTTGGTCGATGCACGCACATCCCAATTACTGTAGATATTAACAGGGCTAACAGTGCGAATGGCGCGCCGAAACGGGCGCACTAAAAAGCGCTTTTCTCTGCTTGACCTACACCTATGCAACTCACATCAGCACAAATAAAAACCCCGCAAGCCAAGAGACTGCGGGGTTTCAGGTCAGCTATCCGTTGCCGGTTAACTTTGCAGATGTCGGCTAACTTTGGAGAAAGTGCCGATTAACTTCAACGACCTCCAAGCATCTGGAGGTCGTCAAAGATAACCGACATTCCCCAACCCGCAAGCCTTGATTCTATCGTTGTCACTGCAAAGTTAAGCGGCATGCTTAATCAAAGTAAAACGGCAAAAACCTATGTTTCGTCAAAGTTAATCGACACATTACCTACAGAGGCGCCTGCCTGATAACTGGCATAAAGTGGTGAGATGAAGTTAATGGACTATTGACAAAATGTCAATGCAATTCAGATTTCAACACGACAGCTGCTGGAGCAATATGGTGCTCAGTGGCACTTATTGGAAGACGGTAAAAGCCTTACCGACTCAATGAGAGAGAGATAAAAATCTAGTGATACACGGCCTTTGGGTTTAAAGCTAACAACAGCGTAGTAATCACTATCAGTTTCAATGCACCATAGACCTCGTTGATATTTGTGAACACCAACGATCTGAGCCGGGAAAATTTGGCAACCATCGCCAGTATGGCGCGAGTCATATACCTTCCCAACAACATGGCAGACACAGATTTCAACATCAAGAAGATAGCCCGTTACAGTGCAATCCAAATCATAGCTACGTAACCGCTCGTAACGAGACTGGACTGATAGACTGGTACTAACTAGCTTGCGCTTCACTTTAGTGCGCCAAAGCGTAGAGTAGAAGCTTTTGCACGTCGATGAGAAAACCTCGCCTTCCATCCCCTTCTGGAAGCTCAATCTCAGTCAGCAACCCGCGAGCCCTAAGTGAATTAGCCAAATGTGCAGGCAGTTTTCCCATATCGCGTGCAGCTTTTGACAGAATGATATGGCGACTCTTGAATTCGTTAAACTCAGGAAGAGATATGTAGTACCTAGCGTGCTCACCATGTGACTCAGAACGCGCATTCAACAGGCCACCATTGATCCACCCTTTGACTTCTGCATGCTTGTAGCCAAATAAACCGAGCATATCCGCCACAGACATTTCAACTTTTCTGCCTGAGCGATCAACAATTGAATCAATGTCCGCGTCATCAAAAATATAACGATCCATCCCTTGCTTGGACTGATCAATATGAACGCACTGAATTTCTCCGAAAAATATCGCAGTATAGATATCTTCCGAGATACTTTTATTTAACCTTCTACGACTAATCGAGCACAGGGTTGAGCCCGATAAAAACCTCTTAGGCCGGTAATAACTTTCGAGATTTTCAATCAGCTGCAACACTGATTCTCTTTTAAATTTTCCACGAGAAAACTTACTCCGAGACTCATTGCTAACTGGCACCAAAATCTCACAATCAACAAGTCGATCCTTCAGACGCTTAGGAATACCCAGAAGCTCCATTACTTGGTTACCGTCAAGAAACTCCTGTGATTCTTGCCGCAACCGATCAACCTCAAGCCTTGAAACCATACAGAATTCATTAGCCGAGGTTTCAACAATACGTCCCTTAAGCTCGCCTGATTTAACCATAGCTACGATCTTGTCGAGAGAAGAGTTAAGCATTCTGGCCGCCTCAGAGCCTGTGAGTGACTTCTTCTCTTCCAATAACGCCGAACCAATTTGTTTCATTTTTCGATTTAACGGCGCCTCTGCATGAGCAATCAATTTACGAGAGACCCTATCCCGGATCCGGTCATAGGGAGCTGAAGTAAAATCTCTATGAAGTCTTTTATACCATCCGCCCAAAGCAGGAATAAACCCACCGGACACCCTTGCATTAGCCGAACCAATACGATCTATAACATCTTTATCAAAAGCATTCTCGAAATCAAATAGGAGCTCAGTTATATCGGATGCAACCTGTATCGCCTGGTCAAACCCAATATTTTTATTCTTATTATAAGTACGTCCTGACTTGAGCTCAGACAGCAGCATCAAGAAATTAGAGAAATCCTCAGGAAGCTTTCCATCAACGGTGATTAATGAAAATACTTCAGCAGCTTTATTGGCATCAGCTAGCATTTTGGCCAATTCAATTTGACCAACTGAAGCAGCCATGCTGCTTACTGGAGATTCACCTAGGCTTGACTCAAAAAACATAAATAAACTTAAATTTGTGCCAAGACCGAGGTTAGCACCGTAATTATTTAGCGGCACCAACTGCACACCGTGGTAACTGCAAGCGGTGCAAAGGACGTGACACCATGACTGCCTCAAATACACAGCATCTTTCATACACTGTGGGCAGACATAATGCTCTTTGAACCGAAAAAAATTACCTCGCCATCTTGCTCCCGTAACGGATCCATAATGGTACATACGCAACAACTGCGTTTGATCTAGTCCATAATGCTGAGCAAAACCAGAAATATCCTCATCCGAACAATTACGAGAATCCTTGATACCAATCTCAGTAAGCAGCCAGCCAGGAGATGAATAACCTAGATCCGCCGCTGCACGACAAAGATACCCTTCAAACGATTCATCATTGTATGGCTTAACAAAGTGAGGATACAGACTAGACATAAGCACGCGCCTGATCCATTGCTGAGGTGTACGACATTGCCATGTCTTGATCAGATATCTTAGCGTCAGGTGCAAATGGATTAGAACCAAGAAGCAAAGAGTATGATGCTCTTTTGTAAGCCGTTTCAAATTCCTCAAGAAAAGCAGACTTAACTTTCATTCGAACGACCTCTTTAATGAGCTTTTCGCTAAAAGCTATGCGACCAGAGCTTGCGACATACATACGCTTAGCAAAATCAAGGTCATTAATCTTGAAGGTCTCTATATCCAATGAATGCAAATACTGGATTGATGCACCTAA
>NZ_JACBXH010000071.1:0-7952 GCF_041381355.1 Pseudomonas sp. LM13
GCCTGATTCTAGGTTTCAATCGCGAGCTGCGAAGCGGCGCGAAAAAGGATGGGGCTGACAGCGTTCGCTCAAGGCGTGGTCGCCAGTACCTTATGGGCGAAGGTAACCAGCTCAGGGCAGTCACCGTTGTTGCTGGTTCGGTCGACAAAAAAGCCTCGGATGCCTACTGCCGTTGGCCCATCTCGGTCGCAACGTTGGGAGTCACCGACCATCCATGATGCGGTTGGGGATGCCCCAAGCTGATCGCAAACCCAACTGTAGATAGCGGGTTCCGGCTTCATTACGCCTAAGTCACAGCTAAATGCATACGCGTCTAGCGTGGGGTAACAACGCAGGACAGCTTGCCGGTACGGGAAAGCCAGGTTCGAGCAAACACCGATTCGAATGCCTTGTTCTTGGAGCAGTTTCACTGCTTCGAGTCCGTCCGGATATGCCTCAACTGCTGCAATCTCATCCGCCAGGACAGTTTCCAGAGCGCTCAATTGTTCAGGGCTTGCAGTAATCCCTAAATGCGCTGCGGCTTGCGTCAAAGTAATCGGAGATTTCATCAGGACAGACGCGTCGTCCGGACGGGAGCGCCGACCATGCGCCTTTCCGATCTTCATCAATTGCCGGTAGGGATGCGACCCATCTTGGATCTTCATCAGTGTCCCGAAAGCATCAAAAATAACGGCTTGTATGGTCATTACTCATCCCGTTACGACAGGGTATTCGTAGGCCGGCGCATTCAACCGACGTGTTTGATTGGCCCTGAGTACTTCGCTATAGCGTGATCACTGGTTACGAGGATGAAGCCTTCCGTAGCTGCTTGTCCGATGAGCATCCGGTCAAATGGGTCACTGTGAAGAAGAGGCAAGGCCGCGGCCGCAATGGCGTGTTGGCTGGTCATGGTCAGTTCCGTGTAGTCGCCGTCCAGAAGAGCCCTTCTTAGCACTCCTGGATCGAACTGAAAGCTGGCTTTGCCCATTGCGTTTTTAATGCCGATTTCCCAGATGCTAGCGGCACTGAAGAACAGCTCATTGGCGCGATCCTCGATCATCTCCACAGCCTCTCGTGGGAGAGATGATGGGGCCGCGCAGGCCCAGAGTAGGATGTGAGTGTCCAGCAGCAGCTTCATACGCCAAACATCGCTTCGATTTCGTCTCGAAAAGGCGCATCGATATCGTCTGGTACCGCAAAGGCACCGCTAAGCATGCCCAATCGCGGTTTGGCTTCATGATCAACTGCGACAACACGGACCATAGGCTTGCCAGCCTTGGCGATTATGAACGGGTTGCCTTGGCTCGCCTCGAGGATGAGCTGGGACAGGTGAGTTTTGGCATCGTGGATGTTGACCGTTTTAGGCGAAGTGCCGAGATCGCTTTCAGATTTCATCGCCTGCTACCTCAGGTTAGCTAAGCTGCTTAGTCTATCCCCGCTGGGGCGAGGGGGCAACTGTCGTCGTCAGCTGCGAGCTGTTATGGCTCGCAGTTTGTCCGTAACGTTGCGGTTATCAGAAATTATGAACAAGCCATAATTATTGCTGAGCCATAATTCCAATTAATTCGTGGCGCCGCCGTAGATAACGAGGGAATCGCGCCTGTTCCCTTCCGCGTCACAGACGCGCCTCGCTTTTCGAAACAACCCATGCTTGTGAGCAATTTTAAAATTCGAAAGGGCGACTCCGGGCCGGTTGGGTCAGCATCGCATCGACCGCGACGAGAGGGCTCTATCACAATTGGTTATTCATAGTGCCCAAGACCTACGTCCGATTGGTAGTTGTTATCGTACTGTTCGGGTCGATAAGTAACGCGATCTTGTCAATATATACGTATCAGATATACCGATGGTCGATGGTTGCCTTTTAGTTTTCTAAAAGTGCTTGACGTACAGTGTTGAGGATTAGATTATCTCCTCGTCTTGAGATGTTAAATTGTTCTATAGCTGAGCGAGTAGGTCGTTACCCCTGCATTGAAAAGATAAGGAAGTGTCGTGGTTTTAATAGTTATGACTGATGTGGATTCTATACTGGTCGTCGCAAGCTCTATTTAAGTTCATAGTTGTAAGCCGCCTATTCGACCGTCAAGCTATAAATAGGCGATAGTCAGAACGGAAAGTAATTGGAACGCATGTTGTTAATCCTTGGGGCAGGTTCGCCGGGGCAGAGAAGTATCGCCTAAATTATACCTATTGATATGTTGGCAGTTAAATTAAGGAAGAGGGTATGGACGATTTAAAGAAGATATCCAATTTATTGTATGCTCCGGGTGAGGTAATGCCTGGCATCGAAATGCCGTTGGAGGAGGCGTGCGCGCGGGGTGCTGCGGCTGCTTTGTTTGATGCCATGCCATTTTGTGCTGTGCGTGATTGGGTTTGGATTGATCTGATCGTTCCTGAATCGATAGGAGAAACGTTACAAGCATCCGGTCACAGCCCGTGATGGTGTATGCAGGCCACGTGTTGTATGACAGCGCTCGCCGTTTCGAAGCGGGTGACTGGGTGCGGACGACGCAACTTGTTGAGTTCGCTGACGAGTGCATTTTTAGAACGCGCAATACGCGATATGTGCTGTTGGGCCGGGCGTTCGCAAGAGCGCTGAGCTCTCTACTGTCTTCAGTATCTTATGGTAGGCGGCTCGGTATGGCGGAGGGTGGACATGGCAGTTCTAGCTAATCGTGATAACGATGTGCATTGCGACGTTTGTGGTACCTCCACTCGGGTACCTGGTTACGGCGAGCAATTCGGCGCGCTACAAGCGAGTTGGGGGTACGGCGCGCGTCATGACGGTGAGCGTTACCGCGTCCGACTGTGTGAGTCCTGCTTCTTCATGGCTTTGTCGTATTTCAGGCAGGAGCGACGCGTACATCACTTGTTTGATGACGCACCGCAAGATGACGACCATGAGTTTGGGCGTATCGCTCGCGATGACTATTGGGCCGACAGCTAGCCGAGTATCCAAGCCGAATAGCGGAGTTCTTGATATTTCTCTCGTCCACAACCGAGTCTCGTTATGCATATTCATCTCCTTTCAGATTTGCATCTTGAAGTGAGCTCTTACGTGCCGGCTGCTACGGACGCTGATGTCGTGGTTCTAGCGGGTGACATCCATACTAAAGCCCGTGGCGTTCGATGGGCTTTGGATAGCTTTAGCGGAACGGTTCTCTACGTGCACCAGGTAATCACGAGTTCTACTCCGGCCACCTGACCCACACATTGGTGACGATGCGTTCCGCCGCTCGGGACGGTCGTGTACAGGTCATGAATATGCATGAAGCTGAGATTGAAGGGGTTCGCTTTCTTGGATGCACAATGTGGACGGACTATGCGGCCGCCGGCAACGCCTATCAGGCCGGTTTGTATGCGCGTTCGTGCATGAACGATTTTCGGTACATCCGCACCGAGTCGTTCCGGCGGATCGTACCGAACGATTTGGTGCAGGAATCAGTTAAAGCGCGTTCCTGGCTGCGCTCGAAACTAGACGAGCCGTTCGATGGAAAAACGGTGGTGATCACTCATCACGCGCCATCGCTTCGCTCGCTGATAGATAGTCCCGATGCGGGAACATTGCTCGATGCAGCTTACGTCAATGACTGTGAATATCTTATGGGTGGGGAGCGCGTTGCGCTCTGGCTCCATGGCCATTCACATTCTGCTGTGGATTACGAAATTCGCGGAACAAGGGTGGTATGCAACCCGCGTGGTTATCCATCTGAAGAAACGGGTTTTATTCCGAATTTGGTGCTGATGGTATGAGCTCAACTAAGCGGATTGTCGAACAAACGCGCGATGTGGCAGAAGCTTTGGCGCGAGCGATGGGCACCTCTTTCGGCAGGGAAGTTACGGCGTACCTAACGGACGCCTATTTAGTGGCAGGCTGTTGTGTAGGCGTGGTTCATCGTCACGTGCGAGCGGATGTGTATGGGAGGTTCCAGGACGGTCACCGGGTTCGCACCTCCGACGTACTGGCAGCTCATGAACAGGGTGGGTTTTGGGCGCTGTATACCGCCACGGGAAGCCTGTACGTAATTGTGACTTTCATGGAAGGCAGTGGGCGCCAGTCGCTGGATGTGCTGCTGGAGCAAAGGGCAAAAGGCTTGCACGCGACCCCTGCAAGAATTCAGTGAGCCGTGCGTAGTGGGATGGTTCTCGCGTCATTTTTATAAATCGAGGTCCGCGGTTCATATGGCCAGGATGAGCTAAAAGCTATCACTAATGGCACTTGTTAGTGAGTTTTTTACGGGAAAATGCCGTGCTCTGATTTTTATTAAATCTAACACCGATTTATAGCCTTCCACCGTTTGTAGCAGGTCAATTGGTCTACTATTTGCGAGCCCGGCTGCGGGCTGTCTCATCCAATCACGGGACGCCTTGATGTTTCCTTCAAACATCTCGACAGCAGCGAATTGTGCAAGGACAAAGCGAAGTTGTTTCCTGTTAGCGACAATTGGGCCATCGCCGAGGCGATCAACTATGATTCCATGCTTGCAAAGGAGATCGCTTGACGCCTCAAGCAAAGCAGCAGGCACTACCCCTCTTGCGAGCGTTAGCAGCTTGATATCTTCCGAGGAAACGCTGGCAGGGGGTAGTTCTTTTAAAAGCTGCCTAATTATTTCGTGAATCTGCTCATTATCCATTCTGCTTTCCTTCTTTAGTTCGGCGTCCTGAGCATATTAAATATAGTGCAATATGCCAAGGCCAGAGGGCTGCTTAATAGAGGAAGGGTAAGGCCTAGTTCCTTTACGTGGTGTCGCCGAAGTGGACATTGGTTCATCGTGCTCAAAACCAACCGCGCTCCTATTTCATCTGAGTAACCCTTTGTAAGACGTACTTTAGAGTTCGCAAGTTATCGCATTTCTAAAGATAGATACCTTCATGGTCATTTTAAAAATGGCTCGTTCCGCCGGCCAAGGGCTTTTGCTTGGCTGTACGTAGGCAGGTGTGTTGCATCGCAAGGCTACCGGTTACTCTGTAACTTTGATCGGCGGGGCTGTATTACAGCGCTTAGCGCGGATGCATTGTATGCGGATCTGTCTATTGACTTGTGCTTGGTAAAGAGCAGCCACAATGATTTACGCATCTGTCGGTAATCGACTGCTTGCCAACGCCTGGGTTACTGTGTGAGGCATCAGTTCCAGTATCAATGGATATTGATATCGAGTAATCCTGCAAGATATAGAGCGTAGCCAATAGCACCGCTCCGAAATGAATAATGTAATGGACGATGTTGGCGATTTTGTAGATTCGAGAGTCTGTATTTTGGCTCATTTTCCAGTCCTTTTAAAATGCGCTTACATTGAGGGGCTTGTTGAACTGTAATTATTATTCTTTAGCTGATGCTTAGCAATATTTCTCATTTATGCTTATTGACAAAAAGCGACTTTTTTTAGTGCGTATGTGGTTGGCTATGCTGGAAGCTGTCAAATGATGTTGTTTATGTTGATGCTTAGGAGCTTTAAACAGGCGATGCTGGTGATTAGGTTCTTGAAATTCGGAAAGTAAGCGCGATAGGCGCTTTCCCGGTTTGTTATGGCCGCGAGTGGTGCCTTCCACAGGAACGATTAGTGACTATGAAATGAGCACAGATTACGTGTGCGCGATGCAATGGCTTATGAAGAGGGGTGGGTGTCATGCAGGTAAAGCGTTGGGGGCAGCTTGATGCCCTTCGTCAACAACTTGGAGAAAGTCGCTGGTTACTTTGCGTGGATCTGGAAGCGACCTGCGATGACTACCCAGCCGGCCTAGACGAGGCGGCCCGGAACGCCCATGTGTTGGAAGTCCAGCGCCATGAGATGGAGACAATTGAAATTGGTATCGCGCTGTTGGATGTTCAGTTGGAGTACAGGATTGTCGATCATTTCGGACAGTTTGTCCGGCCGCTGCTTCGCCCCAAGCTAACTGAGTTTTGCACGGGGCTGACCGGCATATCTCAATCTGACGTCGACACTGCGGAGCGTTTCGCGGAGGTACAAGATCAGCTTGGTGACTGGCTGGCGCCGCGGGATACAGAAGGCTGGCGCTGGTGCTCTTGGGGAGATTACGACCGAAATCAGCTGAAGGAGGACGCTATCAGAGCAGGGATAGATGTATTGCTCGATCCGGCGCGTCATATCAATCTAAAGAAATGCTTTTGGAAGATTTTCGCTTGCCGTGCGCTAGGGCTGAAGTGTGCCGTGGAAAGCATAGGCCTTTCCTGGGAGGGCAAGCATCACAGGGCCATCGACGATGCGCGCAATCTGGCACGGTTAACACAGCTGCTGCTAAGTAGTGACGCCCAGCGACACGGGCGTCACGGAATGGACTGATCATTGCGAAGGGCGACGATGGTGCAGTAACAGCTGTTCCATGGAAACGGATTGTGTCTATCAAAGGGTGTTTCCATGCAGAACGGTGCAGATGCGAGTGGTGGTTTCCACGGAAACGTGTTGTGACTGCGAATGGTTGTTTCCATGGAAACAGGGTAGCTGTGAGTAACTGTTTCTAGGGAAACGTGTTGTGACTGTGGATGGTTGTTTCCATGGAAACACAGGGTAGCTTCGAGTGGCGGGTTCCGCGGAAAAGTGTTGGGACTGTGAATGGCTGTTTCCATGGAAACACGGGGTAGCTGCAAGTAGCGGCTTTCATGGAGCGAGTTGTGACTATGCAATGCTTGTTTCCATGGAAACATGGGTAGCTGCAAGAAGCCGCTCCACGGGGACCAGTTGCAGCTATGACTGGGTGTTTCCATGGAAACACGATGCGCCATAAGGCACACCCTTCGCCGCTCAGATGAGATGAAGTCCTCCCTCTGCTACGTTCCCAGTGACCTATCTCTTAGTTTGCGTGTGGTTATATGTGAGCAGATTGGAGACATTTGAATGGCAGACTAGGGTTCGTCTGGTCAATATGAACCAAAATCCAGTGCATATGGAGCACAACTTAAGACCGAGTGCTAACAAGTGACTATTTGACCGGCTTCAGTGCCTCCACACATTAGATTCCCTAATTTCCATACCGGTTCGCTTCAGACTTGCGTCGCATTTCCAAAATTGGATGGTCTGCCGCTACTTGTTTGCCCAAGTGCATGGGCCCAGGCAGACGCAGGTAGCCGTCCCACAGTGAAGGGTTCCTGCACAGCAAGGCGACCTGTTCAGCGATCACTGTCGCAGTGCTAAATGCCCCGGGCGTTATGATCGTGATTTCTGTTACGCCCAACTGCTGCCATGGATCTCGCAGGTCTCGTTCTGATACGTCGTATCTTGTGTTCTCGCGCTGTGAGCGAACGCTGCCGTACTGCTTAGACGGTGACACGAAATAAAATACCGAGGCGCTCTCGCAAGATTGAAAAGCTCCCACCTTCGTCCCGATGTAGTGAGCCGAGTTGGGAGACAAGGTGTGGTTGCCGCTGATCTGTGCTACCTGGTGATCGGCTCGAATGCGGACGACAGCGGCATCTGATGGGACGGGAGGAAGACCCTCCCCGGGGCCATCTTTCAATGCTCCATAGAAGGTTCTTAGATTGGCATCGAGGCAGACGATCAACGAGTCGTTCGAATTGATCTTGCAGTCCAGCAAGGATTGGGTGACCAATGTCTTCAATTGGTCAGGCTTGAGCAGAGTGTCCGTCCCGTGGATGGCGGCCAAGCCCTCGCCGTAGCTGAACCATTTGCCATTGGAGTCCAAGCAAGATTCGAACCAGAAAACCTCTGGTTTATTCCCGCCCAACACCGTCCGGGTGATAACCGGCAGATAGATGGCCGGGCCTTTATCCTGAATTCTATCCAGCAAAATCGACAGCACCGTTGTGCTCGCCGGCATCGATTTTACTTTGGGCGTCGGAACGGGGAGGTGCCCGCTTAGTCGAATCGCTTCGATGATCGAGTTGGTAGCTTTGAAATCACGATCATCCGCTTTGGTCTTCCGCCTCTTAGCTTGTGCATCAGGGTCGATATGCATGATGAACTGGGTCGCGATGCCGTGCTTTGCCAGTACCCTTC
>NZ_JACBXH010000072.1:0-7489 GCF_041381355.1 Pseudomonas sp. LM13
TGGATAACGAGATGAGATCAGCCCCCTGTAATGACGACAGGGAGCCGTCCATAAGGATCCAGAGCCAAGCCGCTCACTGAGTGAAGTGACACGTCTCACGAGGCAACATTTGGAACGGAAGCGTTGGTAAGGGTACCGTTGCGTCGACAGCTGGTATTGCCTGGATCGCCCCTCCTGGTGCCGCGTATCTAGAGCTTCGCTCAGAACAGCGTAGGCCGTGCAGTTAGTGCTTGTGGTGCTTCCCGTCTGCGTGGACATCGCTTGTTGTCGGAGATCTGTCCTCCGCATCGGCACGGTCATGGTCAGTGCTTGGCTGGGCCACCTGGGGCGGCGCTGACGCGTGATGATCGTCGCTTGCGTCATTACCATGATGACCGGTGCTTGATTGGCCGGCAGCACCACCCGAGCTGCTAGAGCCATGGTGATCCGAGCTGCTACTGTCGCCCTGATGGTGGTCGTCCGAAGCCATCTCACCGTGTTGCTCACCGTGCCCAGCTGGCGTCTCCCCACCACCATGTTGGTGACCACCGCTAGACGCAACGAGTGCTCGATACGCTCCTTCATCTAGCTCAGGAAGCTTTTGCAGAAAAGCCACCATCCCCCATATGTACGGGTCAGCCATGCTTTTACCCCACGCAGGCATCCCAGTGGCCTTGATGCCATGCTTGATGACCCAAAACGTCTTTGCTGGGTCATCGTATAGCCCTGCTTCAGCCAAGTTGGGTGGAGCAGGATAAAGGCCTTTGCTTAACTCGGTCTCAGCCATGCCTGGCGCCAAATGACAACCCACACACATCGAGTCGTAGTTCCCCGCCCCGGCGCGAATTTGGTCTTCATCGTCGAGAGATGGCACGGCTATGTCTTCGGAGCGAACCTCAATCGAGCGATTGCGAGCAGTTTCCAGGAAAGCGTATACGGCTTCCGTATGAGGATCATCCGCGGCAACATTAATCAGTCCTGTAAAAACAACACCGGCCAATATCAACAGGCCTAGTGCGCAGAAGGTAACGAAGCTAATAATTATTCGTTTCATTGAAAGTCCTTAAAACCAAAGCCTGATGCCAGCAACGAACCGCGCCTCATCTGCATCTTCGCCTTCATCTCTCGCCATATCAGCGGTATTGCCGTATGCCCGGTTCCAGGTGACGCCGATGTACGGTGCGAACTCACGAACAATTTCGTATCGGAGGCGTAGCCCCACCTCTGTGTTTGCGAGACCAGCGCCTACTCCGCGCGCAGGATCGTCCTTGCCATAGAAATTGAGTTCGGCAGTCGGTTGGAGGATGAGCCGGTTAGTTAGGAGAATGTCGTAATCGCCTTCAAAACGTGCTGCTGTCTGCCCACCTTCACCGACGAAGGCGGTGGCTTCCGCTTCGAATCCATACAGAGCCAGCCCCTGAAGGCCTAAAGCCGCCCACGTCTGCGGCGACTCGGGCTTAAAGTCCTGGCGAACACCTGCTACTACATCCCACCAGGGACTGATTGCACGCCCGTAAAGCGCCTCAATTTCCGCGTCTTCAGTAACGCCATTCGTTCGCTCACCATCCGAGCGAAACCAGAACCGATTGATATCGCCACCAACCCAGGCAGTAGCTTCCCAACTGAGGGTGCTACCTTCATTTGCGTCCTGGTACTCAAGTTGCTCTAGCAGAAGGAACCAGGCCAGATCCTTGTCATGGACCGTATGACCTTGAAGACCAGGGAAAGCCGCTTCTCTATCCGCATCGGTCAATACTGGAATGAACGAGGGATGAACCATGCCGGGCATTTCGAGCGTATCGTCATGCTTCATTTGGCCATGGTTCATCTTGCTATGGTCCATCGCACCATGACCCATTGCAGAATGGTCCATTTGCCCACCGGAGCCATGATTCATTGCCGCGGGCTTGGCAGAAGATGCAGGGGCTTGAGCTGCCGGAATAGGAGGGGTTTGATGCATCGAGTGATCCATCATCTCGGCGGCGTTGGCTATCCGTCCAGCCGCTGCGCTCAACGAAACTCCGAGCGCAATAGTAGCAAAGCGAGAAGATCTAGTGGTCATTGTGCGAATCCACCTCAGTACCAGTAGCCTTCGGGTCATGATCCATCTTGCCATGGTCCATTTCACCATGGTCCATCGAGCCATGACCCATGTCGCCGTGGTCCATTTCTGAGTTAGAGGAGCCTTGTGTCTGAGATGCCGGCTTGTTGCCTGAATTTTGCGACGAAGCCGATGGTTGCTTGTGCTGATCATGCGTTTGCTCTGCAAACGCAGCTGATATATTCATTACGCCCAGCAGACTGAACATTAACGCGCTGCCGATAAGAGTTTTACGCTTCATAAAATTTCCCATATAAAGTTCCTCTTACTCGTCCACTCGGACTTCACGAAACATGCCCATTTCCATGTGAAGCAGTAGGTGACAGTGATAAGCCCAACGCCCAAGTGCATCGGCTGTCACGCGGTAGCTGCGCTTCGAACCTGGAGGCATGTCGATCGTGTGCTTGCGAACCATGAACTTTCCATTCTCATCCTCAAGATCGCTCCACATACCATGCAGATGAATCGGATGGGTCATCATGGTGTCGTTGACCAAAGTGATGCGTACCCGCTCGCCATATTTGAGCCGCAGGGGCTCCGAATCAGAGAACTCTATACCGTCAAATGACCAGGAGAACTTCTCCATGTGGCCGGTGAGATGGAGTTCGATCGTCCGACTGGGCTCACGGCCGTCCGGATCGGGGAAAGTGCTTCTCAAGTCGCTATAGGTCAGGACTCGGCGGCCGTTGTCTCGTAAGCCAATACCGGGATCGTTCAGCCTATGAGTTGGGCTCATGGTCTGCATGTCCACCAGTGGGTTATTGGACTCTGAGGGCGGGTGCGATTGCATACCTGCGCTCATCCCAGCCATTCCAGAGTGGTCCATCCCGGACATCCCACCCATTTTGCTGTGATCCATGCCGGCCATTGCGCCCATGTCGCCCATCCCTTGCATGTCACCGTGGTTCATGCCGGACATGTTGCTATGGTCCATCGCGCCCATGTCGCCGCCATGGTCCATGCCCGCCATACCGCCCATGCTGCCGTGATCCATCCCCATGTCGTCCATGGTGATTAGTGGTCGAGGATCGGTTTCTGGAACAGGAGCGCTCAGCCCTTCGGCAACCGCTAGCGTGCCACGGGCGTATCCTGTGCGATCCATCGATTGGGCGAAGATCGTGTAAGCCTCCTCGGTCGCAGGCTCGACAATCACATCGTAGGTTTCTGCCACGGCAATGCGGAATTCGTCGACGCTAACTGGGTTGACGTATTGGCCATCGGCTGCGACTACAGTCATCTTCAGCCCTGGAATGCGGACATCGAAATAGCTCATGGCCGAGCCATTGATGAACCGCAGGCGAAGCTTCTCGCCGGGCTTAAAGATACCGGTCCAGTTCCCGTCTGGTGCTTGGCCGTTCATTAGATAGGTATAGGTGTAACCGCTTACGTCGGCGAGGTCGGTGGGACTCATCTTCATCTGAGCCCACATTTTCCGATTCGCAATCGTAGCGGCCCAGCCGTCTTCGCTCACGTCGTTAATGAAGTCTCCGACGGTGCGCTTGTGGAAGTTGTAATAATCTGACTGCTTCTTGAGCTTAGAAAGGATTCGAGCGGGATCCTCATCGGTCCAATCGGTCAGCATGACGACATAGTCGCGGTCATAGCTGAACGGTTCGGGATCCTTCGCATCGATGACCAAGGGACCATAGACACCAAGCTGCTCTTGTAGGCCAGAATGGCTGTGGTACCAATAGGTACCGTTCTGTTTAACCTGAAACTTGTAGACATACATGCCATCGGGAGCGATGCCGTGGAAGCTCAATCCAGGCACGCCATCCATGTTGGCCGGCAGGATCATGCCGTGCCAGTGAATCGATGTATCTTCGCTCAACTTATTTCTGACTCGCAGCGTGACGGTATCCCCTTCACGCCAACGTAGAAGCGGCCCTGGGATGGTCCCATTGATAGTCATCGCTGTCCGGGCCGCGCCGGTGATATTGACCGGCGTCTCCCCAATCAGCAGATCGAACTCCGTGCCACTTAGTACGCTGGGCTGGCCTGGGCTAGTCACTGCCCAGACCGGAGCTCGCCACAAGCCAAGACCGCCAAGGATGCCTGCGGCAGTCAAGCCTTTAACAAAGGTTCGCCTAGAGGTTTTACGTTGCATGTGTAGGTTCCAATCAAACTAAGGAGCCAAGCCGAAACCAGCCGTAAGGTTGGTGTTGCCAGCGTTGATCGATCTTAGAAGCTCGCGCATGGTCTGGCTAATCAAGCGACTTGCCATTGTCCTTAACTATGGCATGCAGAAGGGAGACGCATGATTAATTTTTTGTAAGCTTAAAGCGCCCCAGAAAACGCCTGCGATCAGAGTTCCGGTCACTTAAGGTGGCGTTACTTGGTACTTGGCTTGCCTTGGCAGCGGATGGGCTCGGGCGGATCGATCACGGCGCTGTAGCACCTGCCATTAGCCCATCGCTCAATCGCCGCTGATTAGCTGCTTTTGCGACAATCAGCGGCATGACTTCCGCACCCAATCTCAACGAGTTGACACCTGAACAGCTGCGCGCCTTGGCCGCGCAGTTGCTGTCGCAAGTCGACACGATGGGCAAAAAGATCCACCGCGATCAAGCAGTGATCGAGCAACTCACCCACGAAATCGCACTGCTCAAGCGGTACAGGTTCGCCAAGCGCAGCGAGCAGCTGAGCCCCGACCAGATCAGCCTGCTCGATGAGCTGATCGATACGGACATCGCGGCCATCGAGGCCGAACTCAAGGCGCTGCATCCTGCGCCTGTCGCCCAATCCCGCCAGCAGCCCAAGCGCGCCGCGCTACCCGCCCAGTTCCCGCGCACCCTGATCCATCACGAACCGGACAACACCCAGTGTGCCTGCGGCTGCCAGCTCAAGCGGATCGGCGAGGACGTCAGCGAAAAGCTCGACTACACGTCGGGCACCTTCACGGTGGAACGACACATCCGTGGCAAGTGGGTCTGCGACCAGTGCGAGACGCTGATCCAGGCACCGGTAACGGCCCAGGTGATCGACAAGGGCATCCCTACTGCCGGCCTGCTGGCTCATGTCATGGTGGCCAAATACGCCGATCATCTGCCGCTGTACCGGCAGGAGAAGATCTTTGGCCGTGCGGGTCTGGCTATCGCGCGCTCGACATTGGCACAGTGGGTCGGGCAAACCGGCGTGCAGCTCCAACCGCTGGTCGACGCCCTGCGCGAAGCGGTACTGGCGCAAGGCGTAGTCCACGCCGACGAAACCCCATGCAAATGCTGGCCCCGGGCGAGAAGAAAACCCATCGGGCTTATGTCTGGGCCTACTGCACCAGACCGTTTTCCGACCTGAAAGCGGTGGTCTACGACTTCAGCCCGAGCCGCGCCGGCGAACACGCACGTAACTCCCTCGGCTCCTGGGGCGGCAAGCTGGTCTGTGATAATTTCGCGGGCTACAAGGCCAGCTTCGAGCAAGGCATCACCGAAATCGGCTGCATGGCCCACGCCCGGCGCAAGTTCTTCGACCTGCATGTGGCGAACAAAAACCAGTTGGCCAGCAGGCGCTGCACTCGACCGCCGGCCTCTATGAAATAGAATGGCAAGCGCGCGACTTGAGTGCTGAGGATCGGTGGCGGATACGACAGGAAGGGTCCTCGCCGCCCCTCAACGCGCTTCAAAAATAAGATGCTGGCCCAGCGCGACCTTGGGCAAACCGGAGACTTTTGACTTCCTGGGGTTCACGCACTGCTGTAGCACCAAAAGAAACGGCGACTTCCAAGTGCTGCGACTGACGGCGAAGAAGCGGATGCGTGCGACGCTGCTGGCTATCCGGGACGAACTCCAACGTCGACGCGTCATGAGCCCGTCCGGGCTCAAGGGCAGTGGCTCAATCGGGTGGTTGGCGGCTATTTCAACTACCACGCGGTGCCGGGCAACCTGCTCCGCCTTGACGGTTTTCGGGCAGCTGTCTGCCCAGGCGGCAAGCCCTCAAGCGGTGCAGCCAGACCTGCACATCCCTATCCGGAGGAACGCTTCACGTCACGAACCTGAGGCAGGAGCCGTATGCGGCAGTTCCGCACGTACGGATCTGTGCGAGGGGGTGGCAGGTAACTGCCATCCCTACCGCGACCCTCAGATCAACGGCGGCGGGCCTTTATGTGCTACCTCGCCTGATGAGCTAATTAACTTATCAAGATATGATACTTGTTGCTCTTGTTGCTGGAAAAAACTAGCGCTTGTTGATACTGTCCGGCATACCTCGGAACTCTACCGCATGAAGCTTTCCATCTGGCGTGCGTATCCTAATTTCGTATGACTGAACGTTCCCCGTTAACTTGGTCACCTCCGGACCTTTTGGTTTAGTCCTCATCGGCGTCACGCTCAATACTTTTCCAGTTTTGAGCAGATCCATCATGACTTGATGGCCGTCACCGATAGTGTGATCGTGGCGCATGGGGCTATCCGTAGCCGAGCCAGCCACAGCCACCGTGGATGTAGCTACTAATGCAATCGCAAGAAGCGACTTTATAATTTTCATCGCAAGTACCACCAGATGTAATTTTGGAATCTTAGGCTTAAACTATCTGCCATTTTAATATTTCGGCGTGAACGGTTACTGTGCGCCAGTTTTGCAAATGACGCACAGTTAAAATTTACGAGATGTGCTAGTCAAGAGCAAGAACAATTAACCGTTATTTATCCCGACAGGCATGCCTCTAAATTCAACAGAGTGAGTCACTCCATCAGGGGTTTTAATTAGTATCTCGTAAGTTCTAACATCACTGTTTTCAGACAAAGGAGCAGTCACAGGTGATACGCTAAGAACTTTCCCAGTTTTTAATAGCTTGATCATCATCTCGTGACCATCACCCACTGTATGGTCGTGCTTCATGGGCTCCACAGAGTCACTTGCGGCCATTATCAGAGGTGAGGTGACCGTAAGCGCCAGCGCTAGCATCAATCCGCTTATTTTCTTCATGAAGGTTCCCTCTTGATTGTTTGTACGTGAATGTATTCCTACGTCCCTTATAGCATGGTGAGATGGTTTCGGACAACCACTCAAAAATTACAAAGATGTAATGTTTGGGACAGCTTATTTACCGTGCCCCGCTGGGGTCTCCCCACCACCATGTTGGTTACCACCGCTAGAGGCAACGAGTGCTCATACGCTCCCTCATCTAGCCCAGGAAGCTTTTTGCAGAAAAGCCACCATTGCCCAGTGTACGGGTCAGCCATGCTTCTTCCCCACGCAGGCATCCCAGTGGCCTTAATTCCAGGCTTGATGGCCCAAAATGTTTTTGCTGGGTCATCGGAGTTCCGCTTCAGCAATTAGCATGCCACGCATGCTTGCGTCTGAATCTTACGATTTGTCAGATCACACATGCCCCAACCGCGTGAGCAGGCGAATCGCTAATTGTCCGTGTTCTGCCTGTTCGCTCCTGCAGTTAAGGCGTCGTTTCCTACCGGC
>NZ_JACBXH010000073.1:0-7196 GCF_041381355.1 Pseudomonas sp. LM13
GGGGTTGTACGCCGGAATCCCAGAAATTTCCGTCAGCCCAGCTCCAGTCCCGCCACGAGCGCATCCAGGTCGATGAACTTGCCGTCAGTCTGGAATGTGTAATGCCCGTTCAGCAGGATGTGCCGCCAGGCCGCTGGCGACATCTGCGTGATCAACGCCAGCGCCTTGGCATTGCCAGCTGCCTCGTACTTCGTCAGCAGCAGGGACAGGATCGCCGAGTTGTAGAAGATGATCGCGTTGCCGATCAGCCTGGCGCACTGGTTGCTGATCTCGATTTCGATGTCGGTGCGGCCGGTCAATTCCTTCTTCCCACCGACTTGGGCGATGGTCGAGCGTAGCTGGTGATAGGACTCAATGCGGTTCTGCGAGCGGTGAACATTACGCTCCAGTTGCGGGTCGCGCAGGTAGCGCAGTGTGTAGATACTGCGGATGAGCTTGTCGAACTCGAAGATTGCGCGCCGCGTCGGGTTCGGCGCCGTATAGGTGCACAGCTTGCGGATCAGCGTGCCCTGCGTCATTTCCTTCAGGCCCAGTGTGGCGACGATTCGGTCGATGTTCGCCTTCTCACCGACGATGAGTTGCCGGTCGATCTGGCCAGCCGGCCGGATCAGGCATTTCTCGTACAATGCCAGATCATCGGCGCAATACAGCTCCTGCAACTGGTCGTCGAGGTCGGTGAAGCGCGGCTCGAAACGAAGTCCGAACCAGTGCAGGATGGCGAAGTTGGCCTTGTTGATGCTGTGCATGTCGCCGGTGATCGCGCTCGGCACGATGTCCGACGTGTTGCGGTACCAGATGTCGAACACGTGGTGAGCCTCGTACTCGTGTGCGCCTATCAGGTAGCCGTTCAACGGCACGTGATTGCACAGCAGCGTGTAGGCGACGACGCCCTTGCCGCGGCCGAAATATTTGCGCGAGTAGCGCGCCTTCACAGTTGGTCGCTCGACGCCGAATTTCTGCCCATCAACGGCACCGTACAACGAATCGAGGTCGAACGAGTAATGCGGGAAGATCGGCAGTGCGGCGATGGCGTTGCTGATGCAATCGTTGGCCACAAGTAGCGTCGCCTGGCGCAGGTACTGCTGGTAGGTACTCTCCAGGACGTGGTACGGGATGTCGCTGGTACGTGCCATAACCTGGTTGCCGTGGTTCATGGCTTGGGCAATGATCACCGCCATCAGACTGTCGGCGTCGGCTACCTTCTTCGCATAGCGTGGCTGCAATGGTGTCAGCGCCGACAGGAACTGGCACTGGCCGTTGACGAAGCGAAACACGTCGGCGACATCGCAGTATGGCAGTTGCTCGTAGAGAGCTTGCTCGCGCGCCTTCTGGTTCTCCCCCTTGGGCTTGCGCCAGGTCAGTCTCTGCGTGTCCTTGTCGTATTCCAGGTGCGTCAGCTTGCCCTGTTTCAGCTCGCGATTGAACGCCACCCATTGCGCACGCAACTCGGCCGCCAGTGCATCGAGCTGGGCACTGACCGGCTGCCGCAGGAAGGGGATGTCCATCTGCGCGAGCACGGCGGCTTTCTCGTCCATCGAAACCAACTCGTCGGACAAATGCCGGTGCTGCAAGCTGTCGTCAATGTAGAGCTCGCCCGCCTGGAAGCGTTTCCTGACCTGACGGTAAAGCCAGAATTCGTAACGATCGGCATGCAGGCCTGTCGGCGTGCCTTCGGCATCGAACATCAGCAGGTACGGACGCAAGCGTTTCGGCAGCGTTGCCGCCGGACATTCGTCGAGTGGCCGTTGTGATAGGCGCTGCTGCTTGGCGAACACGCTCTTGGCCCAAGTCAGCGCCGCGAGCCATGGGTTATCGGGGGCCGTGCCGGCGAAGTCGAGCGCGACGTACAGCGGCCGTAGATGGCGTCGAATGCGTTCGGCCAGGCCGTCCACCGCCTGCCAGTGCAGCGCCAGTTTGTTCAGTGGCTTGACGCTCATGCGCTGCGCCGTGTTTTGCAGCAATTCCCTGGACATGATTTTGTAGGCGCGTTGGCGCACCTCGCCGAACGGCGTCGGATCGGCCACGCTGTCGTCCACGTACAGCGACAGCAGGCGGCCAACCTGTGGCGTTTCCTGATGGCGTCGCAGCTGTTCGGCGACAAAGGACTGTTTCGCACCCGTGCGGCTCTCGTCCTCAAGTTTTTTCATGTGGAAGGCCATCGCGTCGACCAGGTTGTCGGTGAGCTGCCGGTAACGTACCCAGGCATAGCACAGCAGGTAGAGCCGGGTCTGCTCCGCCTTCAGGTGGCGCAGGTCATGGACGGTATAGAAGTTCGCCAAGCTCGCGTAGTACAGCAGGTTCTGCTGCGAGATGCCGAGCTTGGGCAGCAGCGCCTTGGCGATCCCGTGCAAGGACTTCAGCGTGGCGCGCTTCTCGCGCTCCCCTGCCATCTGACGCCAGCCGAAATCTTTAGCGTCCTGCTTGAGCGCTGCCAGTTGAGACAGGGTGTCGTCACGCACCAGGAGCTGGCCCAGCGCAGCTTTGGCCGATTCGTCCAACACTTCTGCCAGCAAGCCGCCCAAGCGCCTGCGTTCGGTGGACAGGGCTTCACTGACCAGCTCTTGTAAGGTGGTGTGGCCGGGCCGGATGATTTTGTGCTCGCTGAGCCAAACGATCAGTTCGGCGGCCACGAATCCTGGCATTACGTCGCGCCGCACGATCTGTTCAGCCTGCTGTGCCAGTTGCGGCAGGAAGCTAGCCGCCCACGACCGGTAGCCGAACAGTTCGGCGATCTGACCCCTCTGGCTGTAGTGCTCATGCTTGGTGATCGCCTTGCGTTCGAACGCTTCGCCGTGGAAATAGCGACTCAGCACGAAGGCGCAATCGTCCTCGACCTCATGCCAATCGAAGCGGAAGAAAGCATGCTTGGCCTTGAAGTAGCCGATCTGCAAGACGCAATAGACTTGGGCCTGCAGGCTAGGCCGGCTGCTGGCGAACGCCAGTTCAGATTCGGTCAACGCCAGGTATTCCAGCCGCTGAGCATCGTCGAAGTCCGGTAGGCCGTACAAGGCTTCCTGCTCTGCGTCAGAAAAGACGGTGAGTAGCTTATTCTTGTTGCTCATCGACCGTCCTTCCCGCACCACGCCAACCTGCTCGCGTCAATGTTTCGATCAACGTAGTGCGCTTGACATTGAAGTTGCGGCACACCGCCGCCTTAGACATGCCGCCATCGAGCGCGGCGACGATGGCGTCCAGCTTCTCACCAGTGATCGCCTGCGGCCGGCCGCCGATCCGGCCGCGTTTGCGTGCGGCGGCCAAGCCCGCGACGACGCGCTCCTGAATCAAGGCGCGCTCGTACTGCGCGAGCGCACCGAACACCTGGAACAGGAATTCGCCCGAGGGCGTCGTAGTGTCCAGGTTCTCTGTCAGCGAGCGGAACGCCACCCGCTTGTCCTTGAGCGAAGTCACAATGGCGAGCAGGTGCGACAGCGAGCGACCGAGCCGGTCGAGTTTCCACACCACCAGCACATCGCCGGCTCGAACGAACTCAAGCGCCCGCGCCAAGCCGGCACGGTCATCCTTCGCGCCAGAGGCACGATCCTCAAACAGGTGACGCGGATCGACGCCGGCGGCGAGCAGCGCGTCGCGCTGCAAGTCCGTGCTCTGGCGGTCGGAGTCCGACGACACGCGCATGTAGCCAACCAACATAGGCGGATAACCATCAAAAACAGGTTTCCGCATAATAGTGAATAGCGATAGAGTTTTCCGTACATTTTTGAGGGGGTGTTGCACAGGTAGCACAGCGGCGGCTGACAGCCTGTCGCAAAACAAATGTTTTACGACACCTCCTTGAGGTTGCCGCGTTTACATCATTACCTGAACAGGTATAAAATTCCGTCATGACAAACAAAGAAAAACCGCTCGAATGGATCGCGAGCAGCCACAAGGATTTGATGGCGTTGCCGTCCGACGTGCGTCGCCGTTTCGGTTACGCGCTCTCGTTGGCGCAGATAGGCGATCAGGATGACGCAGCAAAGGTGCTCAAGGGGTTCGGTGGTGCCGGCGTGCTGGAGGTCGTCGAAGACGATGCCGGCGGCACCTATCGAGCGGTATACACGGTCAAGTTTGCGGAAGCGGTGTTCGTCCTGCACTGCTTCCAGAAGAAGAGCAAGAGCGGAATCGCCACGCCAAAGGCCGACATGGACATCATCCGCGCTCGGCTGAAGGTGGCCGAGGTATTGGCACAGGAGCTACGAAATGCAAAAACGAATCATTGAAGGCGTCGAGGTTCAGCGCAGCTCGGGCAACGTCTTTGCCGACCTTGGACTGCCTGACGCTGAAAAGCTCAAGATCAAGACCGGCCTGGTGGTCGAGATCAGGAGGGCCATGCGCGCCCTTGGGCTGACTCAACAAGCGGCGGCCAAACGCATGGGCATCCCGCAACCGAAGGTGTCGGGCATGATGCGCGGCGACTTCACCAATCTATCCGAACGCAAGCTGATGGATTGTCTGAATCGCCTCGGCTACGACATCGAAATCAAGGTACGGCCAGCAGCCGAGCCGATCGGGCATCTAACGCTCGCAACCGCTTAATCGGAGCCCTCCTGATGGCAGCCCGCATCACCGACGACGAATGGGACGAACTGACTCCCGAGAATTTCGATACCACGGCACTGCTGCGTGCAGTCGATGCCGTGGACGTGCTGCGCGGCGATTTGAATGACAGCGCAGACGGCGCACCTCCGCAACTGCGCACCGACCTGTTGAAGCTGCATCAACTGGCAATGGCCGCGTTCAACGAGGGATCACGCAGCCGAGTGGCTGAGCTATTTGATCTCGCCGTGGATCTTCAGGATCAGGTTGATCATCTGATGACCTCGCTGGAACAAGTGCAAGAAACCCTGTCCCGGTTGACGGCGCTCTACCCAGAAAGCCTGTCCTGAATGTTCTTGGAGACAACCACATCATGAGCCGCAGCCGCCGCAAAACGCCCATCGTTGGGCACACGACCTGCCGTAGCGAGCGCGAGGACAAGAAACTCTGGCATCAGCGCTGGCGAACCCACGAGCGCACCGCGCTGGCCAGCGCGTCGCCGAAAGCTCTATGCGCCCATCTGCCTCTACTGGAAAACCAGGTCAGCAACGTCTGGTCGATGGGTAAGGATGGCCGCTCCTACTGGCCCATCAAGCGCCAGGCCGCCACGGCGGATCGCATTGCCAACCACAAGGGACGCAATCCGCAAGAGCGCGCCTCCCTGAAAAAGCGTCTGCTGCGCAAGTGGATGAGCAAATGAACCTGTCCACCATCGAGGCGCTGGCTATCGCTTGGGCGCGAATCGCTGAAGAAGCAGAACTCCCAGCCGGCTACGAGGGCACGGCGACGCCAGAGGCGCATCGGGCCTGCGAGGTGATCCAGGAGCGGATTCGAGAGCACGTCGTCGCCACCAATGACATGCGGCTGTTCGGCCTGCTGCACCTGCTTGGGCAGGCGTCGCTGCGCATGGAGCAAGCGCTGTGGCCGGAAGAATATGCGCGGATGACCCGCGAGGTCGAGGAAGCTCTCCGAGAGGCCGACGACCCCAACGCCAAGTCGTACACCCACGAAGAAGTCATGCAGGCGATGCAGGAACGCATCGACCGAGCGCGAGACAAAGCCATGTTGATCGGCTGACGGAAATTTCGGCGGTTCCGGCTGATCCAAGAATCTTGGCGTGACCTTACCTCCGCTCTACCGCTGGGTGCCAGCCTCGGCGCACGCCTAACCACCCAACTCAGAAAGGAAAATAAGTTGGTAAAACGCATTCCCGTATCCGAGCTTCGTCTCGGCATGTACATCCACAAGCTCGCCGGCTCTTGGGTTCGACACCCATTCTGGCGCGGCAGCTTCCTGCTGACCGAGCCTCAGGATCTCTCTGCCATTCGAGAATGTGGCGTCGGGGAGGTCTGGGTCGACTTGGCCAAAAGCCAAGTCGACCCAGAGAGCCCAGAGAGCCCAGAGAGCCCAGAGAGCCCAGAGAGCCCAGAGAGCCCAGAGAGCCCAGAGAGCCCAGAGAGCCCAGAGAGCCCAGAGCCCAGAGCCCAGAGCCCAGAGCCCAGAGAATTGTCGGAGGAGCAATCTCTGCCGTCTAGTCCACTAAGCAAGAAAAGTGACGGCGCAACCTCAATGGAGAGCGAAATGTGTTATGCACGGAAACTCTGTCTTGCGGCCAAGTCCCAAGTCATGGACATGTTCCAGGAAGCCCGGCTTGGCAAGGCCGTCGACCCAAGCACGACGTTGCCGCTGGTCGGAGAAATCGCTGCCTCGGTGCTGCGCCAACCTCATGCCCTCATCAGCGTCGCACGCATCAAAACGCACGACGATTACACCTACCTGCACTCGGTTGCCGTCTGCGCCCTGATGCTATCGCTGGCCCGGCATCTCGATCTAGACGAGGAGCAAACGCGCCTGGCTGGCATCGGCGGACTGATGCACGACCTAGGCAAGGCCGCGATGCCGCTGGAAGTGCTTAACAAACCAGGCAAGCTCACCGATGCCGAGTTCGCCATCATGAAGCGCCACCCTGTGGAGGGCGCAAAGATGCTGCGCGCAGGCGGGGCCGAGCCCGGGGTGGTGGACATTGCCCTGCACCATCACGAGAAGATCGACGGAACCGGCTACCCGGATCGCTTGGCCGGTGACGCCATTTCACTCCTGGCCCGCATGGGCGCAATCTGCGACGTCTATGATGCCGTGACGTCGGAGCGAGCCTACAAAAAGCCGTGGGACCCGTCCGCGGCGATGCGGCAGATGGCCAAGTGGGAGGGCCATTTCGACAAACGCATCTTCCACGCCTTCGTCAAGGCCGTGGGCATCTACCCCGTCGGCTCCTTGGTTCGCCTGTCCTCTCAGCGTCTGGCCGTTGTCGTTGAGCCGGGAATGGAATCACTGCTGACTCCCAAGGTTCGCGTGTTCTTCTCGCTACGCTCGAGAGAGCCGATCCCGATGCAGACCATCGACCTGGCGGCCACGAGTTGCAAGGACAGTATCACTGGCCCCGAAGACCCGACGCTCTGGAACTTCAAGAACCTCGACGACTTGTGGATGGAATAGCCCCCACAAAACGACGGCCCCGTGAGGGAGCCGTTGAACATCGTCGAGCGATGCCCGTCCAGGGAGGGATGGCCGAGCTCGATTCTCCAGAAGGTAGCTGGTGACACGAGTGTTGAGCCCACCCAACTAGGGTGACGGAAATTTCTGGGGTTCCGGCTTACATCCCC
>NZ_JACBXH010000074.1:0-7179 GCF_041381355.1 Pseudomonas sp. LM13
CTAATGCATTTCGAAAGCACTTGAACTCAGCCCCAACCCATTCATATGGATAAAAATAAAAGGGAGCCATCGACCTTCGCGCAAGTTGATCATCCCCTTTGAATAGTCGCTCCGCATCGGGTAGACCATATACAGCGATACTCACACCACATTTATTACTTATATGCTTTATTGTATCTCCCATGGCCTTAGGATCTATTCCTACTTTGCGTTCAAGAAGATTTTGAGCCTCATCAAATATGATGAGCTTGACGCCTCTGAATTCAACTTGCTTTCTCAGCCCCTCCAGGGCAAGCGCTTCATTTTTATATGCCCGTGGTGACAGCTTAAAAACCATCAGACACTCATCAATAACGGCCCGGTAGCTACGAATTGGTGGGAATTCGACCACCAGTACTTCATGCTCTCCACCAGCTCTAATTTTCTCTGTTAGAAGCTTGATCGAAAATGTTTTCCCGACACCACTCAGCCCAAATACAGGTTGAATAACAGGCTCTTCTTCCAAACAACGAATATATGCGTCATAAACAACATCAACAGCCTCATTAAATCGCTGATGATGTATTACCCTATTAATCATGACCACTACTCCACTCAGATGGAGTAATATCATCATCATGCGAGGCTTCACTAAAAGTGACCTGCTTCGGTTTTACCGCATCCTTAGATAGCGCTTTTCCGACCTCTTGGTTAAATTCCTTCTTCGTATTGCTTCTTACAGACTTATTGACGTCCTTGACTTTGTGTTTACGTCGACTGTCTTCAGTGAATTTTATTAGCCTCCTGGCATATATTCTCTGAAATTCCTTACCAGTCATAATGTGGTCACCGGAATACTCAGCTAGAAGGGATCCAGCCTCCTCAAATGAGATTTCTGGAATACCCAGCATTTTATTTTGTGCCTCAATAAGCGTGCCCTTCTTATCACTTTTCTTTACCACATAAATCTTCGTACAATCCGCCGGATTGAAATACACCAGTACAGATTTCTCACCAGACTTATCCATGTACCTGGCAAGCTCTGTCGAGTTGAACTGAAAATTTCTAAAATCCACACCGTAGTGCTGGTACTTCCGCTCTTCACGATGCATTGTGACAATCAGCTTCTTAAATTTTTCAAGAGACGGCGGAGGTAGTGGCTTAAATAGTGACAGTTCTTTTTCCATGGCCTGAGCAATAGTCATGGGCTGGCCGTAGATGAATCCCAGGTCGGGCCTTAGCTCATGGATATATGTACCATAGAAAAACTCAACAGTTTCTTTATAAATATCCTCAACTGAATAGCAAGCTTCTTCTTCAGCTTTCGCCATTCTATTTTTAACACGCTTATCATTACTTCTTTTGGCTCCCGGCATGAATCCGAAGAGCCGTTTATTCAAAATTGAAAATCCGGACTCAACATAGCCTTTATCATCACCACGATACTGGCGCGTGTTTTTAACAACCACGCCAAGCCTGCGAATAACTTCCCAGATCAATTTTCCAAAGTGCTCGGATGCGTTATCAATAACTAGCACACCAATATGCGACGCCGAGACTATATTTACCCCTTTCACACCAAGAGACTTGTAGTACGCTTCGTCTCGTGGCTTGTAGAACTGCTCCAAAACCTTATACAGGCCCATCTCGCTTGGCTTGCCCGCCATCACATAAACAGCAAGCGGATACGATGTCCGAACATCACGCATTAGATATAGCGTAACTTCTGTATGTTTTCTTCCATTTTCATCCACGCTCATATTATCTATGGTGCAGGCATCAAGTTCTACGACAGCGAATACTCTACAGTCGCGGTACTTCTTGATAGCTCTACGCTCTTCAAGATTTAGCTCCCTTTTGCTGAGTCTCCCGTTGAGAGCAGACTTAACGGGCAAACCCTCTAGAATCCGACTACATGTGCTTTCACTGATGATTATTTCTGGAGCTTGATCTCCAAGCTTTTGCCGTAAAAGCTCATCAACCTGATTATAAAACCCCCGCTTATTAACTTTGTCATCGCAGAAATAAATCTCTATCGCTTTCTCTTTAGCAAATTCCACATAATTTTTCTTTGAAGACCAGCCGCTACCCCCCCTTCCACGATAGTTAGGCACCAGTGCAGCATAGTTACCATCAGCGTACTTTTTATAATATTCACGAACAGTACGCAGACGTACAGGTTTATGCCCCTTCTTAAAGCAAAATCTTGAAATAGCACTCTCAATTTCAGGTTTTCTTAAGCATTTCTCTAGAAGTTTATTGTATAGGTCAAGCAACTCAACCCTAAACTTTGCCTCTTCCTTTTCGGCATCACTCTCCCCATTAAATTCGGCGACCTCCACCTCATCATTAAGAACATACTCGCCGGATGAAAATTTCTCATAAAACTCATCACAGTCGACTTCTAGCCTGACACCACCACTGCCTACCAAACGGATGGTGTTAATAGACAGCAGCACTTCATCGATGACGAATATATCGCCATTAATTTTCGTAACCATTCCGACCTTCAAGCCCTCAGACAAAGCTAATTACCTCCAAATGCTTGAGGCTGCCATAGGCCTGAACAACCGGAAAATTCATCCCCATCAAATCCCAATTCAGCAGATCGAAACTTATTACGCCACGCAAAATACCGGCACAAACATACCAATTGACTGGCTCCAACAATCCAGCCAAGTCATTAACGTGATTAATGCCCTGATGAGTTTCGAGTAACCTCTTTAGATCATTCGACCATGTCGTGACAGAGTCAGCATCATGAACACAATATTCATAAAGAATGCGGATATTGTTCTCTGCTTCTCCCAAATCCAGCTCTGTAAGCTTGCAAAAACCAATTGCATTCTTTTCGAATATCTCCTGGATTTTGGCAAAATCTTTGTTGGTCATACCTAGCAATGCAGCAGACTTAACCTCAACGATAAATTCCTTACCATTGACTACGATCAAAAAGTCCGGAATGTAATATTTATATCGCGGGTCTAGCTTTACTTTCCTTCTGTACACCTTGCTTCTTGTCAGATTGACGATCAGCGGCTGAAAGTAAATCTCACTGATGCCAGGGTGAAGCACGAAGAGCATCGCGAATAGCCACTCAAGACGTGATTGGCACTTCAGCACCACGTCACCTTTGCCAGCTGAGGACATCCGGAACGCTGGCCGCCCTCGGCGCGTCCGCTTCGCTGGATCAATCTGCCTTTCCGTCGTTAGGACTACTCTCATTTTGGTACTGTCTCCCAGATTTGAGCACCATAGCCAACCTCTTCTTCTTCGTCAATACTGGAACTGTTCTCCAGATTTGCTAAGCTGGAGCCAATCGGGGCCACACCCCAGACCTATCAGGCTGAAGGAGCACTGGATGAGCAAGCGGAAAAAAGGGCCCTGGTATGCGATCTACAGGCAGGTACAACCGACGCTGGATGCCTACGAAGGGAAGGACAGCATCAACCTTCTCATTCAACAGCTTGCGGCTGAACACAGCTACGAGCCCAAAGTGCTATCGAGAATGATCCGAGCCGGACGATTCTTAGATCGCCTCGTCGGCCCGCTTTCTCCTGAGGACGTCCGTGGTGGGTACGCTCACGTTGAGTACATCCAACGCCTGCATGAGCTTGCACCTGAAGAAGCTCAATCCCTCGTAGGCATGGCCATATCTAAGAAGGTCACGCTGGAGACCCTTCAGTCCATCATCGATAAATACGCTGATCAGATTGCCCAAAGCGATGCAGGCAAACGCTCAAAAGCCCGGTCACTCGTCTTTGAGCATGAACGCAATGCAGTGATGGCATTGACCAACTGTGGCACCGCATTCTTCGGTATCGAGGAAGGCGAAATCATCCACGTCGAGCGCTCCGATGTACTCGGTCAATTCTTCATCATAAAAGACCGACATGGCCAAGATAACACCGCCATTTTCTGCCGCCTTGGGGACACGTCACGCAAAGCCATCAAAGCTGCCGCTGAATTACTCAAGCTCGCGAAGACCGCACGTAGCTATTTCGACAAAGTGTGGTTTGTTTTTCCAGAGTCATCAGAACTCGTGCACGAACTCGCGTTTCTTTCGAACGAAGAAAAGCTTTTTCGCAGTTGGCTCCACCTATCAACGCTGATCAGTGACGGCGAAACATTCACTTTAAGAGAGGTGACGTCACTTCGACATGCATTGTCACGCGTGCTGGAAGACGGGGCCGACCCTTTCGCATGGAGCGGCCATTACCTCAACGAACTAAAGACTCCAATTCACGACTCACTGGTCAAGAGAACCTATACATTCACCGTACTGCATAATGAATTTACTACCAAACTAATAACCGATATGCCAACAGACTCGTTCAAAGAATTCCTGGATGAAGTCACAACTGTCGATTCCGCACATGACAATGGATACGTGTCGTTTATAAAACAATCCCGCACTTTATAGCGAAACCACCCACTCCTTAATCTAGTACTTACCAGGAGAGAGCCATGGATATCCTCGAAGCGATTAACGAACTGCTTCACGGCGAAGGCGTACCAATGCTCGGACGAGACATGACTGATGATGAAGCTATCAGACATGTAAAGAGCCTATCTCTCCTGAAGCCATTCTGTGCGGTAAGGAAATGGATTTGGATTGATCTTGAAATGCCCGATGCTGTTTGCACCAAAATCATTAGTGATGGACTTCAACCAGTAATGATTTATGCTCATAGCGTTGTTTTTGATAGCGCTGGGCGGTTCAACCCAGGCGACTGGGTTCGCAGCACACCTCTCGCCAAACTTTCAGATGGATACCTCTTTGAAACACAAAATACAATTTATGTGTTGATTGGCCAAGGCACCCGCAAGTCAGCTCAACTGTCTACCGTTATTCATGTTTTCTAGTTTTCCAAATGCAATTTGGTGAACACGAATAAATTTTGAAGAAAATTAATCCAGTGCGCTAACTACATTCCGCATGAGGCATGACGTTGATGAGTTCGCCAAGCCAAATCGATTCCGACATCCACTGCGAGATGTGCGGCAAGTCAACCCGTCTGCCTGGGTACAGCCAAGAGTACGGCACCTTAGAGGCGCGCTGGGGTTATGGCTCGAACCATGACGGTGACCACTACCGCGTTCGACTGTGCGAGCAGTGCTTCTTTGCCACGCTGGCCTACATCCGGCAGGAGCGGCGGATCAGCAGACTCTTTGACGAAGATGCCCCCCTGGATGATCCATCATTTGGCCGAGTCGCGCGTGGTGACTGGTTTCGCGAATCGTGACCTGACCTCAACCACTTCCAGGCTTGAATCGATTTTAAATATCACGTGAGGTTCTGATGCTTCATCGCCCGATCTACGACGAAGTCATGAACAGGGCTTTACGCATGGCCAACACCTGCCATCCAGTAGTGGCTGAGAAACATGCTAATGCGCTGGCACGCTACGCACGATTATCAGCTGCGTGCGACTCTCTGGAGGCTTTCATGGGATGTCGCCCAAGCGCTGATGAAGATGTCTTCAGTTCCCTTGCTCATAGGCGCAGTCAGATTGCCGATCTGCTTGCTCGGGCCAATCTGGAAGAATTTGAGAAAGAGGCTGCGCGAGGGCTTTACCTGACTATTCCGTACTTCAGCCGCTGCTCTGACAAGCAGCCTGTTTTCCTATTGAATCGAACCTCGCAGCCAATCACCTACCTCAGTCGATCTTTGTACGCCTACGCAAGTACAGACGAGGGTGTCGATGAATACCGGACAATAGGAAATGCATTCTCGGATGGTATCGCGGCGGACACAGTGATAGAGCCCGGTGAAAAGCTTCGAATCGACGAGTACTCCATGAGCTTTGATGGAGATTTTGTCAGCAACAGGCGGGTTATATTGCTGGTTGATGGTCAACGCGGAGAGTGGCTCACCAGCATTTCAAAGCTCGCCGGTTTTCTCTGGGACGAGGATTTGCATGGTCTGCATTTGCTGAAGATAGCGAATTCAAATGTCCAACCCTGATACACACGAGGTGATCACCCTATCTGCATATACTGAGCATCGCTTGTCCAAGGCATTTGACTATCAATTTTGTGAGCCGGTAACCGCCTATCTCACTAATGTAAAAATTGTCTCTTGCTGCGCTATTGGTGTTATGCACCGGCATATCAAAGCGGAGTCGTCAGGACGATTTCAAGACGGCCACAGGGTGAGAACATCGGACATTCGCCAAGCGGAACAGCACGGTGCGTTTTGGGTGCTACGTACGCTCAGTGGAAGCTTCTATGTAATTGTCAGCTTTGACCTACACGGCGGTCGGCAGTCACTTCAAAAATTTCTTAAACTGCGCGAGCAGGGTGTTCACCTGACACCTCAACGCATGCAGTAACTTTTTTCAAACGCATGGCACAGCATCAACGATGGTGCACAGTGGGTGGATACCCATTTGACCTCAAGATTTTCGTTAATACAGCCTTGGGCGATGCGACGCTGAAAGGAGGCTGTATTCACCACTCACTTGGTGTCGCCCTGCTGAATAGCTCATGATCTTGGAGGTGGGTTTTGTCCCAGGTATGCATCAATACCGTCAACTGCTGACTGAAGCTTTTGCCGGAGAGTCGGAAGCTCGATAGTGGTCACTACGTGCTGACGATCCGCCATCATAAGAAACGCTGCCAAAGCAGCGTCGGAATGCCTGACCAGAGCCACAAGGTGCTCTCCCCGAGGGCCACTGGATCCCGCTAACCAGTTTTTCACTGTCCGCTCGTTTGCATTCGTCCAGCGCATCAGCGTCTTCGTTGCCTGGTGCGTGTCGCCCAGTTCGTTACGTAACGCCTTTGCGAGGCCAGCAGCGTATTGCTTCGGCTCCAGAAAAAATCTGCCCGTTTTAGTGAACATTTTTCCGCCCCCTGTCTTCTACCTTTCTTTATCTATTCAAACGGTATGGCCGCTGATGACCATTTCTGAAGTGCCTCGGTAAAGGTTGGCTGAGGCGGGGGCGATTGCTGATGAAATATCAGACTGAATCCGGGGCTAGCCCCACAGCAGCGGCGGCATATGTCCGCATGTCGACAGAGCATCAGCAGTACTCCACTGAAAACCAACTCGACACTATTCGCCTGTACGCCGCAGCGCATTCGCTTGAAATCATCAAGACCTATACCGATGCCGGAAAAAGTGGCTTGCGCCTTGAGGGTCGTGATGCGCTGAAACAGCTTTTCGATGATGTAGAAAGCGGGCAGGCGAACTTCTCA
>NZ_JACBXH010000075.1:0-6673 GCF_041381355.1 Pseudomonas sp. LM13
GACAGGTGGAGGGTGTGTTTGGCGACTGCCAATTTACCTGCTTCCCTGACTGTCAACTCGCTCTTCCCCCAGAGTCCGCGAAGAACCAAAAATATGGGTCAAGTCGACGAATTCCATGGAAGCAGATGTAGATTCCGTTGAAGCCGCCGGCTACGAATAGCACTAGCCACCCGAGAAAGAAAATTCGCTCTAATATGGAAACGTCGCTCATTTTTTCACTCTTTGGTAAATAATATCGCCGACATACTCGCCAAGCCTCTGCCGCCGGACCCGCCGTAATAGGTCCCGGCAGCAGCGCCAGCGATTGCGATGACTGCGAGAGCAGGAGCTCCGAACGTCACGCCGAACGCAAGCGCGATCCCTCCTACAAAAGCGGTGGCTACTTTGGCTCTGCAATACCTCCTACTGCGCCGCCGCCCGCGCTACCCACGAATCCGGTCACCTGCATGTAGCTAGTTCCGGGCGCAGGCTTGATTGGACCCAACCGTGCACGCTTACTGAATCCTGTTCATCCGAACGCCGCATTGATGGCGATGCCTAAATAGCCTAAGTGGCCGGCGCCTTTCGCCCAATTTGAAACCGTATTGATCCGTAGCCCAAGCTGCGGAACCTCGCCTCTTTCGGTAATCGCGGAAGCGTTATGCAGGATTGATTTTGTAGATAGGCCGAGCGTGGTCTTGATGCTGTCGTAACTACGGATATTGATGATTGAAAGGGATAGGCGCCCCGGCGAGTGCTAGGCGCTGGCACCGGCGCTTCGTGGCGTGCTGGCTGCTAGCCGTTCTGCTCTCTGGTGGTCCCCGATGGCACGCCATTGTGCGACCAGCTCTGGCAGGTCCGGTCGCTCCGCGTGCTCCCCAAAGATGCTGCGCAGTGACACCACCCGCTCCGCCTGGGCAAGCAGGCGCTGCTGTGCGCGAGACAATGCGGGGCTCTGCTCGGCTCGAACGCGTTCGCCCTGCTCCACCGCATCGGCGTAGATGGCGCGCAGTTCGAGATCCGTCTTGCCGTAGAAGCGCATGACATTCCTACGCCTGATTTCCCAGCGGAATTCATTGAAGGAGCGCGCTTGCCAGCTTTCCAGCAGCTGCGCGGTACTCAGGACTTGGGCATAAATGTCACGAACCTCGGCATCGGTGAACAGCCTGCCATTGCGCTGCTCCACGCTGGCAGTCCATCGCAGCAGGTTAGCCAGCGCCGCACGAGCATAGCCGCTGTCGCTCGAGTGTTGGGATCCTGCGAGCGCAACGCGCTTCGGCATATCGCCATCTAGTCCGATTTCTCCGATGGTACGAGCGCAGGTCTGCTCGGCAATCATGGCGCAGCCTGGCTGCCACAAGATCGCCGTCTCGCTGCCCGCGCCGGGCTTGCGAGGCATGAAATGCCATTGCTCGCCATGATGCTGGTAAGGATCGCCTTGAAGGTTGACGATCCCTGCGAGCAGCAGCGCAATGCCGAGAGCCGGTGAGCTATACACCAGAGCTGCCCCGGGAAGCGCCAGCTTCCATTCAGCATCCATCCATGGCAGCGGAAGCGCAGGTATGGGGTCGTTGTGATTGACGATACGGTGATGTGTAAGAGGGCGGCTGGCCTTGACGAAGGCTGCGTCACCCGCGCGTGGGGCGCCGAAGGTGTAGAGGATTACCTTAGGCTTGGTGGGTTTGCGCCGTAGCCATTCGGCCAGCAGTAGTGCGATGGCCCCGCCTAAGCTGTGGCCACATATGATCAGCGTCTGCTCGCCGGTATAAAAGACATTTAGGTAGCGCTCTACGAATGGCTTTGCAGCCTGAAATCCTTTGTAGAAGCCGCGGTGTGCTTGGTCTTCACCTTCTTCGTATGGCACCTGGCGGGCATCTGCATCTCGACTGGCGTCGGCCAGAAACTCCTGCGTACCGCGGACGGAAATCAATACGATCTTGTCGTTATGGGTGATGAACGCTTGGGTGTTGGTATCTGTTTCGTTATCGGTGTCGTGCAAGAAGTGCACATCTTCGGGATTTCGCCAGCCCTCCTGTGATTCGTTTTCGTAGCGCGCCGGATCGTAGGGCATGATTTCGAGGCGTTTCGAATACGGCACTTCTTCGCAGAGCAGGTGATAGGGCGACGCGGTGTTGAATTGTGTTGGCTGAATCCGGCGGCCTAGCTGGTTCTGAAGTACATGTCCGATGCTGCCAAGCGCTGAATACGGTGGCGGTGCTGAGGAGTAAGGATTTGTAGCGGTGCTGAATGGGGCGTAGGCGAAGGCGCTCATGACCGCGAGGTGATAGGCATTCAGCGCGCAGAAATCAGCGCCGCGGGAAAGCAACGGACTATAGGCACGTAACGCCTTTATTTCGATGACATGACGTCTATTACAACCAAGAGCAACGCCTGGCTGGTCTGCTGCTGAGCCTGCGTTCTGTTTTAATGCCGATGGTGTCGTCCAATGTTCATCCGGTGTAGGAAGATGCACTTTGCTCGCTACGAAATCGCTGACTTCGGCTCGTATGAAGTAAGCGTCTTCTTTTACTGCGCGTTCTTGCGCCAGATAGGTTTTTCCGTCAGTGCGCCGAGGGCCTGCGGGCGATTGTTCAGCTGCCATTTGTAGAGCTGTTAGCGGTAGCTTGAAAGCCTTTCTAATCGCAAGTTCTTCATACCAAGGATCAGTGAACGCCGTTGCGGGTTGCGATAGATCGAGAACTATCGCGCCAGGATGTACATCTCTAATCAGAGCGTAGCCATCATTGTCTAAAAAGCCCTCGATAGCTTGGCCTTGACTATCATGTAATCTGTAAGGTAGCCCAGCGTACGGTGCACCTTTCCCATGCTCATCCACGAGACGAACACTAACCCAAGCGTTTTTCGATGGGCAGCTTAGTTGCTCTGTTGTTCCGTTCATCCTTGGTTATTCCGTGCAGCTTGGATAAATAGTGCACTCTTTGTTGTTATTTTTGTATGTCTTAAACACTGGCGGGTCCTGGCACTGCTGCCAGCCCTCCTTAGGTAGACACGGCCTCCACCCTTCGGGAAATTCTATCCAAGTATTATCCCGATATGGTTCTTCTCTAGGGTTTACCGTAAAAGACAATATGATGGTCTGCAGGGGTAACTGTTTTCTGTTTAGTCGAGCTCCCGCTCCCTTGCAACTAAGTATTTTTGATATTCCTAGGTTTAGCTTGCTCTCTTGGAATAACCATGAGCACTCAGAGTGTATCGGTGCAGGGTGGCCATGTAGATTGTTGCCATCCTCGGCAGTCGCTTTCGCAACTACCAGCAATTCGCCGTTATCGTAAGTTTCTTGCCAATCCTTTTCTCCATAACGGCCGTAGATAAACAGTCCTACCCTAACCAGCTGCAGATCACAAATACCATCCCGATAACTAACCGGAACTTCGAACCGATACCCGTGCGGCGCCTTTTCGTAGTCCTCCTTGAAGGTCTCCACATGACCGCGGCCACTACAACTCTCGGACCCGCCGTAATGCGCTTGAGCCTTCAGTGCGAAATCGGCCGGTAGCTCGCCCTCCAATGTGAAGGTGTCGGCGCCGACCGAGCCGAGCGTGCTGCAGCCGCTGAGTAGAAAGCCGAACAGCGCCGGCCATGCGTGAGCGCGCAGGAAGCGGCTACAGAAAAAAACATGAGCAGTCATCTGTTCCAAGCTCGTAAAAAAGGCTTTATGGCCTGCTGCAAGGCAATGCTTTGCTTGAAAGTCAGGGCGAAACGAAGCGGGGCCCGCATTAAATATCAATCCATGAGGCGAGAGTCGGCTGTACATTTAAACGAACGTAGGCTTAGGCGAGCTCGAACGTTGCGCTAGCTGTGCTGCCTTGCGATTTGAAGCCAAGGCAAGCCACTGCTCTATCAGACTGGGGATATCGTCTCGCCGCCAGAGATCGCCAAAAATATCTTGAGCGATCAGCTTACGATCTGCTTCGTTCAGCAGCCGTTGTCGGGCACGGTTCAGCGCATCGCGTTGCTGGGCACTTAACTGGCGAACGGCAGTAATTCCGTCGCTATAGAGCTGCATCAGCTCCGAGTCTGTTTTGTTGTAGAAGCGGCTATCGTGGCGCAATCTGATCTCGTGTCGGAATTCGACAAAACTGCGTGGCCGCCAGCCTGCCAGCTCCTCTTCGGCTTTTTGTATAAGCCCACCGATGTCCGTAATTTCCGCACGCGTGAACAGTGCACCGCCACGCTCCGTAACGCTGCTATACCAGCGCAACATCGTGGTAAGCATGGCCCGACTATAGCCGCTGTCGCTTGAGTGCTCGGAAAACGAGGCTAGCTGACTAATGAACGCGGTGCGCTCAGGCATATCGTCTTTCAGGTTCAGAGCACCGGCGTAACGGGCGCAGGCTTGTTCGTCGATCAGTGCGCAGTTGGGTTGCCACATAACGGCACTTGCACTGCCATTGCCCGGTTTTCGTGTCGCGAAATGGCGTTGTTCGCCATGATGTTGATAAGGGTCGCCTTGCAGGTTGAGCAAGCCCCCCAGAAGTAAAGAAATGCCTATTGCTGGGGAGCTAAATAACGCGACGACTCCTGCCGCGGCGAGCTTCCATTCTGCGTCCATCCATATGAACGGAACTCCTGGAATTGGATCGTTGTGATTTACCAGGCGATGATGTGTTAGTTCGTTGGCGCTCTGGACGAACGCTTGATCGGCAGCGCGGGGGGCGCCATACGTATAGAGCTGCGTATCTTTAGACCAGTTCGAGTTTATCCATGCAGACAGAAGTAGCGCGACCGCACCGCCTAGACTGTGGCCACAGACGATAATGGTCTGCCCTATATAAAAGGCTTCCATATAGCGCTCGACGAACTTTCTGGCTGCGCTGAAAGCGTTGTAGAAGCCTCGATGCGCTTGGCCAGTACCTTCTTTGAACGGAACCTGTCGTGCGTCGGCGTCTAGCAGAAAATCCTGTAGCTCAAGGGTGCCACGCACGGAAATCAGCATGATCTTATCGTTATGGGTGATGAAAGCCTGAGTGTCGGATTGCTCGTGATGCAGAAAATGCACATCTTCCGGATTGCGCCACCCCTTCGAGGCTTCTTTTTGATAACGCTCCGGATCGTACGGCATAACTTCCAAACGCTTGGAATAAGGTACTTCCTCGTACAGAAGGTGATAGCTCGCTTGACCAAAGAGCTGGGACTTTTCTAGGCGGGCCAGCTGTTCGCGCAAGACATGCCCTATCGAGCCCGGATTGGGGTAAGGAGGTGGGTTTGAAGCGTAAGGTCTTCCTGGTTCCCGACGCGTACTGAACGGGGCGTAAGCGAAGGCACCCATCACCGCCAGATGATAGGCGTTCAAGGCACAAAACTTTTTGTCTCTCGAGAGCAGCGGGCTGTATGCGCGAAGCGCTTTGACTTCCAGCAAGTGGTAGGTATCCGGTGCCAGAGCGATCCCCGGGTGACATTGTGCAATGCCCGCGTTGCACTTGAGCTGGGCCGTTGGACGAGGTTCCCACGCGAGATCGCGCTCCGGCAGGTGGCCCGTGGCTTCGGCGAAATCGCTGACTTCCACCCTCAGGAATCTAGCGCATCCCCTTTTAGCCCGAGCTTCCGCTAAGAAAGTTTTCCCATCGGAGCGACGGGGGCCGGAAGGCGACTGTTCTGCCGCTATTTGCAGTGCCGTTAAAGGGAGCCTGAAGTCTTCGCGGCTTGATATCGCCGTGTACCATGCATCGTTTCCTGAGTAGCCCTCCGATAACTGGAGTACCGCCACCCCAGGATAGACCTGTGATACTTCAGAGTACCCATCCTCATCTAGATGGCCTGCGTATGTTTGCCCTTGGCTATCGTGCAGCTGATAAGCAAGCCCAGCATATGGTTTTCCAATTCCATGCTCATTTACCAGCCGAAAACTAATTCCTTTTTGGCGGTTAGGGCACTCTAGACTGACGGTGCTTGGCGAAAAGTCCATCCGTTATTGCTCCGTGCAATTTGGGAAAACGGAGCACACGCGGCCGTTCATCTTAAAAGTGCGAAATTGAGGTGGTTCTGTGCAGCGTTCTTCGTAATCAGTGCCCCACCGCCCTGTGCAAGGTTTCCAACCATGTTGTGTTTTTAACCAATACCCTCGTAGGTATGGTTTGTATGTGGTGCTGATACTGATATCAAGTTCTACGGTTTTATTTATTAATTCGCTAATTGCAAGATGGAATCCAGCCCCGTTACAGCTCAGCAGCCTACTGACCTCACCTTTACGGGAATATGCTTTGCTTAGCTGAAACAGCCATATACATTCAGCCGTCTTGCTCAATCTTCCGTTGCCATCGAATCGCGGCGCACCTTCCGGCAGCGTGTCGACCAGCTCCAGCCCTCCATTGTCGTAGGTGCGTTGCCAATCCTTGTCGCCGTAGCGGCCGTTAATAAACAGGCCTACGCGCGCCAGGCGCATCTCGCAAAGACCGTCGCGGTAGTTGACCGGTATCGTGAATCGATACGCGTGAGGGCGGTCTTCGAAGTCACTCTCAAAGGAGCGCGTGCGGGCGCGGCCGTTGCAGCCGTTGGCGACACCATAGTGCGCCTGAGCCTCTAACGCGAAATCGGCCGGTAGTTCGCCCTCCAATGTGAAAGTATCGGCGCCGACCGATCCAAGCGCGCTGCAACCGCTGAGCAGTAGGCCCAACAGCGCAGGCCATGCGTGAGCAAGCAGGAAGCGGCTTCGGGAAAAGGTGTGAGAACTCAT
>NZ_JACBXH010000076.1:0-6134 GCF_041381355.1 Pseudomonas sp. LM13
CTTCGAATGACGTGCTTGGGGTCTAGCCCTGCTTCCTGAGAGGCAGCGGACGTACTGGTCTCAACGATCATTACCTTTGCGCCATTTTCAGAAGCCTGCTTGCTAGCGGGCACCACATGGTTCATTAGCCAGTCGTTTAGGCTGTTGCTGTCATGTTTTCCTTCAAGCATTCGCTGCGCGTCCGGTACATCCAGGCGTGTCAGTGCCACGAGAGGAGGCATCACCTTATCGAAGAACTTGCTGTCCTGGGCCAGGGTGGTACTGGCTGCATGTAGCCGCAGCATCACGTCAGCGTGTGCTGCGAGTACCATCGCGTTCAGAAGGCAAATCTCCTTCAAAAAACCATGTACACGCAGACGGGAAGCAACACGACCACTAACATCCGGTATGTCTGTACCTAAGCGGTTCTGACCAGGCTCTTAGAAAGACGCCTCGGCACAAGCAAAGGGGGTCGGTCTTAGGCCATCCTAATTCGACGCAACGGTACCGGAGGGCTTTTCACAACCATTAGGCCGCAGGTCTAGTGACTCTCATAGTTAAGGGCTTTCGCTCCGGCCGTTCCCCATTGGATGCTCCCAGTCGTGGCGACCGGGAGCTCCCCATACCCCACCGGTTATCTAGAACAGACTAGCGAAGCCGGCTAAGCCATCGGAAGTTTGGCTCATCGTCTCCAACTGTCACCGCATACATCATATTCGGTACCGTTGCGCACCTTACAGCATTGTAATGAAGTTGGTCGAAACGGGCTCGGTAGGAGCGTGTCGTAATTCAGTGCCTGCTAATACGCTTATGAGGTATTTGGCTAGTAGGCACCGACGACATACAACTATCGAACCCTGGAGAACGCAATGACAAACTCAATGTTCGCTTCCTGTATCCAAGCTTGTTCGAACTGTGCCCTTGTGTGCGAAACGTGCGCCTCTGCTTGCCTGCGTGAGGATGACGTAAAAATGATGGCACGCTGCATCGAGCTTGACCGCGACTGCGCGGACATTTGTAGGTTGGCCGCCATACTGATGAGTCGCGAAAGTGATTACGCTAAAGAATTTTGTGCCCTTTGCGCCAAGATCTGCCGTGCATGCGGAGAGGAATGCGCGAAACATCAAGTGGATCACTGCCAAGAGTGTGCCAAAGCGTGCATGAAGTGCGCTGAAGAATGCGAGCGCATGGCTGCGTAACATTCGCGACTTGCTGCTCTGGCAAAGCTCGTCATCTCGTTGCCAGAGCAGCTTCGCCGGAATGACCTTATATCCCAGCATGTGCAGTTGAAGCTAAGCCAGCTGACTTGCTAGCAGAAAAGGCCTAGATATCCGCTGGCCGAGCTCACCCAAACCTGCACGCGGTCGCAACACCGTAACGCTTTTTCTCTTGCCGCAACGTAACCAATACTTCAGTGCTGGGGACTAGATCTATGGAGCATCAAGGGGAATATCTACGCCAAGGCGCCATGTCGTCCGATATGGGTATGGATGCGCATATGCAGATGATGGAGCGGCGCCACATCGCGACGCTTTGGTGCCACTTCGTCAATGTATTGCTCGGCTTTTGGGTGCTGAGTGCGCCCTTCATATTCGGCTACATGAACGTAGCGCCGGGCGACCTCGACCTGCCACGCCTCGCAACCGAGCGTGATCTACCCGAGGTCGCCACTCGCGCGCTGCTGATGACCTGGAACGACGTCATCAGCGGCGCGTTGATCGTGTTGTTCGCCATCCTCTCGCTCAAACGGATTAGCTGGGCGCAATGGGCCAACACGGTCATGGGATTGTGGTTGATGTTCGCGCCGCTGCTGTTCTGGACTCCATCCCCGGCGAGCTACGGCAATGCCTTGCTGGTCGGTGGGCTGGTGATCGCCTTCTCTACTCTGGTGCCGATGATGCCCGGCATGAGCATGCAGGGCATGATGCAAAAGGCTGCAGTGCCGCCGGGCTGGGATTACAACCCTTCGACTTGGCTGCAACGCCTGCCAATAGCCATCCTCGCCGTGATCGGCATTCTGCTCGCGCGTTATCTGGCCGCTTATCAGCTTGGCCATACCTCGAACGCCTGGGATCCCTTTTTCGGCACCGAACCTAACGGCACCGAGACCATCATTACCTCGGACATGTCGCGCGCCTGGCCGGTATCCGATGCCGGGATCGGTGTGATGGCCTATATGATCGAGCTCCTCATGGCGGTGATGGGCGATGCCCGGCGCTGGCGGACCATGCCGTGGATGGTCGCCGCGTTCGGCGTGGTGGTAGTGCCCCTGGGCGTCGTGAGCATCTTCTTCATCATCGCCCAGCCGATCTTCATCGGTACTTGGTGCACGCTTTGCCTGGCTCAAGCCTTGGCTATGCTGGTGATGATGCCTTACGCGCTGGATGAACTGGTTGCCATGTGCCAGTTCCTCAAGGATGCGCGGCGCCGTGGCAAACCGTTTTGGAGAACTTTCTTCAAAGGCGATGCGATGGAAGGCGCCCGTGAGGACAATACGCCGGAGTTCGACGGCAGCCTCTCCTCGATGACTCTCAGAGGCCTTCGCGGAGTGAACCTTCCCTGGGGGCTCGCGCTGCTGTGCATTCTAGGCGTCTGGCTGATGTCGACCCGCCTGATCTTCGGCACCGACGGCGCGATGGCCAACAGTGATCACCTGATGGGCTCGCTGCTGATCACCGTCTCGGTGCTGGCCTTTGCAGAAGTAGCTCGCCCGCTGCGGTTTCTGAATCTTCCCATCGGCGCCTGGTTGATCGCCGCGCCCTCGTTTCTAGACGGGGCAGGATTCGCCGCCACGATCGGCAGCCTGATCGCTGGTCTGCTGGTAATAGTGCTGAGCCTTCCGAAGGGGGTGATTAACCACCGTTATGCCGGCTGGAACGCGCTGTTGCGCTAAGCCAATGCAATCCAACCAGCACAGGAGTCGAACATGACCGACCGCGCAAAAACCGCCGTGATTTGTGGCGGGACCGCAGGCATAGGAAGAGCGACAGCTCATGCGTTCGCGCAAGCTGGCTTTCGCATCGCAGTGATCGCCCGCGGCGAAGAGGGGTTAGCCGATACCCGTGCTGAACTGGAGGAAAAGGGCACCATGACGCTGGCGATTTCAGCGGATGTGGCCGACGCCGAGGCGGTCGATAAGGCAGCCGAGCGTATCGAGGCGGAGCTGGGTTCGATCGAGATATGGGTCAACGCCGCGATGGCTACGGTGTTCGGCCCGGTCAACAAAACCAGCGCGGCGGAATACAAGCGGGTGACCGAGGTGACCTATCTCGGTTTCGTTCACGGCACGCTGGCAGCGCTGCGCTATATGGAGTCGCGCAACCGAGGCACCATCGTCCAGGTGGGCTCGGCCCTCTCCTATCGCGCGATTCCCTTGCAATCGGCTTACTGCGCCGCCAAGTTCGCCATCCGCGGGTTTACCGACTCGCTGCGCTGCGAGCTGATCCATACCAACAGCCGCGTACGGCTGACCATGGTGCAGCTGCCGGCACACAACACGCCGCAGTTCGACTGGTCGCGCAACAAGATGCAAAAGCGTCCGCAGCCAGTCCCTCCTATCCATACGCCAGAGGTCGCCGCGCGCGCCATCCTCCGTGCAGCGACCGACGCACCCCGCGAACTTTGGCTGGGGCGCGCCTCGTTCCAGGCCATCATTGGCAATATGTTCATGCCCGGCCTGCTTGATCGGATGATGGCCAAGCAGGCCTGGAACGGGCAGATGACCGACGAACCGGCTAGCGATGAACAGCCGGACAACTTGTTCCAGCCGGTAGTTGGGCTGCATCGCCTCGAAGGGCGCTTCGGCGACCAGACAAAAGGAAAGGCACTGGGCCTAAGCTCCGAAACCGTGGGCAAGCTGGCTGCGGGTGCCTTGGCGTTGGTAATGGTGTTTGGCGTAGCGGTAGTTGTTGCTATTGCCAGCTAGCCGGGTCGCATCAATTGGATCAGGCAAAAGCGCCCGTTGAACGCGGGCACGTTAATCAAAAGAACCGAGGCTCAGTGCGGCATTGATCAAACCCACATGAGAAAAGGCCTGCGGTATGTTGCCTAGATGCTGGCCGCTTCGGGTGTCGAACTCCTCAGCGAACAGGCCGTGCTCACCCTTGCGTTGCAGCAGCTGTTCGAAAAATTCCTTTGCCTCTCGAGGCCGGCCGGTTTGCACTAATGCCTCGACGAGCCAAAAGCTGCATATGAAGAAGGCGCCTTCTCGGCCCTGTAGCCCATCCGAAATTTCAGCAGGGTAGCGCCGTAGCGCGACGCCGCCTTCGTCCAGTTGTTTACGGATCGCATCGACCGTATTGATGAAACGCTCGTCGCTGCCTTCGATGAAACCAACACGTGCTAACAGCAGAAGGCTGGCGTCAAGCCTATCGTCATCGAAGGCCCGGATGAAATGGCTGCCGTCGGCGCTGACACCACGACGCAGGACTAACTGACGTAGAGCCTCGGCCTGATTGACCCAGCTTTCCTCATCTCCATCTAGGTCATGGCGGCGCTTCAGCCAAAGCGCACGCTGTAGGCCGGCCCACGCCATAACCTTGGAGTGCACATAGTGGCGCGGCGCGCTGCGCATCTCCCAAATGCTTTGGTCAGGCTCCTGCCAGTGCGCGGCAATGAAATCAGCAGCGGCGCGCATATGAGGCCAGTGCGCCCGCATCGCATCGTCACCCATGCTATCGCAGATGCTCACGCACTCCAGCAACTCGCCATAAACATCCAGCTGAAACTGGCCGTCGGCAGCGTTACCTACACGCACCGGCCGCGAGCCGCGATAGCCATCAACCCCTTCGATATTACGTTCTGGCGGCGGCGCAGCACCGTTTACATCGTATAGCACGGCCAGCGGCGTCCCATGCTGCTCAATGGTTCGCTGCATCCACTGGGCCCAACGATGTGCCTCATCTCGACAACCGAGGCCGAAGAGAGCACCAAGTGTCAGCCCCGCGTCTCGGAACCAGGTATACCGATAATCCCAGTTACGCTCGCCGCCCAAGCGTTCAGGTAGGGATGTCGTTCCAGCAGCTACAACCGCCCCGCTGGGTTCGTATGTCAGCAACTTAAGAGTGATAGCGCTACGCACGACGTCGGCCCGATAACTAGCGGGGCAATCCAGCGCTGCACACCAGTCACGCCACGCTTTCAACGTCGCCGCAATCCGAGCTGGCACTGATTCAATCGATACAGGAACGGGTGGGGCATCTTGCTCTAAGGAAACGCTTAGACAAATTCCGGCACTCCCTCCTGCATCTACTGAGAGGACTCCCTGCCAGCCTTCACCGTCTGGATACAGTGCGCAGTCCGCTTGAAGCAATAGCTGTTGCCGCTGATACGAATAGATTAAACCTTCGGCCGAAAGGCTTGCCTCACCGGCTACGCTTCCGAAATCTGGACGGGGCTCAAACATCAGCGTGAACTCACAACGGCCAGCTAGTCCGTCTACCTGCCAAAGCAAGCTTTGCTGATCGTCTGATCCAGGCCACTCCATACAAAGCGTGACACGGGCGGACCCGGACGCGCTGTGCACCTCGAACTCCAATACTGCAGAATCGTCCAGATAATGCGTTTTGAGGTCACCCGGTGTCGACAGCTGCAGGCGCCCACCACGATCGCGATCGAGCAGCGGCCAAATCAGCGGTGTGCCATCGAAGCACCGGGGACAGAACCATTCCACGTTGCCATCTGGGCCGACCAATGCCATGGAGCGACCATCACCGACGGCCGCCAGCGAAGCGATCATTGGATATTCTGCCTTTCCAGCTGTCAGCTGCTGATCAATTCTCATAGTTCTCTTCATGTCGGTGCGCTTACAGGCGATTCAAAGGCCAGTCTAGACTGCTGCTTCAAAGCGGCAGGCTCGCGTTGAGTTTATAAATACTTCGGAGCTGACATGAAGAGCAACCCGAGGTAAGCCTGCTTTATTAACCCTAATGATGGACAGCTTATGCCGGGTGCGCGGTTCGCTCGGTCGAAAAGCCAAATGCTTACAAAAATGTAATCACTAGCTCAGCTTCATGACAGGGTATATGAACAAATTTGCAGAAATAGATGGTCTGAGAGGCGGCATAAGTATGGTCCTAGCCCATCGAAACAGGCTCAGTAGCAGCGGCCGAATCTTTAATACGGAGATCACCTTTATGAAATTGTTGATACCTGGC
>NZ_JACBXH010000077.1:0-6051 GCF_041381355.1 Pseudomonas sp. LM13
GGTTATGGACATGGGCCAGATGCCGCCGAAGCAGAGCGCCTGGCCCTGCTCAAGGAAGCTGAGGAGGCAGCGCAGTCATCGGTGTTCTTCCAGACCAGTAGCGTGAGGAAATCGAACGTTGCATCCACTGGGAGCGCCCAGCCAGATCCCATGACCCTGGGTATGGCCTCGTCAGGGGCGGTAGCACCAGTTGCAGGGACGCCAAGCCAGCAGGAGCGGAACGAGGCGTTTCTCAGTAGATCCGTAAATACACAAATCCGTAATTCCGGATTGCTGCAGATGCCTGAGTCGCCCTATCAGGTGATGGCCGGCACCATCATCGCAGCGGCGCTGGTCACCGGCATCAAGTCGGATCTACCCGGCGACGTGATCGCCACGGTGACCGAACCGGTCTACGACAGCGCCACCGGCCAGCACGTACTCATCCCTCAGGGTGCACGCCTGCTGGGCCGCTATAACAGTCAGGTGAGCTATGGGCAGAGCCGCGTGCAGGTGGTGTGGCAGCGGGTGATCTTGCCGGACACCTCGTCCTTCCAGCTCGACAATCTGGTCGGTACGGACGCCGCCGGTTATGCCGGTCTCGAGGATGGCGTCGACTGGCACTGGAACCGGATCGTCGCCGGCGCGGCCATGACCAGCCTGCTGGGTATCGGAGCCGAGTTGGCGGCACCGACCACTCGCACCGACGGCGACCGCATCATCCTCGCCGGGCGCGACAGCCTGCAGGACACGGTGAACCAGGTCGGCCAGGAGGTCACCCGCCGCAACCTCGATATCCAGCCCACGCTGACCCAGCGCCCTGGCCTGCCCCTGCGGGTGATCGTCAATCGCGACCTCGTGCTGCGCCCCTACCAACCCGTCACAGCTCAACAAGGAAGCCCGCAATGAGCACGGCCAAACTGCGCCTCGGCCCACTGCCGAAAACCGAGAACCTGAAGCTGACCTTCACCTGCCCTGCCAGCCTGAAGGCCGACCTCGAGCGCTACGCGGCACTGCATTCGCATACCTATGGCGAAGAGGTCGACGCCCTGACGCTCATCCCGCACATGCTGGAAGCATTCATGGCGAGGGATCGGGTTTTCAGGAGAACAAATACACAATCTTGCAGCGGCAATTGATAAGCCTGCATCCCCTCCCAGCTGCCGTAATGACAACGGCAGAAAACCCACGCACGGTTGAAAACCGTGACCTAATACATCACACTTATCGCCATGATCGTAAGCTTCCGGCACAAAGGTCTACGCATTTTCTTTGAATCTGGCTCAACCAAAGGCATCCGGGCCGACCACGCAAAGCGCCTGGGCCGAATGCTGAGTTTTATGGATAGAGCCAATGAACCCGCCGACCTCGACATCCCCGGTTGGCGGCTACATCCCCTCAAAGGGGAACTGGAAGAGTTCTGGTCACTCACCGTCAATGGAAACTGGCGAGTGATCTTTCGATTCGTGGGTAGCGACATCGAGCTCGTCGACTACCTTGACTACCACTGAACAGGAGGGGGTTATCCATGACCATGTTCAACCCACCGCATCCTGGTGAAACCCTGCTTGAGGACGTGCTCCCCGAACTGGGCATCAGCATTGCCGAGCTTGCCCGCCGCCTTGGTTTTGCGCGGGAATCCCTGTCTCGCATCTTGCACGGCCATGCGCCGGTCAGTCCGGATTTGGCTGTTCGTCTAGAGTTGGCCGGCATCGGCAAAGCTCGCACCTGGCTCGGCGTGCAAGCCGACTACGACCTTTGGCAAGCCAGGCATCGCGAACAGCCGCACATCGAACGCTTTGCTGCGATTGCTTAATTCCGTATGGAAGATGACGACTGATAACGAGGGAGGCGACATCGATGAGAAGAAAGATTCTTGGGAGCAACTCAAGCCCACTATCGACCTTCTTCAGGAGCAGCTCTGATACAGCCAAGCGCGCTGCTTACGGCGCAGCAGCTGAGCGCGCCATCGAAAGTCAGCGCAAGGTACTCGAAAAAGCGAAACTCATTCGAGAAGCCAAGGCAATAGCCTGAAGTTTTCGTCGCGCTAACGAGCGCCGCTATCCACATCCTGCTGAGGGATTAGCCTTTCCAGCGACGCCCACCCAGCACATGCCGAAATGACAACGGCTGGGCAGACCGCGAATACTACCGACGATCAAACATCTCGAAGGCCGATTGCAGCTGAGAATGGTCGGAGGCCCGCTTCGTAGCTGATCGTGAAGCAAGATTCTGCAGTTTCCTTTTTATCGCGGGGAGCTCTGCTGCCTGTGGCAACTCGATCAAGTCAAAATCTGGATTTTCCATCTCGACGGACTCCAGAAATGCTCTCGACCGCGGAGTCAGCCACTCCGAAATTTGCAGAAGAAGCCTGGCGCGGTGCTCCAGCAGCATCTCTGAGCTGACAGGTGCTGCAGTCATACCACGGAAGTGGGTCTGGTATATCGCCTCGAAATCCTTGGGCTCATTGGGAACCAGCATCTCCCAGGCAGGTTTCGGGCTACAGGTCATGTAGATCAGGAAGGTTCGCCAAAGTCGCTCATCTGTGCGCGGATCGGCCAGAAGCAAACCTATATCAAACAGGTCGCGCGGATGCTGCCTCGACAATGCTGCTGCCATTTTCCCCGCATATAGATCCGCAAAGTCGAGCACCTGGATCGAGGCAAAGCCAAAGGCCTCCTGAACCTGCGACTGGACAACCATTGTCCGTACCGGATGCACGGAACCGCGCATAACCGGAGTCGTTTCTATTTGGACTCGGGCTCGTCCACGACTCACTATCAGCCGGTTTACGAAACCACCTCTCTCTGGCGCTGATGTTTGTACTTGTAGCCTTAATGGCGCAGAGCCAAGTGCCCTTCCCAGACTTTCTAATGCATCGGAGATCTGACCAGCATCCTGCGCATAGTCCTGCATCGGCAACCAGGTCAGATCGATATCCACAGACAACCTGGGCAAGTCATGCTCGAACAGGTTGATCGCCGTCCCCCCTTTGAGGGCAAATCGTGTTTCTTTCGCCAAGGTCGGCAGAATTTCCACCAATAACTGGACTCGGTCGGTGTAGCGCTTATCCCAGGTGCTCATCAAGATCCGCCGGCAAGGTTATTTGGTAGGTTGGGTTCAAGCGACCACCGGGAACCAGGCAACGCTTTCCCTTCCCTAGATAGACGCCGTCCAACGAGACATGATCCATCCAGGCGTGCTGGTGGCGTTCTGCGAGGGCTAGGAACAAGCGCTTGGCTTTTATGCTGGTGCAATGTCGCAGCAGCATGCTTATCCTTTGGGGACGAATGGTATCCGCACCCTGCATCAGCGCATCCACTTCATAAACGAGCGATGCGTCTGACACGCCATCACAGAGTTCGAGGATTGCGCGCTCAGGTGTCGCGACGACGATGCGGCCGCGGTCGCCATCAGCATCCACCCACTCGAGCCCAAGATTCCTTAGGGCTTCGTCATCCATGTCGGCCTTGAATGACAGTGCTGAAAGATTGAATGGGCTTTTGCCGCACAACACTAACTCAGCTTTCAATGGAAGCTTATCCACCCAGGCAGGGAGGCTTCCAGGGCCATACAGAGTAACCCTCTCACGCTCGCCCAACCGCAGATAGTGCTCGTGCCCATGCCAAGCCAAGGCAAAACGCCCACCAACATGCAGCGGCAATCGTTCTCCTTCCTGCAACGCACGCACTACAGCAGCCCAGGTGAGACGTCCGCCTCGTCGTTGATAGACTCCACGCGCAGGCGATTCCAGCCAGCCGCTCGCGGTATATCGCGCTACGAGGTTGCTGCTGTAGCCATGAGCCTTCAACCAGCTACTGGACACCAGATCGCTGTCGCCGAGCCCTGCAAGCAAGGAGTTTAGTTTTTCAGGTTTTTGCACACTCATAGTGAGCAAAATAGATATTTTCTAAACCATCCGCAAGAAGAAGGTTTATAGAAACCAAAAAAAACTCACCATTAGTGAGCAAAATTCAGCTTTTATAAACCAGCACCGAGGAGTTCTTGAACATTGCTACAGGCGCTCCCGAGGCCCCTTCCATTCCAGCAACGCCTGTAGCGGATCCAGCTCGCCAACAAGCTCACGCGCTTGGGCAAGCTTGTCCATAGCAATACACCGCTCGGCTTCGGGCAGATTCGATACGGAGCTCTCAGCATCACTGAAAAAGGCCTGGATTCGCTTTATGTCATCCCAATGCTTGTTGGACGAAATCGGCCTGAATAAATTAAGAAAAAATCAGTAGAATCGGAAAAAATGAAGATTTTCTTGTCTCACTCAAGAAAATCTGGGGGCCAGAGCCAAGCTAAAGGAATTTTTGACATGCACCTAGTCGGTTACGCTTGGCTACGCGAAGCCATGCAACTGTCCGCATTCCCCTTGCATCTGCCAGCGATTGTGCAGCCTGTCACTCGCTTGAAGAAGATAGGCCAGACCTTGGCTGTACCATCTGCCATCGCACCGGCTGCTGATGACTTGCTGGGCCATGTCCTCTTCGCGCTGAAGCATGAGGGGGTCAATCTTGCCATTCTGACTCAGGCTCTCCCCAAGATACCAGTCGCAGCCCTGGAGAATGCCCTGCAGGAGGCGCCCAACGGCATCTACATTCGCAAGGCGTGCTATCTGAGAGAAGCATTCACCGGCGAGGAGGTTCCTCAGCATGCACCGGTTCGGGGGGCTTTCGTACCGCTCTTCGATCCCAAGCGCTATGTGACCCGCGCGGGAACAAGAAACTCCCGGTGGCGGGTGGAATTCAACGGCCTTGGCGACGTGAGCTACTGCGCCACCGTGGAAAGAACCGCCAGGCTGATCGAACTTCAGGAACACGACATACTTGGCCGGGCGAAAGCCTTCATGGAGTCCTTGCCTCCGGTCATGATGGATCGGGCGATCAACTGGGCCTATTTGCATGAAACCAAGGATTCGTTCGCTATCGAACGCGAAGCGCCGAACGAGGACAAGTCGCGGCGATTCATTCACCTGCTACGCCAGGCACACGAACGCCAGCCGCTGACCGAGGAGTATCTGGTGGCGTTGCAGAACGCCACGGTATCGAACCCTTATGATCTAGCTGCGGCATTCAGGCATGAACAAAACCACCTCGCAGGAGCCCTTCAAGGGGCTGCTGGGGTAACTTACGTTCCCCCTCCACCAGAGCTGTGCCGCGAACTGATGGAGCACCTCATGCAGTTTGCGAATGAGGCCCCCACCCAAATCGACCCGCTGGTAGCGGCTGGAATCATTTCCTTTGGTTTCGTATTCCTCCACCCCTTTATGGATGGAAACGGACGCCTATCCCGGTTTCTGATCCACCAGGCACTTTGCCGCGCGGGCGCCTTGGAGAACGGCCTGCTACTGCCAGTGTCGGTGGCCATGAAACGTGAGGAGCGCCTGTATCTGGAGGCCCTGCAGGGATTCTCCCGCCCAGCCCGGGATTTCTGGGATGTGCAGTGGATCGACTTTGGCAAGTTGGCTTTCGACTTCCGGGGAGATGCAGCGATCTACCGCTACTGGGACGCAACTGCCTGCGTCATCTTCACCATGGAAATGGCTCAGCACGCCCTGGAGGTCGAACTCCGCGAAGAAGCCGCTTTTCTGGAGTGCTACGACGCCGTCTACAGGGCTGTGGATGAACGATTCGACATCCGCGGCAGCGACTTGGCGAATCTGGTGATGATGTGCCTAACCAATGATGGCTTTGTTTCGAAGCACCGTCGTAAGCAATACCAGTACACGGTACCCACTGAAGTCTTCGACTACATAGAACAGACTGCCCAGCAGGTTCTTAGCGAGCAACACGCGGCTCGAGAAACACGTCAATAGCCGCATCTTTTTATCGTTTAGGCGAGCTGAACAAACCAATGCATTCAGAGCAGCAACAGGTTTAAGAAATATAAAAAATGCTCACCATCAGTGAGCATTTTCCGAGTTTCGTAAACCCAGACAGAATCAGTTTCAGCGCTCCCGCGGCCCCTTCCATTCCAGCAACGCCTGAAGCGGATCCAGCTCGCCAACAAGCTCACGCGCTTGGGCGAGCTTATCCATAGCAATGCATCGCGCAGCTTCGGGCAAAT
>NZ_JACBXH010000078.1:0-5983 GCF_041381355.1 Pseudomonas sp. LM13
ATGCGAAGTTCCGCGAGCTGACCCAGCAAGACCCGGATATCCTCTACGCACTCGGCAGCCAGATGGCCGAGCGTCTACGCAATACCACGCGCAAGGTGGGCGATTTGGCATTCCTCGATGTCACCGGCCGTGTCGCGCGCACGCTGCTCGATCTGTGCAAACAGCCGGATGCGATGACTCATCCCGACGGCATGCAGATCAAGATTACCCGCCAGGAAATCGGCCGAATCGTTGGTTGTTCCCGGGAAATGGTCGGGCGAGTGCTCAAGAGCCTGGAGTCGCAAGGTCTTGTCTATGTGAAAGGCAAGACCATGGTGGTGTTCGGCACCCGCTGACCGAGGCCACAGCGCCTGCCTGCGCAACGCAGGCAGGCAGGCGTCATTCCGGATCGGCAGGTGCGGCACGCCCCCGCACGCGATCAGGGAAGAACAGGCGCTGCAGTTCGCTCCCAGGCTGTTCGGCACGCATGAAGGCCTCACCGACCAGAAACGCGTAGACCTGATTGATTTCCATCAGCTCGACATCCGCACGATTGAGAATGCCGCTCTCGGTAATCACCAGGCGGTCCTTCGGTACCCGCGGTAGCAGGTCCAGTGTGGTTTCGAGGCTGACCTCGAAGGTATGCAGGTTTCGGTTGTTGATGCCCACCAGCGGAGTATCCAGGTGCAACGCTCGCTCCAGCTCATCGCCGTCGTGTACCTCCACCAGCACATCCAGCCCTTGCTCCTTGGCAACCGCCGCCAGCTCATGCATGCGTGCGTCGTCCAATGCCGCAACGATCAACAAAATGCAGTCGGCCCCGAGTGCTCGCGCCTCGACGACCTGATAGGGGTCGACCATGAAGTCCTTGCGGATCACCGGCAGCGAACAGGCCGCACGAGCCTGCTGCAGATAACTGTCTGCGCCCTGAAAGAAATCGACGTCGGTCAGCACGGAAAGGCAGGTGGCACCGCCTGCCTCATAGCTAGCGGCGATGTCGGCCGGCAGGAATGGCTCTCGAATCACGCCCTTGCTCGGTGACGCCTTTTTCACTTCGGCGATCACCGCAGCCTCCTTGCTGCGAACACGCTTCTCCAACGCTGCGGCAAACCCGCGCACCGGATCGGCCAACCTCGCACGCTGCTCGAGATCGCTCAGCCCGACCTGTCGGCTGCGTTCAGCAACCTCCTCGAACTTCCGCGCAATGATCTTTTCCAGCACGGTCGGCACGCTCATTTCTTGTTCTCCTGCTTGAACACTGCGGTGAAGGACACCAGCTCCTCCAGCTTGTCGCGCGCCAGCCCGGTACTAAGCGCATCGTGCGCCATCTCCACGCCTTGCTTGAGGCTGGTTGCCAGATCTGCGGCATAGAGTGCGGCGCCAGCGTTGAGCACGATCATGTCGGCGGCCTTCTGCCCGTTCTCGCTCTGCCGGCGTCCCAGCGCATCGCGGATCAAGGTCAGCGAGCCCTGGGCGTCCTCGACGTTGAGGCCGATGAGGCTCTGGCTCTTGATGCCGAAATCCTCGGGCTGAACGTCGTATTCGTGAATCTGACCATCCTTCAGTTCGGCCACATGAGTGGGCGCAGCCAGGCTGATCTCGTCCAGGCCGTCCTGCGCATGGACGACCAGGACATGCTTGCTGCCCAAGCGCAGCAGCACCTCAGCCATCGGTCGGCACAGCGCGTTGCTGAACACCCCGAGCACCTGATGGCGCACACCGGCCGGATTGGCCATTGGCCCGAGGATATTGAACAGGGTACGCAAACCCAGCTCGCGCCGCGGCCCAGCGGCGTGCTTCATCGCGCCATGGTGGGCCGGCGCAAACATGAAGCCGACACCCACTGTATCGACGCTGCGTGCCACTTGCTCCGGGGTGAGGTCGAGATATACCCCAGCCGCCTCGAGCAGATCGGCGCTGCCACTCTTGCCGGATACGGCGCGGTTGCCGTGCTTGGCCACCTTGCCGCCCGCTGCAGCGACAACGAAGGAAGCCGCCGTCGAGACGTTGAAGATATTCATCCCATCGCCGCCAGTGCCACAGGTGTCGACCAGCTTTTCCGTCGCGAAACGCACCGGCTCGGCCAGCTCGCGCATCACCTGCACCGCACCGACAATCTCGTCGATAGTCTCGCTCTTCATGCGCATGCCCATGAGGAAGGCGCCGATCTGTGCGTCAGTGCACTGCCCCGTCATGATCTGGCGCATCACCGCTTGCATTTCCTCGGTGGTCAGGTCCAGCTGACCGACGATGCGGTTGAGGGCTTCCTTGATATCCATCAGCGCATGCCTCCGGTCTGCTTCAGAAAGTTGGCGAACAGTTCATGCCCCTGTTCAGTGAGGATCGACTCCGGATGGAACTGCACACCTTCGACGTTCATCGTCCGATGCCGCAGCCCCATGATCTCGTCCACCGCCCCATCGTCCAGCTGTGTCCATGCGGTGACTTCCAGGCAGTCCGGAAGGGTTTCACGCTTGACCACCAGCGAGTGATAGCGGGTGACATTGAGTGGGTTGTTCAGGCCGGCGAAGACGCCCTGGTCATGATGGAACACCGGGCTGGTCTTGCCATGCATGGCCTGGCGAGCGCGAACCACATCGCCACCGAACGCCTGACCGATGCTCTGGTGTCCAAGACAGACCCCGAGAATCGGCAACTTGCCGGCGAAGTGACGGATCAGTTCCAGCGATACGCCGGCCTCATTCGGTGTACAGGGGCCCGGCGATACGACGATGCGCTCGGGCTTCAAGGCTTCGATCTCGGCCACGCTAAGTTCGTCGTTGCGTACAACCTTCACCTCGGCACCTAGCTCGCCCAGGTATTGCACGACGTTGTAGGTAAAGGAATCGTAGTTATCCAGCATCAGCAGCATTTCTAACATAACCTCTTGATTTTACTGCCTTTAAATTAACCATTCATCCAATGATACCCTCATATATACCCGCTTTTTATCTTGCTGCGGTTGATCTGGGGTATGCGACTAGTAGCCGAGGAGAACAGGAACGAACAAGGACGAACCGGCCAAGCCGGCAAAGAGAAAGTCAGGCGCGCCAGCGCCAACGAGCGAGGGCCTTGATAACGCGCATCAAGAGGGTATTGCTGGTATTCACGACGAAATCTCGCATTGCTATCGAGGCACAGTAGCCCAGCACGCAATAAGGCGCAATATCACTACATCGACGGGAGGCCCTACACTCTTTTTACTCGAGAGCCCAGCTCACCGAGGATGATGGCGGCAAAGCAGTAAGAGACTAGCGAGTTAGCAATCCCTCATAGCGCCGATGACATCATCTCCACGCTGCTGATTTTATCGCCCCAGCCACGCAGCCAGCGGAGCAGCAACTCGGTTTCCACAACAGTCGCAGTGATCTCAAAGCACTCGCCAAGTTCTGCTACATGCTGGTCGGCCGAAAGAGGCGACTCCAGCAGATGCTGGCCGCACGCTTTATCGATATGAAAACGCAGCTGCACTGCCCTGCCCCGGCTTACTCCGAAATCCCCGCCACTGCAGTAGTCCGCCAGATTGAAATCAGCCGGCCAGGGAAATACCTCCATACTGGCCTCGGCCTGCATGATGCGTGGCAAGGCCAGAATGCGCTCGTTGTCGTAGCCGTCGAAGCGGCAGACCAGATAAAGGCGCACGCCCTGCTGGACCAGGCCCAGCGGCCAGACAACGGCAGCCTTGCGGCGCCCTTGAGCATTGCGATAGTGAATGTGCAGCTTACATTCCCGATACAGCGCATCGCTTACCGCTTCGAAAACTGCAGGAGCAACCTTCGGTGCCAACAGCGGCTGGCTCTCGGGGATTCGCTGTACCTTTTGCAGCCAGCGTCGTTCTATCCCTGACGCCGAGGTGGACTCCAGCTCGCGGCGCGCTGTGGTAAACAACGGGGCCATGCTGCTAAGCGTGCGCGCAGGCAACAGTTGTGAAATCTGGCTTTTGGCCAATTGCAGCAACAAGGCCTCACTGGCAGTGAGCAGCGGCAGCTTTAGCCCCTCGGCCCCCTCCATCCAGCGGTAGCCATAAGGTTTGCCACGGGTATCGCACTCAATGGCAAAACGGCTGCATATTGCATCCAAATGACGCTGCACAGTGCGCAAGCTGCACGGATACCCGGCCGCCGCAACCTGCTCGTGAAGATGCACGCTGGTGGTGTAAGTACGCCGCGGGATGCGCCGCAGAATTTCGATGATCAGCAACGCGTTGTCGAGCGCATAGGAATGTGATCCGGGCATTGGGTTCAGCTCAGCCTTTCGCCAATAACTGTTTAAGGCGCGCCCACTCGCCTGAAGCACCACAACCAGCTCGAGACTCAAGCTCGCTGTGGTTGCAGCGCGGGCAGCACAGAGGAGGAAAGTCGCTGAGCTCAAGCGCGTCAGAAGCCGGCCGCCATATTTTGCGCCATCCGCAGGCTGGACAGCGGATCTCAACCGGGTGAGGTCTGAACGCCATAGTGCTCTCCAGGGCATGAGGACAAAGCGATACCCATCAGATGCTCTCGACCACCGGATAACAGGCTGGTCCCCATTCAACTTCAGGGTGATCGAGCATCAACTCGATAATGACTGGCAGCAGTTTTCCAAGCAGCTGCGTGCAATCACGCAGCTGCTTGCGATTGACCTTACCGTTCCAAGTGGCGCCGCCATGAATCAACTGGTTGCGCAGCGTATACAGACGATTGAGCACCACGCCGAGCAGGGCCGGTGTTTTCCCGCCCGCCAGTGCCAGTTGAGCAACTTTCTTACCCTTGGCAAAACGTGTCTGCCATTCATCTTCGGTGAGTTTCCCGGCCTGATAATCCCAAAAGCCCTGGAACACAAAAGGCGTATCAAGCAGTACCCGAATACTTCCGGCAAACTCCTGCCAAACCAGGCTGCCGATGCGTTTTTCGCCATCAAGTCCGCAGAGCTTCTCAAGAAAGCCCATAAAGGTCGCCTGCTCTGAAAGCCCGTATCGATCATCGATCTCGCAGGCATAGGCGGCGTTAAAGGCAATCCACAAAAAAATGAAACGGCCGTCATCATCGTCAGCCATCTCCGAGCGCTTCAGCCAGCTCAGGGCACGATGCACACGCAGGTTAAGGCTGGCCGGATAACCATCTCGCAGGGCACGGTGACGTTGTTTCAAGGTGTCGTAAGTCATAAGGTCAAGGCTACGCACAATGAGACTAGAAAGGATTCGCCACATGCCTGGCGACCGAGGTTCAGATAACGCGACAACGCACTAAGGTGCCTCACCCGACTCATAGCACCACCACCTCGTCACTGAACGCATCGGCCACACGGGAGCCTGCACACAGCACCGAATAAATGGAACAATCCAGCAACGATTTCTGGGCACGCAATGTCGCAGAGAACTCTGCTGAGACATTACAGTCACCGTCGGAAATCATTAGGACATCAGCTTTTTTGTAAGTGCTCTGCTCACCAATAATGCTCATGGCCCGCCTAAGCGGCGACTCAAAATCGGTGCCGCCGCCGTAGCCTTTTTGCAGGAAGCCCAGCAGTCCTGCAGCCTCGCTACCTCCCTCCATCGTAAACTCACGAATATCGCCGCTGGCACCGAACAGCAGTACATGCAGCGAGCGTCCTTCGGCTTTCAAGATGTTGGCGATGGCCAGTAGAAGCGCCTTGGCTTTTAATAGCGGCTCGCCCTGCATACTGCCGGACGTATCCAGACAGGCAACCACGGGCCCGGTTTGCTTGTGTTCTTGCGTGGCTTCTTCGCCATCAACGAAGGTCACTCCCTGCAATTGGTAGGTGAGCAGATTTTTCTCCAGCAGACGGGCGTAAAAAAGGGTTTCCAAGGTGTCGTCTTCGAGGTTCAACAACTCGCTTGGCAGCATCCTCATCACATCGCCACTACGGTGGGTGCCGTACACCTCGCTTTGGCTGGCCTGCGGCACACGAGTCTTTTGCTTGCGCTCTTCCGAAATATGATCGCGCCCCAACTTGCGCGCCAGCTCCTTGATATTCGCGTTGCGCTGCATCTGCGCTGCCAGCG
>NZ_JACBXH010000079.1:0-5451 GCF_041381355.1 Pseudomonas sp. LM13
TCAGCTAGGGCTAGCCATCCTATAGGAGAAAAAATCAACGACACCCAAAAAACAAAGCGCCCCCCCCCCCATAGATAAAACCAGAAAGTCGTGCGCTTGGAGAAAGGCGCATAACGTATGCGTTCGTGATCGTTGATCTGGTGGTAATCACGCTGCGCGAACTTCTCTTCCTGGCGAAGCCCGGCCGCCAAGTCCTGTTTGTACTTCTCATGGGTACGTAACCCCTCGGGCGTGCTCTGCCGTAGAATACTGAGTGGCACGATGTCCTCGGTATGCCCCCAGGGCAGGCGCGAGTTGCCAAAGCGGAACACCCAACTGCGTTTGGTCGCTGCTGGCTGGTCGGGAATTCGCGCTGGCTGGTAGGCGCTGGGGCTGTAGTGGGCAGTCATGGGGCATCCTTACGGCTGGCTGTCCGGATGGGTCTGTTCGTCGGCCCAGAAGGGTCGATTGGTTTTGCTGAACTCGGGTTTATCATGCCGATCAGGGTTGTAACGCAGGACATCGGTCGGCGGCGGCGCCGGGAAGGCCCAGGTACGATCCACACCTTGCAGGATTACCTGCGCGCGCACGGCCAGGGTGTAAGTCTGCCATCGATGTGGGGGCGTGCGTGGCATGCTCTGCGAAACCGGTACCTCGTAGAACAGTTCCAGCGCATCGGGGTACAGGCGCTGGGCCAGGGGTTGGATAGGGCTGAGGCTATGGCTGCTGGATTGCGTCATGTCCCTCGGGTTGAGGCGATGGCTGCTGCTACGCAGTTGGCTGACCGCGTTGATATTGGCGCTGCCCAGGGTTGCGGCGAGCCCGGGCAGGTTGCTTTCGATACGCACCTGGGTATTTGAGCGGCGCATCGCATGATATTCGGCGGGGTCGAGCAGGCCCATGGCACCGCTGTGGCGTGCCTGTTCCGGGTTGGCGCCGATGCGGATACGAATACCTGCAAAAAGGCTGACCAGGCGGTAGAAGGCCTCCTGCGGGTCGTTCCAGAGGTGGGGCACCTTGGCGCTGCGGTTGCTGCCGAAGGGGCCGTTGGTCAACCACTCCTCGATGGGGCTGTCGTCCAGCCACCAGACCAGCGCCGCCCCCGCCAGAATCAGAAGCAGAGTGGCCCAGGCAACAGGACCCATACCCAGGAATGCCGCACCACTGGCGGTAAAGAAGCCGCCAATCACCCCCACCAGACCGCCCACAGCCATCAGCCCGTAGCCCCAGGCGGCGTTGTCACCCAGGCTGGCTTCATGCAGGGCATCGTAAATGCTGACACCGACGAAGAGCGTGCCAGCGAAGGTTTGGAAGGCCAGTTTGCCGGTCACTTCTTTGATCAATCTATCGCCAAACACTTCAGCCACTTTGGGCGCGATTCTCAGCACCACTCTTTCGACGTACTTGGCCTGAATGTGCTGTACCAGCGGGTGATTGTGCGCGACTTTATTAGCTAGAAGCTCCATTGCTAAAACAAGATCAACACCCGAGCTAAATATTCCCCCAAACGCTCTCAGTCCGCTCTTATTCCTAGCGTTTGCTCTCCTGGCCTCAAACTCCGCCTGCACATTAAAAAACTCCAGAATCAACACACCAGCCGGAAAGGCCGTGGAGCCGAGCACGCCGCGTGCGCTTCGGCGCCAGCCGCGTTCTTGCTGGGCCAGCCGCTCTTGCGCCTGTTTCAGGGCATTGTTGGCTTCGCTCAGGCGGCCACGGGCGGCCTCCCGGCGTTCTCGCGCCTGCTGGAGGTCGTTTTGGATACGCAGTTCTTCGGCAATCTGCCGGTTCAGCTCACCGATCAGGCGGGCGGTGCGGTGGTTCTTGGGGATGGCCAGTAACAACAGCTCTTGTGCCTGCTGGTCGATGCCGGCCCGATTAGCCGTGCGACCCTTGCTGCTGGCCAGTAACTGACCTTCCATATCCAGCAGTTCACCAAAGACCCGGCGCGCGTTTTGCGGTGCCGCTGGGAGGTCAGTCAAACCGAAGAAGTAGTAGTTCTTCTGGTTCGCGGCCGTGCGGCGAATGAACACCATGTCACCGAAGTCCTGTTGCAGCATGCTGCGCAGCATTTGCAGGTCCTTGGTATACAGCCGGTATTTTGCAGGAAATGCCTGGTTACCCAGTTCCTCTTTCAACACGTTGCTGCGTTCTTGCTCGTGGTGCAGGTCGCTCTCGTGGTCATGCACGTCCAGCTGCCTGCGCCTGCTCTGATCTGCAGCCTGAACGTACTCTGTGCTGGCGCCACTCAACTCTTTTTGCGCCTCCTTCAGGGCGCTGCTCAGGTTCTCCCATACGGTTATCAGCGCGGCAGCGCCGCTTTTGGCGGAAGGCAGGAGCAGGAACTCCGGTTGCTGCATCAAGCCTGCGAGCGTGTTGCCTTCCAGGGTGGCCGGCTCTTCGCCGGGCGGTGAATTGAGCTGCGCCACCTGGTTCAACGCATCTGCACGATAATGGCCTTCGCCGTTGTTCGGTGTTTGCACCGCTTGATAGGGCTTGAGAAGGGTGTCGTCGTCCGCCTCTGGCCACAACATCCGGTGCAGAGGCTGGCTGGCGCTCTGCGCAATCTTGCATAGCAGTCTCCTGCCCGCGCTTGTGCGTGGAGCATCGCCTGCCGCCAGGAATGGATCCTGCTGATCGGCCGTGCGCGCCAGGCAGACGAATAGCTGACTGCAAAGCTGGAAGGCGCCGGCGTAGTCGAGCCCCTCCAGGCAAAAATGGTCGCCCAGCGCATGCTGGTTGGCTGCCTGTTCCAGCCAGGCGGCAAGGTTGTCTTGTGCGGCCTTGAGGCAGGTCATGGCCAACTGGCGAGCATGCTGGCCCGAACACAGGTCGATCTGTTGACGACCCTCTTGGCTGACCTGGCTGATGAAGCGGTGCAGCGGGTTGCTTTGCCCGCCGATATGGGGCGGAACCATCATTCGTTGAATCAACAGTGCCGAGGCGTGATGGCTATGGAAAGTGGCCCGTTGCGCGCAGAGCTGCAGCACCGCTTGGGCCTGGTTAGTGCGCGCCAGCAGGTGGCGCATGCGGTAGAGGCCATCTTCCACCAGTACACCGGCGATCTGGCGTTTTTTGACCGTGGCCAGCATGTCGGTTTCAGCCGCAGCGGCCTGCCAGTGTTCACGTTCGTTTGTCGCGCTGCAGACATGCTGGAGGTTCTGTAGCGTGTCGCCCAGCACTACAGCCCATGCGCCGGTCTCCGGGCGTAGGTCATCCTGCGTCTGCTGTGGATGCGTTGGGCCTGGGTTGGGTTCGCCGCGCTCGTGGCGTTGATGAACCTGTTGAGCGTATTGCAGGCTCTGCACGGGGTACTGGCCGCTCAGATCGTGCAGATACTTGAGCGGTTGATCGAGCAACCATTCGCGGGCGGGCTCACGCGGACGATGGGCGGGGACATTTTGCAGGTAGAAGGCCTGCTGCTGGCTGGAAGCCCTGTAAGTGGTGTTACCGAAGCTGCGTTCGGCCACGGCCAGGCCCAAGCGATTGCAGCGGGCGCGACGCAGGCGAGCATTGCGCTCCATGGCGTTCAGCCGAACGGCAGGCCATTGCACCTCGGCATAGGCCACCTCGATATCCGGGGCCGCGCGGTTATTCCATTTGGCTGGCAGCCAAATCTCGCTCAGCCCTTTACCGCTGGCCGTGCGAGCGCCATCTAGAAAGCGGTCGCCATTGCGAAAGTCACTCAGGCGTACGTCGTGATACGTCACCTCCCCCTCAGCCTGACGAATCTCCAGTTCACGCCACACTTTGCCGCGATAGAACAGGTAGATGAAGCCGGGGCGCATATGCACGGGATATTCACGATGCTGGTGGTTGGCGCTGATACCGAGCATGGTGCTCATGGGCACTACAGGGACGATACAGTTCCACTGCCGCTCACGCTGGCGCGGGGTAATGCGTGTGTCATCCATCAGCGGTACGCGAATGGGGCTGCCGCGCTCTGCTTCGATCTCCAGCCAGAGATGGCGCTTGGGTTGCTGCTGCCAATCCCAGATATGCAGCGTACTGCTCCGCTGAGAATCTGCTACAAGCTCTTGTTTGGCCTGCTGTGTTAGCCACTCCTGCAGCTCATGATCGGTTTCGTCATAGATCACCACTCGCTGTTCCGGCGGGTGATCTTTGCCAATCACTTCGACAATCAGCTTGCCAGCTTCACAGGCCGGATTGCCGGACAGACTCCCTACTTTGGCATTCATCCTTGACTCTCCGAGGGGGCTGGTGTGGCTTCCAGCCAGGATTGCAGTTGCTGCAGACGAAACTGCACCTGGCCCGATGCGATCTGGGGATGGCTTAGGTGCTGGGGATAGGTGAGCCGGGCTTCGAGGTATGCGCCCAGGCTCTTCTCGTCGTCGAACCCAGAGGCAAGACCCTGCTGCAGATAGCCCAAGATCTGGTTGAACTCAGCCTGTGAATGCTTCTGCCAGCGTTCATAGGCAAATGCTTCTAGTTGCTGCCGTTCGAGCGCAGCGATCTGCATTTTGTCGAGTATCAGCCTGCCTTCCGGCGGCGCCCCATGATTGGTCGACTCGCTCCGAAGGCTGTGCCAATGGCTGATGTTCTCGCTGCGGTCTGCCCAGGTGGGGCCATGCCAGAACAACTGCTCGATGGGGCCTAGCCAAGTGATAACGGCCTCGGTCGCCGCGAAAAGGTAACTGGCCACCTGTGGGTCGTAATAGCGCAGTATCCCCTTACGCTCACCTTCAAACTGCACGACCAGCATTGCGCGCAGATGGGCCAACAGCTCACCAACTGGCCGCCCGGAACTCAATAACACGCCAGGCCATTGCTCTGGTGCTTGGCGATACGCAGTCAACCAGGCGCTATCCGGCGTCAGTTGTATCAGCCAAGGTCCTAGTTCGACATGAGCGCCCAGCTCGGTATCAGCAAACAGAGCTTCCGGTCGTGGATCAGGCTCTAGCTGGTAAATCCGCCGCAGCAACGACTCATCCAATTCGACCAGCATGAAGAGTGGGGTAGAAAGATTGGGAAGCCCTGCGAGTATCTGTACAGACATCAATCAGCTCCCAAACTGGGCGGCATGACGACAAGGACAGTTGGTCAGCGGGCATTGCATTGGCGTACCGCCCCGAGGCTTCTGACACAACTCGATTAGCGGTGTATGGCTGAATCGCGCTTGCTTCAGTCGATGCTCAAGCACCGCCCCCGGCACATCCGCATCCGCCGGCTTGACCTTCCCCGGCAATACCGGCGCCGCACCCGAACCTTTCCCCGGACTTCCCCCCGAGTTCATCCGGATCAGAGGCCCGACCATGGTGATGCCGCAGGCATCGAGCTTGATAAAGCTGCCGGCCGCCTTAAAGGTCAGTTCACTTCCGGCTTCCAGTACAACCTTGAGGCCGCTGGAGAGGTGGATTTCATTGCCCGCCTCGATGAACTGGCCGGTGCCGATCTTCAGGTGCTGGCTGTTGCCCACGGTGAGGTGGTCGTTGGCGCGAACTTCGGTCTTGCGGT
>NZ_JACBXH010000080.1:0-5433 GCF_041381355.1 Pseudomonas sp. LM13
CTAGCGGATTGCCAGTTGAGCAGTGCCTGTACTACCGCTCGACGCAGTTGGCTGTCGCGAAGCATGCGGTTAAACGCGGGCGCAAGGGCTTCAACATCAGGCATGCTGAGTTGGCTGTGTTGCGCGAGAGCATTGAAGGCTTGCCACTGATCTTCGCCCAGGCACTGTACCATCTCGGTTACGAGTGAACGGCCCTGATCAGTCAGTCGTCGCTCAGCCCCCGTGATCAAACCTGCCACTTGCATGGCTGTGGAGTACAAACCCCACAGACCATAACTCAACTGGTTGCTCAGGATCTGTGCCGACTCAGTCTTGCCAAGAGGTAGTTGGCCGTTCTTGAAGTTGGCTTTAGCCCGCGTGATTCCCAGAAAATTTTCATTTCCAGCAGCAAGGCGCAGATATGCGGCCAGCTGTTCAGCACGGAGAAAATTCGCTTGGATCTGTTCGAGCTGATCTGTTGAAACGTTTGCCTGTGCACAGCACAGCAAGCTGACCATGAAGTTATCGAGGTTGCTCGTGACAGTGGTCAGGTTGCCGACAACTTTTCGCCCCATGTAGCTCCAGATTGCCTCAATTCCCAAAGGGTCTCGCGACCCCTTGGGTCGTGAGCGCTCATCCATGAGTGACAGCACTGTAAGCATTTGATTTCATCCCAAGCATGGCAGATGGAGGCATGAACAATGATGTCAATTTGCCCATGTTAAGTCGGTAAATCAACATGGCCAGGTACTCAATCTTGTGCCGCGACTTTATGTAGCCAGCTCTGGTACTTTGACTATGTAACCTATATCAGGTAACGAGCCATGAAGAATTCCGAAAACGTAGACCTGTTTGAGTACACCCCCGATCTGGACTCGGTTGACGTGGAGGCGCTGTACGAAGACCTTCAAAGGCAGAAAGTTCCAGCCAAGGAAGTGTCGCTCCTCGAGCGGACAGGGTACATCAACTACCTAAAGGCCCACGGTGGCGAAGACCTTCTATAGCTAGCTGCTATTCTAGGTAGACTGTCATCCGCGCCTTCTCCTATCGCCAGTACGACACGCAGATACGCTTGGTGGATATGCGCCGGCGCCTGCCGATCATCGAGTGACGCCGTTGCTCGGCTACTCCTAGACCAGAGCCTTGAATCGCTGGTTCGACACCAGCCTGAGGCAATGGCTACAGTGAGCCACCTCAGTATCTACTAGACTGGCCATGATATTTGAGATGACAGAGGCTACATGAAAGACTTTAACGACTCACCGGACAGTCCTGTTCATGAGAGTACCAAGCAGCTCAGCGTCGATTCCTGCTACACACTGGATGCCAATGGAGAGCCTACTAATAGCCAACTCCATGACGACATCATGGCAGGCGTGACCACCCGCCGTGGCGAGCAGTTTGCCAAGAAGCAGCTCAAGGCTCATGGCCTGAAAGCTGCTTTAAAAATGCTGATTTAACGCCATCATGAGGCGCCACGCTGATGCATCGGCCTCAATGGCACCCGGCTATGGGCAGGGTGCTGGCGACCACACTAACGTTATGTGGGTACCGTGCACCTGAGGTGTGGCGCCGCAGCCAGGGGTCACTTGGTCGGGTTGCTACTGGCAGGGCGCTAACCCGCTTGCCAAATAACGGCTACCCTGTCACTGTAAATACGAATGTCTTTACATGGAGGCCGATCTCATGGCTTCGATCAATATCCGCATTGACGACGAGCTGAAAGTCCGCGCGTACCGGGAACTGGAAAAGCTTGGCGTCACCCCTTCTGAGCTGATGCGCCAAGCTTTGCAATACGTGGCCGAACGCGGTCAGTTGCCCTTCCGTCCGGTACTGATGACCGAGGAAGATGAGGCCCTGATTGCCACGGTGCGTGAGCGCCTTGCTGCTCCCCAGCGCGTGAAGGTCTCGCTGGATGACCTATAGCCTCGAATTCGATGCGCGGGCACTGAAGGAGTGGCACAAGCTAGGCGACACCGTTCGCGAGCAGCTCAAGAAAAAGCTCGCGGGGGTGTTGGTCAATCCGCGCGTTGAGGCAAATCGCCTTCACTCACTTCCCGACTGCTACAAGATCAAACTGCGCAGCAGCGGTTATCGCCTGGTGTACCAGGTGATCGACCATGAGGTGGTGGTATTTGTCGTGGCCGTGGATCGGCGTGATCGCGAGCAGGCCTATCGCAAGGCCGCTGAGCGGCTCAAGTAACGCCCTGCTCACGTCAGGCAGATTCTGGTTTTCATGCGATGAGTGATGACGATCTGGTTGAGCAACTGAGGGCCGAGAATGCTCGCCTGATCGCATTGCTGGAAACGCATGGTATTGAGTGGCGGCAACCGGCTGAGCTGCCAAAGCCTGAACAGGCCGTAGCGCTGCCACCGCTAGTCCCGGTTCTGGATACCAATGAGAAGCTGGCGCTGTTCAAGCGTCTGTTCCGGGGGCGTGCCGATGTCTTTCCCCTGCGTTGGGAAAGCAAGGCTGGAAAGACCGGCTACTCACCTGCATGTGCGAATGAATGGCGTCCAGGCGTGTGTGAGAAGCCACGGATCAAGTGCGGAGATTGCTCGTTCCGCCAACTCCTGCCGCTGACTGATCAGGTGCTCTACAAGCATCTGGCCGGAGATATTGTCATCGGCGTTTACCCGTTGCTGCCAGACGACACCTGCTACTTCCTGGCGGTGGATTTTGACGAGGCCGATTGGCGTGAAGATGTCACGGCTTTTGCCCAGTCATGCTGTGAGTTGGACGTGCCGGTGGCACTGGAAATCTCTCGCTCGGGCAACGGGGCGCACGCCTGGATTTTCTTCGAGCGTAATGTCCCTGCTTATGAGGCGCGCCTGCTTGGCACCGCGATCATCAGCCATACCTGCGAGCGTACTCGGCAACTGACGTTGGGTTCGTATGACCGACTGTTTCCAAATCAGGACAGCATGCCCAAAGGCGGCTTTGGCAACTTGATTGCCTTGCCCTTGCAGAAGCGAGCTCGCGCGCTCAACGGCAGTGTTTTTGCCGATGAGACGTTGGTGGCCTATCCCGACCAATGGGCATTTCTGGCCAGCATTCAGCCTATGCCCGTGCAGGATATTGCGCCGAAAACCCTGCTGGCCACTGGAGGTCGGCATCCGTTGGATGTCACCGCAGTAGCGGATGACGAGGAGTCGAAACCCTGGCAGCGCACAGCGGAAAAGACTCAGAAGTTGGCTTGTCCGTTACCCGAGTCAGTGAACGTTACCCTGGCCAACCAGATCTATTTCGACAAGTCCGAACTGCCCCAGCCATTGGTCAACAAGCTCATCCGCTTGGCGGCCTTTCAGAACCCCGAATTCTACAAGGCACAGGCCATGCGTCTGCCTGTGTGGAACAAGCCCCGGATCATTGGTTGCGCGGAAAACTTTCCCCAGCATATTGCCTTGCCCCGTGGCTGCCTGGATGACGTGCGGGCATTGCTGCATGACAACGGGATTGAGCTGGTGCTGCACGATGAGCGCTTCGCTGGAGAGCCCATCGATGTCCACTTTGCGGGCACGCTACGCCCGGATCAAGAGGCTGCTCTCGAAGGCATGTTGGCGCACGACACCGGCGTCCTCTGTGCGCCCACTGCTTTTGGAAAAACCGTCACGGCTGCCGCGCTGATTGCCCGGCGTGGTGTGAACACGCTGGTGCTGGTGCACCGGACGGAGTTGCTCCAGCAGTGGAAGGAGCGGTTGCAGGCGTTTCTGGGTGCAGACAAAACGAAAGTCGGCACCATCGGCGGTGGTAAGACCAAGCCGACAGGCATCATCGATATTGCCGTGATGCAGTCCTTGTCGCGGCAGGGCGAAGTCAGCGAGCAGGTGAAAAATTACGGACAAATCATCGTGGATGAATGCCATCACCTGTCAGCTTTTTCGTTCGAGGCCCTCCTCAAGGCCGCAAGCGCAAAATATGTCTTGGGACTGACTGCTACACCCATACGTCGTGATGGGCAGCAGCCGATTATCTTCATACAGTGCGGGCCCATCCGGCATACCGCGAGTAGGCCGGAGAGTGCTCCAGCTGATCTGGCAGTGACACCACTGTGGCTTTCTCGACCGATAGTCATGCCTGAAGGGACAGGCATCCAGGATGTTTTCTTGCAGGTGTGCAACGACACGGAGCGAACAGCCAAGGTTGTTGCCGAGGTCGGAGAGGCTTTTGACCAAGGACGGAAGATCCTGGTGCTGACTGAGCGAACGGATCACCTCAGTGCAATTGAGAAACAGCTGGTTGGCCGGGTCGAGAACCTATTCACGCTGCATGGGCGGATGTCTAAGAAGCAACGCTCCGCACTAATTGGCGAACTGGAAGCACTGCCAGCCGATGCACCACGGGTGATCCTGGCAACCGGGAAACTGGTTGGAGAGGGTTTTGACCACCCGGCACTGGATACCTTGGTACTGGCCATGCCGGTTTCCTGGAAGGGCACTCTCCAGCAGTATGCGGGCCGCCTGCACCGGGAACATGTGAGTAAGGCTGATGTGCGCATCATTGACTTCATTGATGCCGGACATCCTGCTTTGCTCCGTATGTGGAGCAAGCGCCAAGCGGGTTACAAGGCTATGGGCTATCGATTTGCTGATTCGTCCAGCTCAATGGAGCTGCTGGCAAAGGGTTAACGAGTCCTCATAGACCACCAAGCTTTCCGTCCGTCGGAGGTGGAAGGTGGCTGTTTCCTACTCGGTGGATTCGCCGTAATCTGGGTTGCATTGACAGGTTGTCAATCCAGGCTGTGGCTTGAGGTCTGCCTCCAGCGCGTAGGTTGTATTGCCGAAATGTAGTGCTGCACGCGGCTCGTTTCAGGGGCTTACGGAAAATGCCATTTATTGCGGTCATTTTGACGAAAAATGCCACTTTATGTGGCTCAATCATGCCAATAATGGTGCCCATTGATTTTCGTAAGTCATTGATTTAATTGAGTTTGCCTGTGGTTCTGAATGCCAGGTTTGTCGCCCGTCGACAGCTGCGGCAGTGGTTGTAGATTCAAAGTGATGCAAAGAAAGCCCCGGCCCCGGCCGGGGTTTTCATTTTCAAAATAGACAGATCGAATCGGCGCGACTGTTTTAATCAATTTCGGAATACCCCTACTGCGGAGTAGAGTTTGCCTCATTCGAGTCATTCATCTTAAGAGCCCTCAGGGCTAATACACTTTGACGGGGTAAGTCGCCAATGTTGGATTCCAATCTCAAGACCCAGTTGAAAGCCTACCTGGAGAAGGTCACCCAGCCCTTCGAAATAGTCGCGTCCCTCGATGACGGCGAGAAATCCGGGGAGCTGCTGAGCCTGCTGCAGGACATCGCCAGCCTCAGCGACAAGATCGCCTTGAAGACCGACGGCGACGATGCGCGCAAGCCGTCGTTCTCGCTCAACCGCATCGGCGGCAACATCAGCCTGCGTTTCGCCGGCATCCCCATGGGCCACGAGTTCACCTCGCTGGTGCTGGC
>NZ_JACBXH010000081.1:0-5330 GCF_041381355.1 Pseudomonas sp. LM13
GCGGTTGAAAGAGGTGGTTGACAGCGGTTCTGATCGCTGTATGATTCGCCTCCCGCTGACGAGAGATGCAGATTGATCGAGGCGGCAAGCGGTTGAGTAGAAAAGAAATTTTCGAAAAACAGCTTGACAGTAAGAAAGGCTGCTGTAGAATGCGCGGCCTCGGTTGAGACGAAAGGCTTGATCGAAACGCTCTTTAACAACTGAATCAAGCAATTCGTGTGGGTGCTTGTGAATGTAAGACTGGTAGTCGCAAGATTATCAGCATCACAAAGCAACACTCGTTTATTCGAGAGTTACTCTTTCTAGTAAAGAGATTTGCGATTGCTGAGCCAAGTTTAGGGTTTTCTCAAAACCCAAGCAGTATTGAACTGAAGAGTTTGATCATGGCTCAGATTGAACGCTGGCGGCAGGCCTAACACATGCAAGTCGAGCGGATGAGAGGAGCTTGCTCCTTGATTCAGCGGCGGACGGGTGAGTAATGCCTAGGAATCTGCCTGGTAGTGGGGGACAACGTTTCGAAAGGAACGCTAATACCGCATACGTCCTACGGGAGAAAGCAGGGGACCTTCGGGCCTTGCGCTATCAGATGAGCCTAGGTCGGATTAGCTAGTTGGTGAGGTAAAGGCTCACCAAGGCGACGATCCGTAACTGGTCTGAGAGGATGATCAGTCACACTGGAACTGAGACACGGTCCAGACTCCTACGGGAGGCAGCAGTGGGGAATATTGGACAATGGGCGAAAGCCTGATCCAGCCATGCCGCGTGTGTGAAGAAGGTCTTCGGATTGTAAAGCACTTTAAGTTGGGAGGAAGGGCAGTAAGCTAATACCTTGCTGTTTTGACGTTACCGACAGAATAAGCACCGGCTAACTTCGTGCCAGCAGCCGCGGTAATACGAAGGGTGCAAGCGTTAATCGGAATTACTGGGCGTAAAGCGCGCGTAGGTGGTTCGTTAAGTTGGATGTGAAAGCCCCGGGCTCAACCTGGGAACTGCATCCAAAACTGGCGAGCTAGAGTATGGCAGAGGGTGGTGGAATTTCCTGTGTAGCGGTGAAATGCGTAGATATAGGAAGGAACACCAGTGGCGAAGGCGACCACCTGGGCTAATACTGACACTGAGGTGCGAAAGCGTGGGGAGCAAACAGGATTAGATACCCTGGTAGTCCACGCCGTAAACGATGTCGACTAGCCGTTGGGATCCTTGAGATCTTAGTGGCGCAGCTAACGCATTAAGTCGACCGCCTGGGGAGTACGGCCGCAAGGTTAAAACTCAAATGAATTGACGGGGGCCCGCACAAGCGGTGGAGCATGTGGTTTAATTCGAAGCAACGCGAAGAACCTTACCAGGCCTTGACATGCAGAGAACTTTCCAGAGATGGATTGGTGCCTTCGGGAACTCTGACACAGGTGCTGCATGGCTGTCGTCAGCTCGTGTCGTGAGATGTTGGGTTAAGTCCCGTAACGAGCGCAACCCTTGTCCTTAGTTACCAGCACGTTAAGGTGGGCACTCTAAGGAGACTGCCGGTGACAAACCGGAGGAAGGTGGGGATGACGTCAAGTCATCATGGCCCTTACGGCCTGGGCTACACACGTGCTACAATGGTCGGTACAAAGGGTTGCCAAGCCGCGAGGTGGAGCTAATCCCATAAAACCGATCGTAGTCCGGATCGCAGTCTGCAACTCGACTGCGTGAAGTCGGAATCGCTAGTAATCGTGAATCAGAATGTCACGGTGAATACGTTCCCGGGCCTTGTACACACCGCCCGTCACACCATGGGAGTGGGTTGCTCCAGAAGTAGCTAGTCTAACCTTCGGGGGGACGGTTACCACGGAGTGATTCATGACTGGGGTGAAGTCGTAACAAGGTAGCCGTAGGGGAACCTGCGGCTGGATCACCTCCTTAATCGAAGACACCGGCTTCGTCATAAGCTCCCACACGAATTGCTTGATTCACTTGCGAAAGGCGATTGGGTTTAGACCCGAGAGTAACGATTGGGTCTGTAGCTCAGTTGGTTAGAGCGCACCCCTGATAAGGGTGAGGTCGGCAGTTCGAATCTGCCCAGACCCACCAATCGAAGGGGCCATAGCTCAGCTGGGAGAGCGCCTGCTTTGCACGCAGGAGGTCAGCGGTTCGATCCCGCTTGGCTCCACCATTATCTCGCCATCGCTTTGAAAGCTCAGAAATGAGTGTTCGGATTGAACATTGATTTCTGGACTTTGCGCCAGACCGTTCTTTAAAAATTTGGGTATGTGATAGAAGTAGATTTGAATGATCGTTTTCACTGGCGATCGTTCGAGTCAAGGTAAAATTTGCGAGTTGCTCGAGAGAGCACAATGCGGATTTTCGGCGAATGTCGTCTTCACGTTATAGACAGTAACCAGATTGCTTGGGGTTATATGGTCAAGTGAAGAAGCGCATACGGTGGATGCCTTGGCAGTCAGAGGCGATGAAAGACGTGGTAGCCTGCGAAAAGCTTCGGGGAGTCGGCAAACAGACTTTGATCCGGAGATCTCTGAATGGGGGAACCCAGCCATCATAAGATGGTTATCACACACTGAATACATAGGTGTGTGAGGCGAACCAGGGGAACTGAAACATCTAAGTACCCTGAGGAAAAGAAATCAACCGAGATTCCCTTAGTAGTGGCGAGCGAACGGGGACTAGCCCTTAAGCTTCTTTGATTTTAGCGGAACGCTCTGGAAAGTGCGGCCATAGTGGGTGATAGCCCTGTACGCGAAAGGATCTTAGAAGTGAAATCGAGTAGGACGGAGCACGAGAAACTTTGTCTGAACATGGGGGGACCATCCTCCAAGGCTAAATACTACTGACTGACCGATAGTGAACCAGTACCGTGAGGGAAAGGCGAAAAGAACCCCGGAGAGGGGAGTGAAATAGAACCTGAAACCGTATGCGTACAAGCAGTGGGAGCCTACTTTGTTAGGTGACTGCGTACCTTTTGTATAATGGGTCAGCGACTTATTTTCAGTGGCGAGCTTAACCGAATAGGGGAGGCGTAGCGAAAGCGAGTCTTAATAGGGCGTCTAGTCGCTGGGAATAGACCCGAAACCGGGCGATCTATCCATGGGCAGGTTGAAGGTTAGGTAACACTGACTGGAGGACCGAACCGACTACCGTTGAAAAGTTAGCGGATGACCTGTGGATCGGAGTGAAAGGCTAATCAAGCTCGGAGATAGCTGGTTCTCCTCGAAAGCTATTTAGGTAGCGCCTCGTGTATCACTGCTGGGGGTAGAGCACTGTTTCGGCTAGGGGGTCATCCCGACTTACCAAACCGATGCAAACTCCGAATACCAGCAAGTGTCAGCACGGGAGACACACGGCGGGTGCTAACGTCCGTCGTGAAAAGGGAAACAACCCAGACCGTCAGCTAAGGTCCCAAAATCCTGGTTAAGTGGGAAACGATGTGGGAAGGCTTAGACAGCTAGGAGGTTGGCTTAGAAGCAGCCATCCTTTAAAGAAAGCGTAATAGCTCACTAGTCGAGTCGGCCTGCGCGGAAGATGTAACGGGGCTCAAACCAGGTACCGAAGCTACGGGTTCATCGCAAGATGAGCGGTAGAGGAGCGTTCTGTAAGCCTGTGAAGGTGAGTTGAGAAGCTCGCTGGAGGTATCAGAAGTGCGAATGCTGACATGAGTAACGACAATGCGAGTGAAAAACTCGCACGCCGAAAGACCAAGGGTTCCTGCGCAACGTTAATCGACGCAGGGTGAGTCGGTCCCTAAGGCGAGGCTGAAGAGCGTAGTCGATGGGAAACGGGTTAATATTCCCGTACTTCTAGTTACTGCGATGGGGGGACGGAGAAGGCTAGGCCAGCAAGGCGTTGGTTGTCCTTGTTTAAGGTGGTAGGCAGAGATCTTAGGTAAATCCGGGATCTTAATGCCGAGAGCTGATGACGAGCTTTCTTTTAGAAAGCGAAGTGGTTGATGCCATGCTTCCAGGAAAAGCCTCTAAGCTTCAGGTAACTAGGAACCGTACCCCAAACCGACACAGGTGGTTGGGTAGAGAATACCAAGGCGCTTGAGAGAACTCGGGTGAAGGAACTAGGCAAAATGGCACCGTAACTTCGGGAGAAGGTGCGCCGGTGAGGGTGAATGACTTGCTCAGTAAGCCCATGCCGGTCGAAGATACCAGGCCGCTGCGACTGTTTATTAAAAACACAGCACTCTGCAAACACGAAAGTGGACGTATAGGGTGTGACGCCTGCCCGGTGCCGGAAGGTTAATTGATGGGGTTAGCGCAAGCGAAGCTCTTGATCGAAGCCCCGGTAAACGGCGGCCGTAACTATAACGGTCCTAAGGTAGCGAAATTCCTTGTCGGGTAAGTTCCGACCTGCACGAATGGCGTAACGATGGCGGCGCTGTCTCCACCCGAGACTCAGTGAAATTGAAATCGCTGTGAAGATGCAGTGTATCCGCGGCTAGACGGAAAGACCCCGTGAACCTTTACTATAGCTTTGCACTGGACTTTGAGCTTGCTTGTGTAGGATAGGTGGGAGGCTTTGAAGCGTGGACGCCAGTTCGCGTGGAGCCATCCTTGAAATACCACCCTGGCAACCTTGAGGTTCTAACTCTGGTCCGTTATCCGGATCGAGGACAGTGTATGGTGGGTAGTTTGACTGGGGCGGTCTCCTCCTAAAGAGTAACGGAGGAGTACGAAGGTGCGCTCAGACCGGTCGGAAATCGGTCGCAGAGTATAAAGGCAAAAGCGCGCTTGACTGCGAGACAGACACGTCGAGCAGGTACGAAAGTAGGTCTTAGTGATCCGGTGGTTCTGTATGGAAGGGCCATCGCTCAACGGATAAAAGGTACTCCGGGGATAACAGGCTGATACCGCCCAAGAGTTCATATCGACGGCGGTGTTTGGCACCTCGATGTCGGCTCATCACATCCTGGGGCTGAAGCCGGTCCCAAGGGTATGGCTGTTCGCCATTTAAAGTGGTACGCGAGCTGGGTTTAGAACGTCGTGAGACAGTTCGGTCCCTATCTGCCGTGGACGTTTGAGATTTGAGAGGGGCTGCTCCTAGTACGAGAGGACCGGAGTGGACGAACCTCTGGTGTTCCGGTTGTCACGCCAGTGGCATTGCCGGGTAGCTATGTTCGGAAGAGATAACCGCTGAAAGCATCTAAGCGGGAAACTTGCCTCAAGATGAGATCTCACTGGAGCCTTGAGCTCCCTGAAGGGCCGTCGAAGACTACGACGTTGATAGGTTGGGTGTGTAAGCGCTGTGAGGCGTTGAGCTAACCAATACTAATTGCCCGTGAGGCTTGACCATATAACACCCAAACAATTTGGCTGTTAGACGGTAAGTCGACA
>NZ_JACBXH010000082.1:0-4985 GCF_041381355.1 Pseudomonas sp. LM13
TTAGTGGTTGCCACCGACATCGAGCACGCCCAGCAAATTGCCTTGGCCCTGGAAACCCTGGGTGAAGGTTGCCGCATCGTGACCAACAAAACCCCGGCTGCGCAGCAGGTTATCAATGCGTTCAGACACAGCGCCTGCCGTTGGATTATCGCAGTTGGAATGATCAGCGAAGGCACGGACATTCCTCGACTCCAGGTGTGCTGCTACCTCAGTCGCATCCGCACTGAGCTGCATTACCGACAAGTGCTTGGGCGAGTGCTTCGGCGCACAGGCGAGCCCGATAATCAGGCGTGGCTATTCATGTTAGCGGAGCCGACACTGCAGTGCTTGGCAGAGAGAATTGCAGATGATCTACCGGATGACCTGGCAGTGCTGAACGAGGTAGAGATGCCAGCCTCCACTTCAGGTTCAATATCTGGCTGGATTGGGGCTGCTGGTAATATCGATGTCCTGGATGACAGTAATGGAAGTGGCATTGCGCAGGTAATTGGGGCAGGTGCTACATGCGCCTTATCCCTGGGGGGCTCTGCCGCTGAGCCAAACCATCTGGTCAGCTTTTCCAAGCACTACCGGCAACAGTTGCTGGCTTGCTTTTGATGCTTGTATGGAGGACTGAATTCAAGCGTCGGCAGACGTGGTTGACTGAATCAGGAGATAGCCGCATTGACCCTTTCTCACGAAAGAACCCGCAGCGTCATCAAGACCGAAGAGTTCCTGCGAGAGCTCGCCCGTAACACTGAGCTGCCTCAGGATATCCGCAGCTATGCGAAAAGCCTGCTCAGGCACTACCCGTCGGCCGACCAGATCCTCTCGTTGGGGCGCCTTGAAGAGTGCCTGGTGAGCGATGCACCAGATGATGAATATCGACGGCGGGTGATCGCTTTTCATCAGCCGCTGTTCAGCTCGTCATTGGACTTCACGCGATAGAAATGAGAGCCGCAATGTCCAGCACTGATTTTGCTCTGTCGGTATCCACCCGCATTGCGCAACGGATTAAGCGCTTACCCAAAGGGCAACCCTTCTGCATCGGCCGCTTTGCGGAGCTTGGAGCGCGTGGCGCCATATCCAAGGCACTAGCTCGGCTGGTCAGCCAAGGCGAACTTGAACGGGTGCATCGAGGAATTTACATGCGCCCGAAATCCAGTCGATACGTTGCACGGGTCCGCCCAAATGTATGGGAAGTAGTGAGCTTGATCGCTAGGCAGAACCGCCATGTTCTACAGATTCATGGCGCTCATGCGGTCAGGTTGTTTGGACTGAGCACCCAGATGCCGCTCATTCCGATCTATTACACCAGCGGACCCAGCCGATCATTTTTTATAGGTAAGGGTGAGGTCCGGTTGGTACATGCGGCACCAATGGTCATGCAGCGTGCCGGGACCGAGGTAGGGACGGCTATCAGCGCACTATTTTATCTCGGTAAAGACGGCTCGACCCCGGAATGCATTGCCGCGATCAAGAAGGTGCTCAGGCCAGAAGACCTAACCACATTAATGGCCTGCAAAATGCCGAAATGGATGCGCATGGCGTTGGAGTAGTCAGCGCGCATACACACCGTCAACACGCTTGCTCCTTAACGCTCTGTCAGGCAGATTTCCGTTGCTGGCCGAGTCCGACCAAGCGACATCGGCGGCATCCCTTCACCCCTTGACCAAACGGAGATGGGCACCTGATTTCCCACCAGAGTCGGATGGGTTAGCGCTCTGCCCCTTCAACACGTTCAACATCAATCCGAACGTCAATTCATTGATCTCCTCAGGACTGATTGCCAGTTCTCCCGCGACGCCAGCTTTCCCAACCCCATCTGCACGTAACGCGGCGAAAATCTTCTCCAGGATCACTGACCGCTCATGAGCAATAGATTCCGGCTCTTCGGTGCGATAGCCCTCTTGAGCAATCTGAATACACAGCGTTCGGTAAGCCCACTCCGTGGAAAGCCCCAGGCTATGAAGCCGGTAATTTAAGGCTGCCACAGAAACGGACCAGAGCTTCTTGTATTTGATTAGGCTTTTGATAGTGATCGAACGTGGAGCCATCGCTAGAACGCTTGCACGTGGCATTAGAAAAGCCGACGCAAAGGCATTCGCCTCACGCTCTAAATCAGGTCCTTGTGGGTGGGCATGCTGGTGCATAACCAAATGTCCTAATTCATGAGCTGCGTCAAAGCGGCAACGCTCGGCCGACTTAAAGGTATTCAAGAACATAAAGGGGCGGCCGCCACTCCACATCGAGAACGCGTCGACCTCCTTTGCATCAATTGCAAGTGAGTAGACACGAACGCCTTTCGACTCAAGAAGCGCAATCATGTTCTTAACCGGCTGCTCACCTAAACCCCAGTGTGCCCTCAGCATCTCCGCAGCGGCCTCTGGCGCTTGGGCACTGCGTGATAGTGCCAGCTTATCGAGCGCCTCAAAATTCGTCAGTGCAGCGCGTTCGGACCCCAGGTCCGGAAGATCTGGCTCTGGCAAATCGAAACGTTGCTCGATCCAGTCATTCAGCAGGAGCGCAATTGCGCCTGCACCGAGAGCTGAATCCCTAAGGCCAGCAGTCATCTTTGAGAGCGACCGGAAACTGGCAACATCCGGCGTTGGCACCTCAGGATCATCACCAAAGAAAAACGCTTCGGGGAACCGAAGCGTTTTAGCGATTTTTGCAAGGGTTCCAGGCTCAGGCTCCTGCGTGCCACTCTCGTAGCCGGAGACTGATCGCTCCGTTACTCCTATATGAGTGGCAAGCTCACGCTTTTTCATACCTCGCCGGCGACGGGCGAGCGCAAATCGTTGTGGATTAAACATGATCTATCACGAGCTTTTACGGCGAATTTCGATGTCGATATCCGGACCGCCTGGGGAGGTAACCTCAAAGAAATCATCATCAAGAGCAAGGGTGCCAAGCATGATGCGTTCAGACCAGAAATTGATCTTGCCGCCTTTACCCATTCCCGATGGACGTGAGAGCTCGATGCGGATTTCCTTCTTCACCGTGTCGGTGTGGTGGAGCAGGATCCAGGTCTCATGAGGGCCTGATTCAGGCAGCTCCTCCGGATCGGGCAGCAAGTCATCAAACATGTCGAACTGGCAGTTCCGCTCAACAGCATCAACTGTATTTTTACCCTTCCTGGATCGGCTGCTCGGCATCCCCAGCAGATTTCCAACATAGCTATCTCCCGATGCGACAGCAATCGCGAGATTGAGCGCCGAGTGAACGGTAAGAGGGTAGTTCGACTGTTCATGCGCGACCCACCCTAGTGGGCGCAGCTGATCGCGCACCGCTCCTACCAACCAGCCCCACATTTCAAGGCCGGGAAAAATGCTGGGATGGTTAGGAGTCAGGCGAACCCGCTGTAGGTGAGCTTGATTGATAGCCTCACGCAGTGGCTCGCGCTCCAGACTCAACTGTTCAAGACGGGCGGCGATTTCATCCTGATCACTGAATACCTGGCAAGCCTGCATCTGAGGACTCCTAACACAACGGTGACTTCCGGTTATTCTTCCTCAAATGAGGTAAAAAAACAAGAAGCACACGTCGCGGAGGGAGACCGAGAGGACGTTGCAGCATGCGTGTTGCCGCCTGTGCATTTTCCACCCACATGCCGGAATTTCATTGACCCAGTTTCGAGCACCAAGCGAGTTGTAGAATTTCGCTTTCAGACTGCTGGGTTAGGGCAGAATAGCGTCGGCACCTGGGTTAAAAATGCACTGGCGATAACATTTGATGTTTGCGGCAGTACCGCCTCCCGTTCCGGATTGGCACAGTAATAGACTTGATTCAAATTCGGAGGAAGCATGGGTATTTCGTATTACCTCGCATGTTTGGAGACCCGGCAATATGTCTGGGTTGGCAGGCTTGACCCACAGGGGGAGGTGCCGGCGGTGGACGTCGAAGGCTCCATCGCCATGTTCGCGCTGGAGAATCGGAACAAACCGTTGATCGTCGTTAGTGAAAGCCATCCGATCCTCGAAGAGGGAATGGAGTGGTCGCCGCCCGCAACGCAAGAAACGTGCAGCGGACAACCATGACGAACCACCGCCAACCGCATCTGTCGAAGACCTGCCATATCCACCGCCGGCATGGCACACCAGACCATGCTTGAGCTAACGCAGCGGGGCTGGAAAACTGGCAAAAGGCGCTCCGTTGCGCAGTGCCCTCGGTTACTCTTTTTAATACGAAGATGAGGTCTGCCCGGTGACAGAGAGCCATAAAGACACCATTTGCGATGTATGCGCTACCAGTACGAGGGTGCCGGGGTACGGCGAGCAGTTCGGGACGCTTCAGGCGCTCTGGGGCTATGGCGCAGGGCATGATGGCGAACGCTATCGAGTCAATCTATGCGAAAGCTGCTTTTTCGCGGCACTAGCGTTTTTGAAGCAGGAGCGCCGCACGCAGAATCTGTTCAGCGATGAGCAGCCCTGCGAGGAGCGCCCATTCGGACTAGTCGCCCGCGATGACTACTTTGGTGATTCGTAGCCATATCTCAGAGATGAGGTTATTGGCTCGCCAGCATCGAACTCAGGCCATGTCTGCACGACTTCTCGGTACAATGGCGTCACCGGCAATCGCTCTAGGGATCTCGCTTGACTGACGCAAAACTCACTGAAGTCGAGATGCGGCGCGCGCTTGGCCTAGACCTCGCGCCTTCGAAATCGAAGCAGCCCATACCCAAACAGCACTCTACCGTCACACTCGTTGAATTGAGCGTGCGTAAGAACGGTGGTTCGCCATTCCGCTTCGAGCACCGCTCCCGTTCCATCAGTACTCTCGCTGCCCAACTCGAGGCCGAGAAAACAGCACGGGAGAAAGGGTATGAGGTCTGGGTCGTGTTGGATATCAGGCAGGTTTCATCATAGAGCCGCAACAGCCGTCAGTCAGTCCACGCCTCGCTGATTGCTCTGGGGCAGTGAACGCTTGAGTCAACTAGATCGAGTCAGTTCGCACTCGGGCAGCTCTTGGCCGGAAGCAACCGGTAGCGACAGACAGCAATCGGC
>NZ_JACBXH010000083.1:0-4871 GCF_041381355.1 Pseudomonas sp. LM13
GGCCAATAAGTGCCGCACAAATCCCGGCGGGTGCAGATTTCCGGGCGGTTTGCGCCAGATCAGTTGGAGACGCTTTTCAAGCCCCGGGATGGGAAGAGCTACCAGCGCGCCACTGCGAACTTCGTCTTGTACTGCGGAAGCCATCACCAACGACACGCCGAGTCCCGCCCTGACTGCTTGTTTGACTGCCTCGGTGCTGCCTAGCTGCATACCGCTGCGAGGCACGCCCAGCTCGCCAAAGTATTCGGTCAGAAGCCGTCCGGTACCGCTACCCGGTTCACCTCCCAGCATCGGCAGGTCCACCAGACGATCGCGTTCTATGCACCCTGCTTCAGCCAGCGGATGGTCGGGGCTGACGATAAGTACCAGCGGCTCGACCCGCCAGAGGCGGTGTTCGAAGTCGGGGTGAGGTAGCCACCATTCCATGATCGCGGCGTCGAGCTGGCCCGCCAGTAGCTGGTCGGCCACATCCGGGTTGGCGGCGATGCGCAGATCCACCTCGCCCCTCTCATTTGCGGTCGTCAGATAGCTGCGCACGAATGGCTGGAGAAGGTAGGTGCCGATGTTGGAGCTGGCCCCGACGCGCTCACTATTTCCATGCAGGGCTTCTAGCGCCCGGGCGTGCATGTCGAGCAAGGCGGTCGCATGCGGCATGAAGGCCAGCGCACGTGTGGTAGGCTGGCAGCCGCTACGACTGCGCTGCACCAGCGTTACGCCGACCTGCTCTTCAAGCTTCTGCAAGTGCTGCGACACCGTCGGCTGGGCCAGCCCCAACGCCCTCGCCGCGCTCTGAAAACTGCCTGTTTGAACGATCGCTACCAGGCTCTTCAGCCAGACCGGATTCAACATGCGGCAGGCTCGGCCTGGGGCAGACGGTTCGCAGCGTTGATTGGGCGCGCACCTGCCAACGCCTGGATGATGCTCTGCGCTGCACAACGTTCAATCTCCAGGCGCACCGCGCGCACTGCCGACCCTATGTGCGGAGTGAAGAGCGTATTCGGATGCGCGAGCAGCGCAGGATCGATCAGCCGCGGCCGGTCCGCGCGAGCCCAGTCTTCCATTTCGAATACATCCGCCGCATACCCGCCGAGCTGGCCTCGCTCAAGCGCCGCGAGCACGGCGGCTTCATCCACTACCGAACCACGACAGGGGTTTACAAGCAGAGCGCCCGGCCGTACGAGGGCAAGCAGCTCGGCGTTGACCAGATGCTCAGTATCGGCATTCAAGGGAAGCGCCAGCAGGATGAAGTCCGAGCTGGCGAAGAGTTCGCTGCACGCCACCTGGCGCAGGCCGAGCCGTTGCTCGGTTTGTGTATCCAGAGCCTTCGCCTCGTGGTACTGCAGGGTCGCGCCCCATCCCTGCAAGCGCTCAGCCATGGCCTGTCCGATGGCGCCCATGCCAAGGATGCCGACCGTCGCGTTATCCAGCCCCGTGCCGTAGAACTGTGGTTGCCAGCCCTGGAACTCGCCAGAGCGGACGAACGCATCTGCTGCGCGCAGATGCCGCCCCAGCCCCACCGCCAGTCCGATCGCCAGCTCGGCAGTCGGGACCGTCAACAGATCAGGCACGAAGGTCAACCAGACCCCGCGGGCAGTACAGGCGTCCACATCGAAATTGTCGAAGCCCTTGAGCGCGCAGCCGACCACACGCAGCTCGGGGCAGGCTTGGAGAAATTCTGCATCGACCCGATCGGGCATGAACGCCATCATCGCCTGAGCATCGCGGCAGCGGCGCAGAATTTCCTCGCGCGTCAGCGTGCTGTCGCTCTGGTTGGTCATCAGCTCGCAATGTGGCGCCAGCAGTTGCAGGATCTCATCGTGTACTCGGTGAGTTATAACGAGTTTCGGCAGCATGGTTTGTCCTATTTGAAACGTTTGCGCAGCACGCCACTGAAGGCGTCTACTAGCGTGACCATGGCCAGGATGACCAGCAGGATTGCTGCAACCTCCTGGTACTGCATGATGCGCAGCGAGCCCATGAGTTCGAAGCCGATACCGCCGGCGCCAACCATGCCCATCACGGTGGAGGCGCGAAAGTTGTATTCCCAGCGGTAGATCGCCACGTCGGCGAACTGTGGAGTCACCTGTGGCAAAACCGCGTGCAGCAGCACTTGCATCGGCGTAGCCCCCGCCGCCCGAGCGGCTTCCACCGGCGCTTCGTCGACGTGCTCGATGGCCTCGGCGAAGAACTTGCCGACCATGCCGATCGAATGCAGACCCAGGGCAAGCACGCCCGGCAAGGCGCCGAACCCTACGGCTGCAACGAAGATGATGCCCATGATCAGCTCCGGCACCGACCGCAGGGCATTGAGCAGCACCCGGGCAACACCGAACACAAGGGGGTGCGGCGCCGTATTGCGCGCTGCAACGAAGGCCACCACCAGCGAGAACACCACTGCGATGGCCGTGCCGGCGATGCTCATCGCCAGCGTGTCGATCAACGGGCGAATCCAGCTTCGATAGCCCGAAAAGTCTGGCGGCATGGCCTCGCCTGCCAGGGTCGCGATGGAGGGCAGCCCGTTCAGCAGCGTGGTGGCATCGAGCAGCCCCACGTACCAGCAGGCCAACAGCACCACTCCGAGTACAATTGCCACCTGCCCCAGCTGGCGCCACCAACCGAGGCCGAAGCCTCGAAGGATGTGCTCGCGTTGCTCTGCAGGCAGCGCCTGCACGTCATGATGAGTAGACATATCGGTGCTCACATCGTGGCGAAGTCGAGGCCGAGCAGCGATCCCATGTTGCGAATCACATCGTAGTCGGCGTCGGTGATTGGCGCGAAGGCCTCGGCTTTGAAGTTGCGCAGCACTTCGGGATCGTCGATACCGACGAATACATCCCGCACCTTGGTTTTCAGCTCGGGGCTCAGGTTCGAGCGCATCGCCCAGGGGTATTGGGGATATTCGCCGCTGTAACCAAGTACTTTCACCTTGCTCGGATCGATTAGGCCACGTTCGGCTACTTGATTGAAAATTACCTCCGACAGCCCACCCGCATCGGCGTTTCCGTTCGCCACGTTGACGGCAACGGCGTCATGCGTGCCCACAAAATGTTGTTCGTAGTCCTGCCCACCCGTCAGCTCGGCCGTCTCAAGAAGCACGGTTTTGGGAATCAGATGGCTGGACGTCGATGCCCGGTCACCATAGGCCATCTTCTTGCCCTTAAGGTCGGCATACTCATTCACGCCTGACGCCACATTGGCGATAATCACTGAGCGATAGGTCGGCTTGCCGTCGATGATCATGGCAGCGAAGGGCTCGATGTCGCTTTTGCTTTTGGCCATGACGTAGGACAGCGGACCGAAATACGCCAGGTCGATACGGCCAAAGCGCATCGCCTCAATCATCGAGGAATAGTCGGTGGTTACGATCAGCTGCACCTTCTTGTCCAGATGCTCTTCCAGATAATCCTTCAGCGGCTGGTTTCGCTTGATCAACTCCGAGGCGTTTTCGTCCGGCAGCAGCGCAACCTTTAGCACATCCGGATCGGCATCGGCCGCTACGGCGGACAGACTTGAAACAGCGGACAGCAAACAGGTCAATAAGAGAGCGGATAAGCGTTTCATCGGGACATCTCCAGTGAAGGTGCGAGCATGACAGGGGTTTCAGCCGGAGCAGTTGCTGGCTGAGTCGTAGAGCGGCCTGCATAGATGCGCTCAAGCTGCGCATCGGTGAGTTCCGAGGGCGCGGCATCGAAAACGATCTGAGAATCGGCCAGCCCGACGACGCGATCGGCGAAGCGGCGGGCATATTCGAGTTGATGCAGCGAAACGATGGCGGTGATGCCGTCTTCCTTGCAGATGTCGCGCAGCAGTCCGAGAACACGGACCGAAGTGGCCGGGTCGAGACTGGCTACCGGCTCATCGGCAAGAATGATCGCGGGCTGTTGCGCTAGCGCACGCGCGATGCCTACCCGCTGCTGCTGGCCACCGGACAGTTTGTCCACCCGGCTTAGCGCCTTGTCTGCCAGACCGACCCGAGCGAGGCAACTGAGCGCAATCTCCTGATCGGCACGCGGCAGAGGAAACAGCGAGCGGAGCGTGTTGTGAAAGGCCAGCCGACCGGTAAGCACATTAGCCAGTGCGCTTTGACGTTCGATTAGCTGGTGGTGCTGAAAGATCATGGCGGTACGCCGACGATGCTGACGCAAGGCCGAGCCGCTGCCGAGCTCACCGAGCTCGCTGGTGACACTGCCGCGAGTGGGCGTGACGAGTCGATTGAGGCTACGGAGCAAGGTCGACTTGCCTGCGCCCGAGAGACCAAGCAGCACGGTGAACTCACCACGCCGAAATGCAATCGAGGTATCGCGTAGGGCTGTCACGCCGCCTGGGTAGACGACGCTCAACCGGTCGACCCGCAGCACGGCGTCCTGTATCGGATGGGGCGTCATTTGATCACCTTTCGCAATATTGCTGGCCGCACAATTGCGGTTCGCGATGCAAAGGGTAGAAATTCCTTGTTAACGCACTGCTTCTAAATGATGACATTTCGATGAATGCTTCGAATCTGCCGTAGCGGGGCGGCAAGCGAAGCCGTGGAAGAACGGGCGCAACGTAGCGTCTTTCTTCACGCGGGATACAGGAGGCTTTGATTGATACTGCTGCGGATTCGCTACAGTAACGTTGGGCCAGAACGTAATGCCATCCAAGCAAGAGAGCGCACACTAGCGGACTATAGGAGACATTCTACTCTTGCCCGTCGATTGACCCAGGCCGTTATGTGGCTGGTCGAAACCTTCAGGTGCCGCCCAACTAGATGTCTGTTGTCGCGCCCAGCTTAATGCTAGCGCAAGCCGCTTATTCTTCTAGCAACGCCGCGCTAGTCTTGAATGATGTTTCCTCAGTAGACTGATCATGCGCGGTATCTGCTTCGATGC
>NZ_JACBXH010000084.1:0-4630 GCF_041381355.1 Pseudomonas sp. LM13
CGCTGCAACAACTGCGCTGCGCGCGGGCGAGCAATACGTTTAGCATCGCTCCGCCCGCATTTGTGTTTATTTCGATGAGCCCAAGCTTGTCCTCATCCAGATGAAAATCGTAGCCAAAGAAGACGCCCCGCGCGCGACGAGGGTTGTGTTGCGCAATAGGGGGGCGGAATCCAGAGCATGCTCGCGCCAAGCGGGCAAACTCACGGTTCGCTCGATGGCTTGGATGACCTCACGCACCTGACGCAGTCGCGACGGCGAAACAAATACCGGTCGAGCAGCAAATACATGGGGGCAACGTGACTTCAATAGCTCTGACAACTCGGGATTTCCAAGCTGTTCGGACAATGCATTTGTGAGCGCAACCTGATCCAGGCTCACGCAGAAGCACGCTTCGTTGAGCGCTGCGGCCGTCGTACCGCATTTTCTCGATGAGGACGCTGTCACGGGAACCTCCAGGATCAAACATACAGGTTCGAAAGGCGTGATCTCTTTCGGTTCAGCCAGGCATTTCTCTAAAGCGTAGGTCAGGGTCGTTGTGGGCATCTGCCATTAACTAGACATAAGCCTTGGAAGCGTCATTGTAAAAGTCGTGCGTCCCTCAGCTGATTCACAAGCGATGCGCCCTTTGTGCGCTTCTACTATTGAACGAGTGATAGCCATGCCGAGGCCCGCGTTCAACGTAGTACCTTCGCGCCTTGCGGTGTCGACCCTGTAGAAACGGTCGAATATCCGGGTTTGAAGCTCGGCTGGAATAGTTATGCCGCGGTTGGAAATAGCCGTGGAAACCGAAGCGCCGCTCTCGCTTATTTCAACGCTTATGGTGCTGCGTTCCTCCGCATACCGAACTGCGTTAGAGACTATGTTTGAAATAGCCCGTCTTAGCATTGATTTGTCCCCATTCACCGATCCATCGCCTGAAAGAGCGATTTTTACATTTTTTTCCTCGGCTGCTAGCTCGTAATATTCGATAACGCTAGCGGCAATCTCAGCTATGCTGGCATCTTCGGCACTGGGCGTAATCTTTCCGTTGTCCGCCTTGGCTAGGAACAGCATGTCATCGACCATCTTTGACATGCGCCTAAGTTCTTCGAGGGCGGAATACAAAATGTTCTTGTAGTCGGTATTCTCGCGGTCGCGCAAGAGCGCGACCTCCATTTGGGTAAGCATGCTGTTCAGCGGCGTTCTTAGCTCATGCGCGATGTCCGCTGAGAAACCTGACAGCCGGAGGAAAGAATCATCCAAGCGCGAGAGCATTTCATTGAAGTTAGCAACGAGTTCATGAAGTTCGCCTGGTACTGACTCGGTCGGAATCCGCGTATCTAAGCAGTTGGCGGTTACGGTTGAAGATGTCTTGGATAGTTCGCCAATGGGCTTCAAGCCCTTTTTGATCAGAACAACACCTAGTGCCCCACTTAGAAGCGCACTGATCACGAGCGTATAAGCAAACCATTGCTGAATCATCTCGAAGAAGTGGACTCGATGCGTTACATCCAAAGCCAGATAGATGACTGCGTCTTGCCCTTCGACCCACTGATCTACTTTTCTGGTAATGCCACTGTACTGGTGCCCATCGAAATTTACTGCCCAGCGTTCCTCTTGATTATCCGTGACGAGAGGAAGCAAGCGCTCAGAAAAATTGTGGTGTGAGTAAACCGTTTTGCCGTCTATCACTACCGCAGTTGCAAACCCGAAAGAGTGCTCAATGACCGCATCGATCTTTGAGGTGGCCTCCTGTCCGAAAGCCGTACTGCTACGTAGCATATGCTCTACGGCAGCGGCTTTTTCACTCAGCACTTGCGCATCCTTGCGCTCGAAATGCAGCTGGCAGAAATAATAGAAGCTGATTGCGGCGACCATCAGCACAACCGTAACCACGAGCATGAAAACCACCGCCATTCTGCTCGTCAGTGAAACTTTTTCCATCAGTACGGTCCTGGTTAGGCCAAGCACAAAAGCAGGCAGGGCGTCCGGAGGAGCCTTACCTGCTTCGATATGGTCGTTGCAGTATCGTTCGTATTCAAGACCTGGTCTGGACCTTCACCATTTTAGCGAGCTTCCGGCTTTGACGGTCTCCTTCATCCACCACATCCTTTCATCATTCCTCGCATGTCGCCTACCCTTGATATTAACTTTGACAGGTTAGCCGTTATTTACGCCAATCGGGGCGCTCAAAAACTCTACCGTATGAATTTTCCCGTCAGGTGTCTTTACCCTCATCTCGTAGGTTTGGACTTTGGCGTTAGTACGATAGTTTTGAATCATGTCAGTCTTGCCGTTCGCCCCTGCAGGTGCAATGTTAAGCACCTCACCTTCTTTAACCAACTTCTTAAGAGTGGACTTGGTTTCCGGATCATTCAAACGATGCAGCGTGCGTTCGCTTCCGCCTTCAGCTAACGCAAAAGATGAAGCAGCAGTTAGAATAAGCGGGAAAATCACTTTGTTCATACGGTTCATGGTTTTGACCCTTTGGTTAGTTGATACCGATATGTTATAAGTGCAAGACTTACAAGAATCTGTTCTCAACGTTACAAAGCTGTAATTTCTCTCTTTTAATCGAGCTATGCCCGTCGCATATACGGCGAGCGCTTCTGCACTTACTGTTTTTCGATGCGGGTGACCGTGGAGTCCATTCCCTGCGAGGAGAAATCGAACTGGACCTTATCGCCTTCTTTTAGCTTTTGGAGCTGGTCAGGCTTTGCTTTGAATCCCATCGTCATTGCGGGCCAGCCCAAGGCCTTGACCGGGCCGTGGGCAATGGTGACGGTCCCGCTTTCGGTATTCACCTTCTTGATCGTGCCAGTAGCCGTAGCGGTCTGTGCGGCTGATTTATGGTCCATTTGCATGTTCATGCCTTTATGATCCATAGGCATGCCATCCATGGGCTTCTTGTCGGCAGCATAGGCGGCTGGGACCAAGAAAAGTGTGGCAAGGGTAATGGACATGATGTTCATGAATGTCTCTCCAGATCTGTAGGTTGCTGCGGTATGCAATTGCCGGCGGCGCAAGAGAAAAAATCTATCTATCCTTTGAGTGTGGTTTTTTGCGTTGCTTAAACGTTATTGAGTCCGAAGGGCAGTCCTCGGAATTCCACGATATGGGTCACGTCATCAGGCGTTCTGATTTTTATCTCAAACGTTTGGGGACGGCCATCATACTTGCTCCTTTGCATAACCCCACTTTTACCTGTGGCACCTGCAGGCCCTACACTTAGCACTTTGCCTTCCTCAAGTAGCGCCTTAAGTACTGGCTTGGCTTCTTTATGGCGCTGAATAACTTGATCAGAATTTTGTTCTGCCATTGCGAAAGAGGAGGCGGCAGCGAACATAGTAAAAAGGATGGTTTTGCTAATGGCTTTCATGACTAAACTCCTGATTGTTTGATGCCTATAGCTTAATGGCACAACACTTACAGTAAGCTGTTCTTCAAATTACAAAGCTGTAAGCGCAACCTTTTGTATTGCTGCGACCGCCGCGTATGTGGCGGTCGCTTGCTCCTTTGCTTTTTATGTGAATCGAATAGTCGAAACCATGCCTTTTCAAGATGAACTCTACATTCAACCAGGCCCCGTCTTTTAAGGAAGGCTGAGGTGCTTGATTTTCACGGATGTTCACCAGTGGGTTTGGTTGCGTGCTGGGCCTGCAATTGCCGGCGGCGCATCAGCAGGTAGGCTGCCGGCAGAACGAACAGGGAGAGCAACGGCGCGGTGATCATCCCGCCCACCATGGGCGCGGCAATACGGCTCATGATTTCGCTGCCGGTCCCGCCGCCCCAAAGGATGGGCAGCAGGCCAGCGATGATCACGGCGACGGTCATGGCCTTGGGGCGCACTCGCTGGACAGCACCTTCACGAATGGCGTCGAGCAGGACGCCTTCGCCATGGGCTCCAGCGTTAACCCGATCCGTCCAGGCGTTCTTCAAATACAGCAGCATAATGACGCCGAACTCAGCAGAAACGCCTGCCAGTGCGATGAATCCGATTCCTGTCGCTACGGATAGGTTGTACCCGAGCAGATATAGGAACCAGACGCCCCCGGTCAGAGCGAATGGCAGCGTAGCCATGATGAGCAGCGCCTCGCCAAAGCGGGCAAACGTTAGGTATCCAAGTTGGCTTGTGGTAGTACGGCCTGGATCGTCCCTTCCAGAACTTCACCTGCAAAGGCCGGGAGGCGCGCGTTGACCAGCTGCCCAGGCGCCACATTTGCAACCTGCGCCTCAGGCACCGCAACCTCTAACCATACCTTTTCCAGCCCATTAACACGTGCCAGAGACGCACCAGTGGATACGGTCATGCCCTCGCGAACGTCGAGGCTGTTCAGCACGCCGCCTATTGGACTCCTCACTGTCCAAACGGGGCGCGCTTTACCAGTTCGTTCTAGCTGCACTATGACTTCTGGCGGCATGCCAGCAAGGCGCAACCGCTGGCGAGCCGCTGCGAGCAGCTGGGGTTCGCCAATCTCTTTGAGCGCCAGGTACTCTTCCTGTGCGGCAACCCATTCGGGAACCAGCAGATCGGCTAGCGGCGCGCCTTTTTCGATGACATCCTCCGGTGCTCGGTCGTAAACGCGCTCGACAAAGCCACCGGCACGCTCCTGCACAACCGCCACGTCTCGCTCGTCAAACATCAACGCGC
>NZ_JACBXH010000085.1:0-4376 GCF_041381355.1 Pseudomonas sp. LM13
TTGAAGGTACGGGCTGCGCCAGCTGTGTGGGCAAAATAGAAAAAGCGCTCATGGCCGTGCCTGGCGTGCAAACGGCGGAAATGAACTTCGCCAACCGCACGGTGCAGGTACAGGGCAGAGCGGCTACCGAGTTGTTGGTGAAAGCGGTGGAGCAGGCCGGCTACAACGCCAGACCCATGGCCGGTGAGTCGCTAAGCGATGCGCTCGATGAAAAAGAACAAGCCGATTTGGCCTATTACCAAAAACTGATGCGGCAAACCTGGGTCGCGCTGGCACTGGGTGTGCCGCTGATGATCTACAGCTTGGTGGTGGGCGAGATGACGGTGACTACTACTGTCGAGCGTATTGTCTGGCTGGTGGTGGGGCTGCTGACCCTGGCCGTGATGATCGTGTCGGGTCGTCACTTTTACGTGGGTTCCTGGCAGTCCTTTAAAAATCACTCCGCCAACATGGACACCCTGATTGCCTTGGGCACCGGCACGGCATGGCTCTACTCCATGGTGGTGGTTTTCGCACCGGACGCAGTGCCTCTGATGGCGCGGCATGTCTACTTCGAAGCCACTGCCATCATCATCGGTCTGATTGATCTGGGGCTGGCGCTGGAGCTGAAAGCGCGCGGACGCACCAGCGAAGCTGTCAAACGCCTGATCGGCTTGCAAGCGAAAACCGCACGGGTGATTCGCGACGGCGAAGAATTGGATATTGCGATCGAGCAGGTGTTGCTCAACGATTTGGTGCGCGTACGCCCCGGTGAGAAGATTCCGGTGGACGGAGAGGTACGGGAAGGTCACACCGCCGTGGATGAATCCATGCTCACCGGCGAACCTATGCCGGTGGAAAAATCCACTGGCGACAAGTTGGCGGCCGGAACCCTTAACAAAACCGGCACGCTGATCTTCAAGGCCACCCGCGTGGGCAAAGACACGGCACTGGCGCAGATCATCGACATGGTCAAGCGTGCGCAAAACTCCAAGCCGCCCATCGGGCGCCTGGCTGATGCAATCTCAGCATATTTTGTGCCGGTTGTGATGATCATCGCAGTGCTGAGCGCGCTAACCTGGCTGAATTTCGGGCCAGAACCGGCCATTGCTTTTGCCATCGTCTCGGCCACGACTGTGTTGATTATTGCCTGCCCCTGCGCACTCGGCCTGGCTACGCCAATGTCGGTGATGGTGGGAGTGGGTAAAGCGGCTGAGGCGGGTGTCCTGATCCGCAACGGTGAGGCGTTGCAAACCGCTTCCAAGATTAGCGCCATGATTTTGGATAAAACCGGCACCATCACCTTGGGCTCGCCCAAGGTTACCGACATTGTGACCCAGACCGGCTTCAAACAGGACCAGGTACTGCAACTGGCAGCCAGCCTGGAGTCCGGATCAGAACATCCACTGGCATTGGCCATTGTTGAATCGGCCAAGGAGCGGAATTTAACCCTCGACAAGGTCGAGTCATTCAATGCCATTGCCGGTCAAGGTGTGGAAGCACTGGCCGTCGGCCAGGCGTTGCTGTTCGGCAATGAAAAACTGATGCGTGAGCGCGGTATCGATGTCGGTGAGTTCATCGAAACGGCCCAGCATCTAGCCAGTGAAGCCAAAACGCCTATGTATTTTGCGGTGGACGGGCGGCTTGCCGCCATCATCGCGGTGGCCGACCCCATCAAGGAGGATTCTATTGCGGCCATCAAGCGTCTGCAGAAGAATGGCATTCGCGTGGTCATGCTCACTGGCGACAACCGCGCCACCGCCAAAGCCGTGGCGGAAAAGGTGGGTATTAGCGAGTTCTTTGCCGAAGTTCAGCCTGCAGACAAGGCCAACAAGGTGGCCGAACTGCAGATGCAAAATGAAATTGTCGGCATGACCGGTGACGGTATCAACGATGCACCGGCGTTGGCGCTGGCCAACGTGGGCTTTGCCATCGGCACGGGTACCGATGTGGCGATTGAAAGCGCGGATATCACCCTGATGCGCGGGTCGCTGCACGGTCTGGCTGATGCCATTGCAGTGAGCAAGGCTACCCTGCGCAATATCAAGCAAAACCTGTTTGGCGCCTTTATCTACAATGTTGCTGGCGTGCCGGTAGCTGCCGGTGTCTTGTTCCCGGTGCTAGGCGTGCTGATGAACCCCGTCATTGCTGGCGCTGCCATGGCATTTTCCTCCGTTACCGTAGTAACCAATGCCAATCGCCTGCGCCTGTTCAAGGCGCAGGAACATTAACTGTCATAGCGCGAGGGATATAAACCATGTGGCTGATCAATATTGCGGGACTGGCCCTGATTGCCCTGATCGTCTGGTGGTTCTGGCTGTATAAGCCGCAGGAAGTTGCCCTAAACGAGCAGGGTTTGCTGGTCGTCGTGGAAAACGGCGGCTATACGCCGGCCAATATTCAAGTGCCGGCCAATACTCCGGTCAACCTTACCTTTTTGCGCAAGGATGCATCGCCTTGTTCCGAGGTGGTGTTGTGGCCTGGCTTGGATATCAGCGAAACCCTCCCCCTGAACAAACCCATACAAGTTGCTCTGCCAGCGCTGAAGGCCGGTGACTATGCCTTTCATTGCCAGATGCAAATGTACCGTGGTGCCTTGCACGTGAAATAAAGCAGGCGGCAGGCCGGAATTTTCTTTCAGCGTGGAGACAGGATATGAGTAACGAAAAAAGTTCTTTCTGGTGGTCGCCTAAAGGGCTAGCTGCGTTGGGTCTGATCGGGGCAGTCAGTTATTTTCTGCTGGTGGAGCATCGCCAACATGTATTTGCATTTTTGCCGATTCTAATCATTTTGCTGTGCCCGCTGATGCATATCTTTATGCACGGTGGACATGGCAGGAGGGCGCAGGGCGGTGCAGAAACGTCAGAGACCATGTCCGGTGATGCCAGTGATGTCAGGCGTGCCGCCTATCAACGTGGGCTGGAAGCGGGCAAACATCAGACTGACCACCATCAACACAGAAGGGGCTAGGATATGCACAATGAATCCGCTTATGGTCTCTGGACGTTAGTCATCTTAAATTCAATTATTTTCATTTTTTTTGCGTTCAGTTTTACCAAGCCGAAAAGTAATACCGATTGGCGCAGCCTGGGCGCATTTTCCGCATTTGTGGTTGCGCTGTTCACCGAAATGTATGGCTTTCCACTGAGCATCTATTTTCTGTCGGGCTGGCTGACTGAAAAATATCCGGGGGTGAATTTCCTTTCCCATGAAAACGGTCATCTGTGGCATACCCTTTTAGGTTTCGAGGGTAACGCTCACTGGGACCCGCTGCATATTGCTAGCAACCTTATCATCGTCCTGGGGTTTTTTATGCTCGCCTCAGCGTGGGCAGTACTGCACAAGGCCCAACAGGGCCGATCACTGGCCGCCACTGGCTGGTATGCCCGCTGCCGTCACCCGCAATATCTCGCTTTTATCATGATCATGTTCGGCTTTTTACTGCAGTGGCCGACTATCCCCACGTTGGTGATGTTCCCGATATTAGTGGTGGTGTATGTGCGACTGGCCAAGCGCGAAGAACAAATGGCGCTCGCAGAATTCGGCGACGAATACCGCACCTATATGCACAACACACCGGCCTGGATTCCAACAATTAAAACTCTTCAACCCGGTGCCAGTAGAACCTGATGAGGTTGTCATGAAAGGTTCATTGCAGGCATTGTCATCGCCACCGCACCGGCTACTCTGTAATTGCCAATGAGTATCATCAACATGGCAATAGCACGCAAGGCAAAGACAAGCCTGGTGGCATGATATTGGATCAGGCGCAGATGACGAAAATGACATGAACTGCGGCGGCTGCCAGTACCCCGACTCGTGCCACTTTCGAACCTGCATCCACTTCCAACCAACAAGGGCTTTATGATTCCGGCAGTAACAAGCGCAAAGGTGACTGCTGTTGGTCATGAAAGCTGTAGGCGGCTTATTGCCAGTACGGTTGCACACGGGACAGAGATAGGACGAGGGGTGAGGGATGCTACCAAAGTGCCGCCGGTGCGATCAGTTATAGTGTTCAGAGTCCAATGGGAGATGAGTGATGAGCGAGAGCAAGCATCGTCTGAGTGTTTCTCATTGGACTTATCGCCGCCCCGTTATATCGATTGCGTTCAGGTAGCTACATCCCACGCCTAAGTGCACGTACGCCACCATACACACCGCTGCCGGATGGTATTGGCTCGTAGATTGAAGCTGTCGTCGTTAATGCAGGCGGTGCTTTTTCAGTTTGCCAGCGGTGCGAGATTTCCGCCGCGATTCGCTCAGAGAGAGAAGAGAACAGCGAATGCGATAACAACGGGCCCTGGGCTTTCTTTACTACTGGTAGACGTTTGAGCGGATGACTCGCTCTTGGCTATTGACGGTAGCGTGTGCGTTTTTTCGATACTAGGCAGTCTGCT
>NZ_JACBXH010000086.1:0-4066 GCF_041381355.1 Pseudomonas sp. LM13
TTCAGATGCAGTTGCGCCCAGATTTTCGGGGCGCTTTGGGCGCCTTTTCTGCAGAATTGAAACCCAGTCAGACCGCCAGGCATCTTCGATAAGGCGCTTGGCCCTTAGGCAGTTCAATAGCCTGGTCGAGCTTTCATACGTCACCGGCTGTCGCACCACTGGGCCATCCTTTCTCCTAGCAAATCAGCAACGCATGGAGAAACACGATGAACGCGCAATTGGAAAACTTGCTTGCCCAACAACTTCAATGCATGCATGAACTCCGTGTGGGGGCGCATGACCTTGCCTGCGTTGTGGCTGACGAGGTTTGGGACAAATTTGAAGCAGAAATTGAAGAAGCCACCGCCGACAGCTTTATGTTCGACATGGCGGCCAGCACACAGGCTGCGCTCTCCAACATACTCGCTTTAGGCTACGACGAAGCCTTTGAACGGCATGTGCTTAGTTTTTTTGACAAGCAGTTGGGTAAGCTGCGTGAGACGGGTTTGATCCAGGGTGATTTCGACTGCGGGATGATCGATCTCAAGGGGCTACGCAAAGGAATGAAGCTGCGACGTCATGCCAGTGACCTCATCAATCAGGTAATAGAAAGAGCAAAGCCAGGGCTGATTGGCCTGCTTTTTCTGTCCCGTGACCCACGTTCAGAAAGCTGGGAACGGGAGCACCGTGATAATGCTCGTCGCCTGCGCAGTAGGCTGTATGAATTGCGCGGGGATGTGGTGGTGATGATGTGCGAGGAGACCAGCGCTGTCATCCAGGCGGCACGACTGGCGTACATTGACATGCTTGAGCGGCGTGCCAGTGGAACCAATGCAGCGCTGGTTTAGCGCATTTCAGGCAGGGATGCCTTGTAGGAATAAAGCTAAAAGATTGGCCGATAAATGGAATGCAGATAGTCTCCGCGCTGACAGCAACCGCTCACTCAGTTATTGATCCTTGAATCTTGCAGTCATCGCCGACCCAAGGTGGTTGGACTGCGTTGCATAGGCCGCAGCAGTCCTGTCTACCTTATTCAAAATCCAACATACGTTGCACACTGAGGCACACAGTACTTTATGACTTCGAGCGTGAAAGAACGACTGCTGACTCTGATTGAACACCTTAACCATGGCCTGGTAGAGCGTGAGGCTGCGATCAAGGCCGCTCTGCTGGCGATGCTTGCCGGTGAAAATATGCTGCTGGTTGGCCCGCCGGGTACTGCCAAGAGCCTTATTGCTCGCAAGCTGGCCAAGTGTCTGGATGAGGGGACGGACTCGCAAGCGGGCAAAGAGTATTTCGAATACTTGCTGACCAAATTCACCACGCCGGAGGAGATTTTTGGGCCGCTGTCGATCAGTGAACTCAAGCAGGATCGTTTCAAGCGAAACACGGCAGGTTACCTACCCTCGGTGCGCGTGGCTTTTCTCGATGAAATCTTCAAAGCCAGTTCGTCCATTCTCAACGCCTTGCTGACCATTCTTAACGAGCGAACCTATCACAACGGCACTGAGGCTCTGGAAGTGCCGCTACAGGCCCTGATTGCTGCGTCCAACGAACTGCCCACCGGGCAGGAAGAGCTTGAGGCGCTTTACGATCGCTTTCTGGTGCGTAGCTTTGTCGATTATGTTCGTGCCGAGAATATGCCCCGTCTGCTGGAAAAGACGGCACCGCCGCCTACTCAACTGAAGCTGACGACAAACGATATTGAAGCGATTCGCCAAGCGGCAGAAGAAGTACAACTAACCGACGATGTCATTGCTGCGCTCCAGCGTATCTGGGCTGAGCACAAGCGTATGTTCAAGGAGGACCGTCGCGAGAAGCTGTCAGACCGTCGCCTGAAGAAAGCTGTACACCTGCTGCGTATTTCGGCAGCCAGTAATGGTCGCAGCGAAGTTGATCTTTCCGACATCCTGCTGCTCAAGGATTGCTTGTGGGATCACCCGGACAACGCGAACAAGGTTCGCCAGCTGGTTATGGACACCCTGCGCAGTTTCAGCCGAGCAGTGCTGCGCGATGCCGAGCGCGACGCACAATTTGAAACGGCGCTTTCAACGCCTTTGAGCCCGTCGATTGGAAAAGCCAGTGCAGTAATAAAGGGCTACAAAGGCAGTGGCACTGAGCACGATCCCATACTGATCGAAACCGTGCATGATCTGGCTGGACTTGAGCGCCCGGATGTCGGCCAGCAAGGTTATTACTTCCGGCAAAACGCTGATATTGATGCCTGCGCGGTGAAAACGTGGCCCGATGTTGTTTTTAAGGGGCATTATGATGGAGCGGGTCACTCCGTTATTTATAACAATGATTCTAGTGATTTGTTTTCTGAGATTAAAGATGCATCTGTAATAAATATAAAGATGGTCAGGTTAGGTTTGGCCAGCAGGGCTATTGATTGTAATTTTCTAAACTGTGAGGTTTCTGGGGTTTTATTAGGTGCTGCTGAAGGGTCTAAGATTGTGGCATGTTCTGCCGGAAATAATATTGTCAAAGGTTTAGCGAGCAATTGCTCGATTACGCACTGTCAATCAGGTGTCTCTGTCGCAAGCGATTTGGCTGGAAGTGTCGTTAGTCAGTGTCAGTCTGGGGATGTCCTGATTATAAGTGGTGCAGAGTCGAGTACGATTCAGAACTGTCATGTGCAGTTGAATGCTAGCTGGAGCTCTTTCGGCCTTACTGTGCGTGGAGGTGTTGCATATACGCTGTCAGGTGATAGTGCTGTTACATGCTGTTTTGTCGCTGGGAAAGCTACTCTCGGTGACGGATACAGTATTCGTTTTTCAGGTATCGCTGCTGTTGGCAAAAACAGCATGGTTAATAATTGTGTGCTTGGCGCTTTCGAGTGTGGGGACGGGGTAAAAATCGATGGGCGGATTGTTAATTCTGTAGGTGGTGCGACACTGCAAAATAACGTGGCGCTGGATTGCCATAAAGGGCAGTCGGCGTCCGACGGTACAGATGGTAAATCCTTATCAAGCGCCTTGTTTACTGCTCATTACCTGGAGCACACCATGGGCTGGGACTTCGATACGGTCTGGCAGTGGAACGATAAACTGAACCAGCCGGAGTTGAAGTCAGTCGGCAGCAAGGCCCAGCCCATGACCACCCGCCATGGTGCATCGGCAAGCGAGCAAGGCGACCTGCTTGAGCAGCAACTGTCAGCCAACATCTGGCTGTAAGGCGGGTCTCGCATGATTCCTCTGCTAGCTTCCGCTCTCGGCGGTTGGGGGGCGCTCAAAACTGCACTGCCTTTTGGCATAAAAGCGCTCAAGTATTTTGTCGATAGCACTATTCGCGACAAGGTTCGCCCGCTGCCTGGCAGTGTGGTGTATTGCGACCTCTGGCTGGCCGTGGAGCACTCGGGCATCTATGTGGGTGACGGGCAAATCTCCAATATCGAGGTCGATGGGGTGGCGGAAAGCACCGTACGTGCCTGCGATCCAGCGGGCTTTACCTCGAAGAGCACATTAGGTCGGAAGATCTACGTGTCCTGCGACGGCAGCGGGGCGGTGGGGCATAAGGCTGTGGCGCGGGGGGCGCAAAAACACCTGGGTGAGCGGGCGTTTTATGGCCTGGTATTCAAAAACTGCCACCAGTTTTCCACCCGCTGCGTGAACTACGCAGGAACAGTGCAGGGGCAGGTTTCTCTGATTGATAGCGCCTTGAGCTTGTTGCCGGATGGTACGGTTGAGCCCACCATGGCCGCACTTAAACGTGCCGCACGCGCCAGACTGGGGGCCACCAAGTGGCGGCTGTGGGACTGGCAAAATGACGAGGAAGGTGACGGCGACGAGGCCCCTGAAGAACCTGACTGGCAGGCGCATGCTGCACATTTCGAAAACCTGCCGCTGAATGCGCAAAGCATTGCCGACATTCGCGAGGAGCTGGCGGCGGCGCTCGACTACGAGCAGGAGATCGCCGACGAGAATATTCCCCAGCCGGTTCGCCAGCGTCTGGCGTCGTTTCGGCAAACCCTGGCCGACATCTCGCAAAAGTACGAAGAGGTCAAAGGCTTTTTGACCGCCTGCCCTGATGCACGTTTTTCATATGCGGATCTGAAGGGCAGTGGCGAGGACTTTGCTGCGCTGGC
>NZ_JACBXH010000087.1:0-3971 GCF_041381355.1 Pseudomonas sp. LM13
TTCGTTTTGTCGAACCATTGCATCGCCCTTTGTGATTGGCGTATAAACACACAAACACCTATTAGCGGAGAACGCTATGAATACCATTCGCTGGAATGTCGCCGTCTCGGCCGACACCGACCAGTCGCTTCGGATGTTTCTGGCCAGCCAGGGCGGCGGCCGTAAGGGCGACCTGTCGCGCTTCATCGAAGAAGCGGTACGGGCACACATCCTGGAGCTGAGCGCTGAGCAGGCCAAGGCCGCTAACGCCCATCTGAGTGAGGCAGAATTGACCAACGCGGTTGACGAAGCGCTCGACTGGGCACGTAAGCGCTGATGCGGGTCGTGTTGGATACCAACATCCTGTTCAGCGCCCTGATCTCGCCACATGGCGCGCCCGATGCGATCTACCGTGCCTGGCGGGCGGCGCGTTTCGAGGTGGTGACCTCGCGGATGCAACTCGATGAAATTCGTCGAGCCAGCCGCTATCCCAAGCTTCAGGCCATCCTACAGCCCGCCAAGGTGGGCGCCATGATCAATAACCTGCAACGGGCTGTGGTACTGGAGCGCCTGACCATCGAGGTCGAAGCCGATGATCCGGATGACTCGTTTTTGCTGGCCATGGCCTTGGCGGGCGATGCGGACTACCTGGTAACCGGTGATCGCCGCGCCGGCCTGCTGCAACGCGGGCACATCGAACGCACGCGGATCGTCACGCCCGCCGTGTTCTGCGTCGAGGTGCTGTGATCAATGCCGGTCGGTTTTCTGACTCAAGAGCAACGCGACGGTTTTGGCCGCTATGTTGATTCGCCCAGCCGTGAAGAGCTGGAACGTTACTTCCACCTGAGCGATGAAGACCGTGAAGCCATCCAGGTGCTGCGGGGTAACCATAACCGTCTGGGTTATGCCGTTCTGCTGACCACCGTCCGCTTCGTTGGCGTTCTGCCGGACAAGCCCGCCGCCGTGCCGGTGGAAGTCCTGCAGGTGCTTTGCCGACAACTGGCGATTCCAGACCCCGACTGCCTCCAGCGCTATAGCGATCATCGCCGCTGGATACATGCCACCGATATTCAGAACCGCTTTGGCTATCGTCATTTCACCGATCCGGGCATCGGCTTTCGCTTGAGCCGCTGGCTGTATGCCCTCTGCTGGACGGGCACCGACCGGCCGGGAGTGCTGTTTGAGCGAGCCACCTCGTGGCTGTTCACACAGAAAGTCCTCCTGCCTGGTGTGTCTCAACTAGAGCGCTTTATCGCCCAGTTGCGCAGTCGGGTCGAAGAACGCCTCTGGTTTACGCTGGGCCGCAGCGTGACTGAGGAACAGCGATTGCAACTGCAAGACTTGCTGACGGTGGCCGAAGGCAACCGCAGCTCCCGGCTGGATCAATTGCGCTCCGGCCCGGTCATGGTCAGTGGCCCCGCGTTGATTCGGGCACTGCGCCGGCTCGATGACGTGCGCGGCATCGGCATCACCTTGCCGGCGGCGGCGCACATCCCTCCCAGCCGTATCGCCGCCCTGGCCCGCTTCGCCAACACGGCCAAGGTCACCGCGATTAATCGGCTGCCGGCGTCGCGGCGGATGGCGACACTGGTGGCCTTCGCACTCTGCCTGGAGGCGACTGCGCACGACGACGCACTGGAAGTCCTGGAGGCCTTGCTGCGCGACCTGTTCAGCAACGCGGAGAAGGCCGACAAGAAAGCCCGCATGCGCAGCCTGAAAGACCTGGATCGGTCGGCCGCGACGCTCGCCGCCGCGTGCAAGGTCGTGCTGGACAGCTCGATCAGCGATGACAACGTGCGCGCCCGGCTGTTCAACGACCTGCCGAGGACCACCCTGGAAAAGGCCCTGGAAGAGGTCAACGCGCTGATCCGCCCGGTAGATGACGTCTATTTTCTTGCATTGGAAGCGCGCTACCGCAGCGTGCGCCGCTTCCTGCCCGACCTGCTCAAGCACATCCGCTTCGGCTTCAGCCCGGCCGGCAAGGGCGTGGCGGCTAGTCTGGAGTGGCTGCAACTGAACCTGCCGCGCCGGAAGCCAGAGGATGACGCGCCGCAGGAGATCGTGGCCAAGGCTTGGCAGAAGCACATCACCCGCGAAGATGGCTCCCTCGACATGGGTGCCTATGTGTTCTGCACGCTCGATGCGCTGCGCACGGCCCTGCGCCGCCGCGATGTCTTCGTCTCGCCCAGTTGGCGCTATGCCGACCCGCGCCTTGGCCTGCTCGACGGTGCCGAATGGCTGGCGGCGCGACCGATCATCTGCCGGTCACTGGGCCTGACCATCGACGCCAAAACCACCCTGGACGCCTTGTCCGTCGAGCTGGATGCAACCTGGCTGGCAGTAGCCGCGCGCCTGCCCGACAACCCGGCGATTCAACTGAGCGAGAACACCGAGGGCAAGACCGAACTGTCGCTCGGGGCGCTGGACAAGCTGGACGAGCCCTGCTCGTTGCTGCAACTGCGGGCGGCCGTGTCTGACCTGATGCCGCGTGTCGATCTGCCGGAAATCCTCTTGGAAATCGCCGCCCGCACTGGCTTTTCCGAGGCCTTCACCCATGTCTCCGAACGCAATGCACGCGCCGACAACCTGGTCACCAGCCTCTGCGCGGTGCTGTTGGGCGGGGCCTGCAACACCGGCCTGGAGCCCTTGATCCGCACCGACAACCCGGCGCTGCGCCGTGACCGGCTGTCCTGGGTCAGCCAGAATTATATCCGCGACGACACCCTGTCAGCGGCTAACGCCATCCTGGTCGGAGCGCAAAGCCAACTGGAACTGGCCCAAGTCTGGGGTGGCGGCGAGGTCGCCTCCGCCGATGGCATGCGCTTCGTCGTACCGGTGCGCACCGTGCATGCCGGCCCCAATCCGAAGTATTTCGGCACCGGCCGGGGTGTCACCTGGTACAACCTGATTTCCGACCAATTCTCCGGCCTCAACGCCATCACCGTGCCCGGCACGCTGCGCGACAGCCTGGTGTTGCTGGCGGTCGTGCTGGAACAGCAGACCGAGTTGCAGCCGACGCAAATCATGACCGACACCGGGGCCTACAGCGATGTGGTGTTCGGGCTCTTCCGCCTACTTGGCTACCACTTCAGTCCGCGGCTGGCCGATGTCGGCGGTACCCGCTTCTGGCGCACGCGCCCGGACGCGGACTACGGCAAGCTCAACGGGCTGGCCCGCCAGTCGGTCAAACTCGACCTGATCGCCGAGCACTGGGACGACCTGCTGCGCCTGGCCGGCTCGCTCAAACTCGGCCGGGTGCCGGCGACTGGCATCATGCGCACGCTGCAAACGGGAGATAGACCCACCCGGCTGGCCCAGGCGCTGGCCGAATTCGGGCGGATCGAAAAGACTCTGCACACGTTGACCTATATCGACGACGAGTCCAAGCGCCGCGCCACCCTGACCCAGTTGAACCGAGGCGAAGGCCGGCACAGCCTGGCCCGCGCCGTGTTCCACGGCAAACGCGGCGAGCTCCGCCAGCGCTACCGCGAAGGCCAGGAAGACCAGCTCGGTGCTCTGGGCCTGGTGGTGAACATCATCGTGCTGTGGAACACCCTCTACATGACGGCGGCCGTGGAACGGCTCAAGCAGCACGGCTATCCAGTGCTGGAAGAGGATTTGGCCCGGCTATCGCCGCTGATCTACGAGCACATCAACATGCTCGGGCGGTATTCCTTTGCGGTACCGGAAGAAGTTGCGCGCGGCGAGCTGCGGCCACTGCGTAATCCAGACGACGACCTGTGATCCCCCTAAACGCTATGAGCAACACCCAAGCTGCTGCTGGATCGGCGGGCACTTCACCGAGCCGAACGAACAGAAAACGCAGCAATCCCCTGGGTTGGGGCGCAGCAGCGCCTTGCAGTTGCTGCACTCGTAATAGAACTGGCAGGCGTCCGTGGGCATGGTTTCCGGCTTGGCGAAGCCGCAGCGCGGGCAAGTCAGCACGGACTCAAGGACAATGGCGCTCATCGTGACCTCACTTCTGCACTGTG
>NZ_JACBXH010000088.1:0-3236 GCF_041381355.1 Pseudomonas sp. LM13
AACAGACCGAAAATCTGCACGAACACGCAATACCGATTCGATCACATACCCAATTCGCTGCAGCGGCTAAACCCCGAGGCAGCAACAGAATTGCTTGACGACCATAGAGCGTTGGAACCACCTGATCCCATTCCGAACTCAGCAGTGAAACGATGCATCGCCGATGGTAGTGTGGGGTTTCCCCATGTGAGAGTAGGTCATCGTCAAGCTCCTACACCAAACCCCCGATCCGCGTAAGCGGGTCGGGGGTTTGCTTTTGCGCTGATGAAAGCTTTGTAGGCAGGCATTCCTTGTGTCGCTATTATTCGGGCCTCGTTTACGGGGGTGGCATGAATAAGCTGTTGAAGTTGCTCCAAGATGGACGGTTCCATTCTGGGCGGGAGCTGGGCGAGGCTTTGGGTGTAAGTCGTAGCGCTGTCTGGAAGCACCTCCAGCGCGTTCAAAGTGAAACGGCGCTCCTCCTTTATAAGGTTCCCGGCCGGGGTTATCGTCTGGCCGAACCTTTGTCTTTGCTCGATGAAGATAAGCTCGTCCCGCGGATGAGAGCTATGGGCTGGGCGTTACATCTGTTTGACACGCTCGACTCTACGAACTCGGAAGCTCTGAGGCTTCTAGCCTCCGGCCAGGCCCCGCTGCTTGTGCTTGCAGAAGCTCAGTCTGCAGGGCGAGGGCGGCGAGGGCGACAATGGGTAAGTCCGTTTGGAAAGAACCTGTACTGCAGTCTGGCGTTAGAGGTGCACGGTGGTGCTAGACAGCTGTCCGGCATGAGTCTTGTGGTCGGATTGGCTGTTATGCAGACGTTGCGCCAAATGGGGTTACCTCAAGCAGGGCTGAAGTGGCCAAACGACGTATACGTGGATGGACGCAAAATCTCGGGGATTCTGTTGGAGCTGACTGGCGATCCCGCGGATCAATGCCATGTAGTGGCTGGCATTGGCATCAACGTTAACATGCATGAAGCCGAGGGGATCGATCAACCTTGGACATCCCTCAACGAGTGGATCGGGATGGTTGATCGAAATGAACTGGCGCTTACGCTTGCCGGCAAGCTGAAAACATATCTCGATCAGCACGCTAGCACTGGGTTCTCCGGCCTGAGGGATGAGTGGGAGGCGAGCCATATTTGGCAGCATCGCAGATGTACGCTTAGCACTGGGACGCAAGAGTTTTCGGGAACGGTGCTGGGAGTGGATCACCAGGGTGGGCTCAGACTGATGATTGACGGTGTCGAGCGTTCATTCAGCGGCGGGGAACTAAGCTTGAGGTTGGATCAATGATTCTTGAGGTGGACTGCGGTAACAGCTTGATCAAATGGCGCGTCTTGGACTCTTGTTCCGGCGTCGTTGCGGCGCAGGGAGCCTCGAGCTGTGCGGCTGGCTTATTGGGGGAGCTTGGCGGTCTGGTTCACTTGCGTATCTTGAGAGCTAGGTTGGTCAGCGTACGCAGCGACCAAGAGACCATGGAGATCTGTACGCGCATCTCCGACGCCCTGTCTGTTCACGTTCAGAGCGCTACCCCTGCTAAAGAGTTGGGCGGCGTAATCAATGGCTATCTTGAGTATGAGCGGCTTGGGATGGATCGCTGGCTGGCTATGGTCGGCGCTTTTCAGCTCAAGCGTGACGCCATGCTCGTGCTTGATCTGGGGACGGCGGTGACTGCTGATCTGGTGGATGCACAGGGTGTCCATCTTGGTGGTTTTATCTGTCCAGGAATTTCCCTGCTTAGGAGTCAGTTGCATGCTCATACGCAGCGCATACGTTACTCCATGGATGAGGCGCCTGCTGCATCCTGCACTCTAGAGCCCGGGCGAACCACCTTAGAGGCGGTGGAGCGCGGCTGTCTATCAATGCTCCACAGTTTTGTGTCGACACAAGTTCGTCAGGCGGGCGATCGTTTTGGGGCGGCCTTCAGCGTTTATGCTACTGGGGGTGATGCGGGTCTGATCAAGGATATCGGCCAGGTCCAGCGCATACCGGATCTCGTTTTTCGGGGGCTGGCAATCGCTTGCCCCTAACGCATCTATAAGGTTGAAGGTTGCATGCGTTGGTTATTTCTTCTTTTGGTGCTGTTGAATGTTTTTTTCTGGGTTCAGCACCAATACGAGGCTCCGGTTCGAGTTAAAGAGGTCGCGCCTCTCGATTCTTACAGCCGGCTTCAGCAGAACATCACTTTGCTCAGTGAGTCCTCAGTACCCCAGCGGCGAGCCAGTTCATCATCAGCGGCCAATGATGACGGATGTCTGTTCCTTGGTGGGTTCGACGAAGAGCAGCAAGCAGAGTCTTTAGAGCAGCGTCTGCTGAGTCTGGATGTGCAGTCCGAGGTTCAGCAGGTCGACGCAGCTACCGGCGTGGATTACTGGGTCTATCTGCCCCCGCTTGCGTCCAGGCAGGCCTCGCTACGCCAGTTGCGTGAACTGCAAAGCCGCAATATTGATAGCTACATCATTACGGTAGGCGACCTGTCGAATGGTATTTCGCTTGGGATCTTCTCGCGAAAAGACTCTGCAGAGGGGGTGGTTGCTCGTTTGCGCGAGGTTGGCTATGCGGCGCTGGTTCGTGAGTTACCGCGTATGCACCGCAAGTACTGGGTGCGCGTCGCAGTCGCTAGTCGTAATCAGCTGGACGATACCATCTTGCGAGGCTTGAAAAACGACATGCCGGAACTGCAGCATCGGCAGATGTCCTGCACAGGCGTTGCAACTTCCGAATAGTTTGCATAGAATGGCGCCCGCTTCGCAGCTAGGGCTGATTGGTTTCTTCGCGAAGCGGCTGTCGATGAAGCTAAGCTCAAGATTTATATGAGAAAATGCTTGACAGCCTGGTGGCAGATGATGAAAATGCCGCCTCACTTTGGAGGGGTTCCCGAGCGGCCAAAGGGATCAGACTGTAAATCTGACGTCATAGACTTCGAAGGTTCGAATCCTTCCCCCTCCACCAGATTCAAGCGTAAGCTTCGGCGTTCGCGGGTATAGTTTAGTGGTAGAACCTCAGCCTTCCAAGCTGATGATGCGGGTTCGATTCCCGCTACCCGCTCCAGCTTCGATGTTTGCGGTATATGTTTCGCTCATGTAGCTCAGTTGGTAGAGCACACCCTTGGTAAGGGTGAGGTCAGCGGTTCAAATCCGCTCATGAGCTCCAAACCTCAAAGGCAGATATGTAAATATCTGCCTTTGTTTTAATGGTGGCGTGACTAGCTCAATTCAACGATGGGAGACGGTCTCGATGGCTAAAGAAAAG
>NZ_JACBXH010000089.1:0-3177 GCF_041381355.1 Pseudomonas sp. LM13
GGCAAATTCGATACGGAGTTCTCCGCATCACTGAAAAAGGCCTGGATCCGCTTGATGTCATCCCAATGCTTGATGGCACTCAGCAAATCAGCTCTCGCCTGCTCCCTTGCCTCGTTTTGACGTCGAATCCGTTCTCTCTCCTCGAGCCGGCGTAACTGCTCCCTCCACTCCTGCTGCCGAACAGGAAGGCTCTGCTGGGTCACAAGAACGGCAGCATCACCAGTCACTATTCAGCCGCCGAGCTGGGCAAACTGATCGATGAAGCCAACAGGATTTCGGCTACCGACTCGCGTGGGCCGGCCCTGACAATTTTGAGGAGAATGGCAGGATGAAAAAAAGTCCCGCAAAAGTCCCTACGCTTCTACGTGTGAAGCGCCCATAAAAAAATCCAGCCACCGCTAAGTGACTGGATTTTCTAGGGATTTTTTGGTCGGGACGGAGTGATTCGAACACTCGACCCCTTGCACCCCATGCAAGCTTTTCAAAGACAGTGAAAACGCCTAACTATTTGATTTTAAACGTTTTACCAGCACAGTCTATCGAATTTGATTAGTGTCAATTGACAAAAATCTGCGGCTTTGACAACGCAAAACTGCGGCTTCCAGAGGAGTTTTGCAGGTCATAAAGAGGTGATTATAGCCATGCCCGTGGCAATCCCGGCATACGCACCACTGGCCACGACACCTCAACGATGATGCCTTTTTAAGGCTGACTTCTTGCGGAGCCAAGCGTATTGGACGGGGTCAATACTCAGCAGCTGTCCCATCACAGAGTCTCGTTTCTCCGGAGGCATACGCCCCAGAAGTGAGCGAATCTCAGACTCGATGCTGCCTGGTTTCGCACCCCGCTCCTCGGCCTTTGTATACCATTCGTGGCCCAGAGCAATGTTGCCCATCTCAAGATTCAATGCCCCGAGAAGGGTGCACGGGCGAAAGCTATTCGGCAAAAGTCGATGAGCTTCGTCCGCCAACTGAAGCGCTTCGTTGTGGCGACCTAGATCTCGCAGCACCCCACCATGCGTAGTGCGAACTGCCGACTTCAGCTTGGTTTGCTTGAGAGCACCATCCTGGATCTTTACCAAGAGGTCATGCGCTTCGCGTGAGGCACCGCATTTGCGCAGGTGACCACTGGCATTCACTAACTGCCAGACATCGCCCGTCTTGCGAAACTCACCCAGGTAGTAGTCGGCTTCAAGACGATTATGGACACGCAGGATTTCCTCAGAAGCGTATCCCCTGCCCTCGCTTTTCAGCCAAACAGCTTCTTCCTCGGAAAGCCGCCTTGCGCTATCCAGCTTGCGCAAAATCGTCATCACTTGCTTGAAGTCGACCTCGTCGACGAAGCCGTCAACACCATAATTTTCTCGTAGCTCGCGATTCTTTTGGCGAGCGATAAACTTCGGATCGCTTTCGCGCTGGAGCCTTTCGGCATGAAGGCGAGCCATCATGGCAGCGTGGCGAGCCTCAGCAGCTTCCTGTTCGACCTGCTTCTGTTGTTCAGCTGCCTTCTGTCGCACTAAAGCAGCGGCAACCCTGGACACCTGTTCGACTGGAGCAAGCTGGAGAAACTGTGATTCAGAAATCTCGCCGGTAACGAATTGCGCCAGGGTCTTGAGCCCGTTTTCAGTCAGGAAACGCTGCCCTAGGACACTCAAAGAATTACCCCGGGCAAAGGTCTCCAAAAGGTTAGACAGGCGCGAACCAGATACAGAAGAACCCGGCATGTCATCGACCCAGAATCGTTTGGCGAGGGTCAAATGGTTGTCTGACATCAGCACTCCATGCTTCGATAATTGAACAACGTATCAGCGTCAGGCTATGCAGCCTCTTTATATGAGCACCTAGAAAAATTTCTCAACCACCTCATAGCCCCTAACCTAGCGAACGCCTAACGTTCTCAGAAAAACACATCCGCTGGGACGCCAAAACGAACCGAGAGCGCACGAATGTGCCGTACATTTAGCTGGCGTTTACCTGCCAAAACCTCAGAAATAACTGACTGAGTACCGACCTCAGGCAAGTCGCCTTGGCTCAGGCCATGCTCCTGCATGAGGTAACGAAGTACCTCCGCTCCGCCCACTTTGGGTAGTGGCCTATGAAGCTCATCGTAAGCTTCGATCATGTCACCCAGCTGAGAAGCCAGGCTGCCCAGCGGATGATCTTCATCATCGCCGACCACGGCCAGCAGCTCATCCAACGCCTCAACCAGAGCATCATAGTCATCTTCGCTCGTCGGCTTGGTGAGTAGCGGTGCAACGTAACGCCAGTGCTCACAAGCCTGCTTGATCAATGCGGACATGATTACTCCCTCCACTTGCCTTTGTCGTATTCAGCATGATCCAGCACATGCTGAATAAACACCTTCTGTGCCCTGTAATGAACGATGGCAATCAGCCGCAGCTTGTTGCCGCCGATGTCGAATACATGCTGAGGCCCCACCTTATCAGTCGCCGGAAAGAGCCTCTTCATCTCAGCGAAATCTCGCGGCGCACCTGCCTTCACCAGACGATACCAAGCCTCAAGCGCAGTCGCCGAGCGAGGCCATTTGGCCTGAGCCTCCCAGATACGCTTCTGTGTAATGACGTGCATAGCCCCTCTATCGCACCTTGCGATAGAGGCATGGTAACGCGCCCGCCATAGCATCGCAAGGTGCGATACCCTGATCCATCGATCATCAGCTTTAGCTAGCGATGTTCCACCATACCAAGAGGGATAGATTCAATAATCCTAGAAGAGAAACCAGCCAAATAAATGCAGTGAGCTTTCGCAATACTATCGAATTATCTTGCTGTTTTCTCAGCCTGGTCGGGTCATAATCAATGGATTTATCTAAAATAGACTCAACCCTGGCTAATCGAATAATAATATTTTGCACATCTGAATTTGATGGCCTACCAGCCCTGTGCTCGACTCGATTTACCTCATAAGTCAAAGACTCCACTACTTCAATGAGCCCTGGCGCTCCATCAAATCCATTTATCAGGAGCTCAACGCGATCCAGCTTCCGGGCCGACTCATTCAAGAACTCCAACTTATCAATTATCTCATCTGCATGCTCAAACAGAAGCCTTAAAAGATTTTCATGTTTCGTGAGAGGCCTAGCGTTACTTGACTGCATCTTCGGCCTCGCCAAACAAGGCGCTAAAAGCGTCATCTAACTGACCCGATGTATTTACTG
>NZ_JACBXH010000090.1:0-2620 GCF_041381355.1 Pseudomonas sp. LM13
TTCAATAATCAGGGTTTGATCGGTCGCCGTATTGCTGCTCACTTGGTTACCGGTAGGTGGCAGAGGGCCGTGATTGCGGGAAGCAGTGGGACTATGATTCATGGTTGAGTCCTTATTACCGAAGTCAGAATTAATACCGCCGAGGCGCCTGCAAGCTGAGCTTGGGCTTTACGAGGTAAAGTCTTCAATCAGATGGCAGAGGCTGTTGCCGCTGGGCAGCCGGTCTGGCTTACTGCCCCACTCGTTGAGTGCAGTGAGCATGCGCTTGCGCAGTTTTTGCATATCGTCAAACCGTTGCGTGGTTTGCTGCAGGCGCAGGGCAAACAGGTGGCGCACCGTGGGGCAGGCGCTTTTGCCTCCGTCGGCCTCATTTAGTATCTGCGCAACATCGGCCACAGAAAAACCTAGTCGCCGTGCACTTAAAATGAAGCGAAGACGTTGCTCATCGCGTTCACGATATATCTTATAACCATTGGTTTGATCTTTTCCGGGCACTACAAACCCGGCACGGGTGTAGTAGCGAATGCTGTCGGCGCTAATTCCGAGCTTTTTAGCCAACTCGTTAACCCGCATCGTCGTCTCCTCACTGAATATTGCGATGCAAACACGGTGGACCATCTCAGCAGCCTGCACTTGATGCAGATCAACCTGCCGCGCCTAACCTAGGATTAGTTCTATTGTCTTGTACACCTGTGTGTAACACACAGGTCAAGCGACCACCCTGTGTAATAGGCACTTGAGTACGAAATAGAGGCGGCTGCTGACTATGCTCCGGGCGAAATCCGCTCTCAACCAGGCACTCATGGCTCCAGCTTAGGCAACTCTTCCTTACAGAGGGCTTAGGCCAAGATTTCATTTCTGTAAGCTTCAGATAGAGGCGATCGACTCGCCCACACTTTAAGGCATTGACGTCGCAGCTGGCTGCTGAGCCTGCGTGATGAACATCTTAGCGGCCCCATCGAGAAACGGCCGTCCCAGTCTGTTCATAACTCCAAGGAAGTCATTGATCCATGCAAGCCGTGTCAGACCTGATCGGACGCCACTGTCGCGGAGGCACCGTGGAATTGGTAGCACCGGACGGTCGACGCTGGCGGTTGGGCTCGGGCAACCGGTGGCCGCAGTGCGGATTCGCGATCCGCCGGTAATTAGCACCTGACCTTAGCCGCAGCTTACATGGGCGGTCACTGGGAACCCCTAGAGGCCGACCTGGCCGAGGTGCTGCCGGTCTGCATCCGCAATCTCGGCAGTCTGGAACCCGGCTTCCCTGGCGTCCGCTGATGGGCACAGTTGGAAGAACGCAACACACGACTACACGCACGGGCCAGTATCAGCCATCATTACGACAACACGACGCCAGATCGGTGCTCCACACTGCGTCCGGTACTGCGCTAATGGTTCTGAAACAGCAAATGGTTAATGAGACGATGCTCTTCTGGCGTTGGTAGGGCAGTAGCGTCTACATTCCCAGCACCTACCGATTCCGAGTCTTTTGCGAAACCAGCCGCGGGGTGAAAAGCGCCATCGGCGTTGAAAGCAACCCAGCCGTACCATTCTCGGATGACCTTGGACGGATGGTTGCCCTCCATTGCAACATACCAGTCCGCCAGTCGGAAACGTTTACCGGCAAGTGTTGAGGTAGCCTTTTCGGCTCGAACCAACGCGAGATATAGCGGGTGCGGCAGCTCCTGTACGGCGCCGGTTTCGTCGAGTAAGAACGTGAACGAAGCGTGCGACCATTGCTCTGTAGAGCCGGCTCGCTTCTCTTCCTCCCCTAAGGTAAACACGGGGGCAAAACCGCCTCCCTCTGTTCTGAAGTTGGTCGTCTGGCCTTGGTAGACCCTGGCAGCGTTCCACTGCACCTCGCCAGCATAAGCGTACGCGCGCAGGTCAAACTTCATCGGTCGTACCTGAGGGTCGGCGACGGTTCTACGCTCGCCAGGAGCTACAAGGGACTGGGCGACGTAGTTTCCGCCAACGATTTCTTCCCAAACGCGCTTGGTGAGCTTGTCTCCTCGGTATGCACCGCGACTACCAAACCCGCTGACGGGCTTGAAGAAGAGGCTACGGCGGTTTTGCCAGAGGTGCTCTGCGTTACCATGCCCGACAGGCACGGTAAGCGGGACGTATTGGGCCAATACGGCTCGGATTTGCTGACCAACGCCAATCTCTTCCAAAAAACGTCCGTTGGTTAGGTCAACCAACCGGCGTTTGTCGGCATAAAGGGCATAGGCCTGAGGGTGCGGCGTTACCGTCACGACATCAGCCAAATAAGCGCTGCGCAGCGCGCTGCAATTGTCACCTTCCAGATAGAAATCGGTGAGTCGGTTATAGACGAGATCCACAGGCTTTCCGTCGACCAAGAGGCACTCGTTGTGAAAGGCCAGATCGGCTGGGTCTGCGATTAGGCAGTCGATTCCTGCTGACTCGAATAACCGCTGAAAAAGAAGGAACTCCGGATACAGGTATTGGGCTTGTGGGCTTTCATCCAAGATCACCACGCGCGTGAGCGGACGTTGCTCGCCGCTCGCAGACCATTCTTGGGCGAACATATGCAGAATCGATTGTTCGAAGCCTCCGGGCCATTCCTGCCCCGGCGATAGTCCGACTACGCCGCTGCAAC
>NZ_JACBXH010000091.1:0-2575 GCF_041381355.1 Pseudomonas sp. LM13
TGCGGATTCCACGGCCATCCGGCCACCTATTCCATAAACATCCGGCCACTGATTCCACGATGATCCGGCCACCCATTCCACGCTCATCCGGCCACCCTTAAGGCAGGCAGCAACGCAGGATTATTCACTACCATCGACCTCTTTTATCGAAGCAGAGAGGTCGTCGTGGAGCGTTTATCCATGCGTAAAATTCGAGAAGTGCTACGTCTCAAATTCGAGGTCGGCCTATCTGCCCGCCAGGTCGCTGGCAGCTTGCAAGTAGGCCGAGCCAGCGTCGGTGAGTACCTCAATCGCTTTGCTGCCAGCGGCCTGACCTGGCCCTCTGCGCTGACTGACGCCGAGTTACAACGGCATCTTTTTCCGCCGCCGCCCACCGTTCCCAGCGATCAAAGGCCGGTGCCAGACTGGGCTCATGTACACGGGGAGTTACGCCGCCCCGGCGTAACTCTGGCCCTGCTTTGGCAGGAATACCGACTCGCCCACCCGCAAGGCTTCCAATACAGCTGGTTCTGCGAGCACTACCGCCTCTGGGCCGCCAAGGTCGACGTGGTCATGCGCCAGGAGCACCGTGCCGGCGAAAAGCTGTTCGTCGATTACGCCGGCCAGACCGTACCGGTCATTGATCGGCGAACCGGCGAGATCCGCCAAACGCAGATCTTCGTCGCCGTTCTCGGCGCGTCCAGCTACACCTTTGCCGAGGCCACCTGGTCGCAGAAGCTGCCTGACTGGCTGGGCTCGCACGCCCGCTGTTTTGCTTTTTTCGGTGGCACATCGCAGATCCTGGTGCCCGATAATCTGCGCAGCGGCGTCACCAAGGCGCATCGCTACGAGCCCGACATCAACCCCAGTTACCGCGATCTCGCCGAGCATTACGGCATCGCCGTATTACCTGCTCGCTCGCGCAAACCCAAGGACAAAGCCAAGGTCGAAGTCGGCGTGCAAGTCGTCGAGCGCTGGATCCTCGCCGCGCTGCGCAACCGCCAGTTCTTCTCGCTGGGCGAACTCAACACGGCAATCAGCCTGCTGCTCGAACGCCTCAATCAAAAGCCCTTCAAGAAGCTGCCCGGCTCACGCCGCTCGGCCTTTGAGACCATCGACCAACCCGCACTGCAACCGCTACCAGAACATCCGTACATCTACGCCGAATGGAAAAAGGTGCGGGTGCACATCGACTACCACGTCGAGGTCGAGGGCCATTACTACTCGGTGCCGTACCAGTTGGTGAAGCACCAACTCGAAGTGCGGCTAACCGCTAAGACCGTCGAGTGCTTCCACGCCAACCAGCGGGTGGCCAGTCACCTGCGCTCGCTGCACAAAGGCCGCCACACCACCCAAACCGAGCACATGCCCAAGAGCCACCGGGAGCACGCCGAATGGACACCGCAACGGCTGATCCGCTGGGCCGAGCAGACCGGGCCTAACACCGCTGGCGTTATCGCCTACATCCTTGAGCGCCGAATCCATCCTCAGCACGGCTTCCGCGCCTGCCTGGGCATCCTGCGCCTGAGCAAGCAGCACGGCGAAGAGCGGCTGGAAGCCGCTTGCCAGCGAGCGCTGGCACTGGGCGCGTGCAGCTACAAAAGCCTTGAATCGATCCTGCGCCAAGGGCTGGAAAAGCTACCGCTGTCCCAGCAAAACCTGCCGCTACTGCCCGACGAACACATCAACCTGCGCGGCCCTGGCTACTACCACTGACCTGAAAAAGGAGCACCAAAATGCTGCCCAATCCGACACTCGACAAGCTGCAAACCCTGCGCCTGCACGGCATGATCAAGGCGCTGAGCGAGCAACACGCCACGCCCGATATCAATGATCTGAGCTTCGACGAACGCCTCGGCCTGATGATCGACCGCGAGCTGACCGAACGTGAAAACACGCGTCTGAGCAGCCGGCTGAAACTGGCACGACTGCGCCACAACGCTTGCCTGGAAGACATCGATTACCGCAGCCCACGCGGCCTGGACAAGTCCCTGATCCTGCAACTGGGCAGCGGCCAATGGCTGCGCGATGGCTTGAACCTGATCATCGGCGGCCCGACCGGTGTAGGCAAAACCTGGCTCGCCTGCGCGCTGGCCCACAAGGCCTGCCGTGACGGCTACAGCGTGCGCTACTTGCGTCTGCCGCGCCTGATGGAGGAACTGGGCCTGGCCCACGGAGACGGTCGATTCGCGAAACTGATGGCGGGCTATGCCAAGACCGACTTGCTGATCCTGGACGACTGGGGCCTGGCGCCGTTTACCGCACCGCAACGGCGCGACATGCTTGAGCTATTGGACGACCGCTACGGCAACCGCTCGACGCTGGTCACCAGCCAGATGCCCGTGGACAAATGGCATGCACTGATCGGCGATCCGACCTTGGGCGACGCGATCCTCGACCGGCTGGTGCACAACGCTTATCGGATCGAACTGAAGGGCGAATCGATGCGCAGACGCGCAACGAAATTGACGACGACAGGGACTTCAGACTAACAATGCAAACCTGCGTCGCTGCGCTCCGACTGCCTGGCCGGATGAGCGTGGAACGGGTGGCCGGATGTTGGTGGACTGGGTGGCCGGATGGCGTGGAATGCGCA
>NZ_JACBXH010000092.1:0-2550 GCF_041381355.1 Pseudomonas sp. LM13
GGCCGGGAGGCACTGTCCTGGAGGGGCTCAGGAACAGCTCGGAATGAACCGACGCCAGGTCGATGCCCAGCTTGCCCAGTTCGTTGCGGACCGCGTCCATCATCACCGACGGACCGCACAAGTGGATGCGGCGCGAACGGATCTGCGGAATCTGCCCCAGCAGTTCGGCGGTGATGAACCCACGCGGGCCGGTCCATGCCGCCGATGACTCGTCGCTCAGCACGATGGACACATGCAGGTTCGGATGCCGGCGGGCGAGTTGGTTCAGCTCGTCGCGGAAGATCACACTTTCCAGGTCCTTGCAGGCGTAGACCAGGTCGATCCGGCCGCTCCAGCTCTGGTCGGTCAGGTAGCGGATGGAACTCATCAGCGGCGTGATGCCGACGCCGCCGCCCAGGAACACGACACTGTCGGACTCGACGCCGCGGAAGGTGAAGCGGCCGTAGGGGCCGGACGCATCGAGGAGATCGCCTTCCTTCACCTGCTCGTGCAGGTAACCCGAGACGATGCCGCCGCTTTCGTGCTTGACCGTCAGGTCGCACCAGCCGTGGCAGCATGGCGATGAAGCGATCGAATACGAGCGCTTGACCTGGTTCCCGCCTGAATGCACCGAAAGCGTGAGGAACTGGCCGGGCTCGAACTCGAACGGCAGCGCACCCACGCCCTCCACTGGCGCCAGCCGAAACGTCTTGACCTTGGGCGTCTCCTGGAAGACGCGTGCGACCCGCAGCTTGCCCACCCAGCCGCCCATGGTGGACACGGGTGCGCGTGCCTGCGGCTCGCCCTCGGCCGGCACGCCCGGAGACACGGGCGCCGCGGGGGCCGGCGCCACACCGGAACGAGGCGCAGCGGCGGGGGCCGGAGGCACCGGTGCCCCGGTGCGCAACGTGGCGAGGACCGCATTCGTGCGTCGGGTTCGCGCCACGTACATCCAGGCGGCCAGCAGCGCAAAGGCCAGCAGCAACGCCATCGTGAAGTAGTGGAAGCCCGACAGGCCGAAGACGCCGTGCGCCGGGGCCGTGGTCAGGGGATCGGTCAGGTTCATCTCGCGCCGGAACCACGCCAGCGCGATCCCCCGCGGCGCCTGTCCTTCGGCCAGTGCGCGGTAGGCCGACAAGCCGCTGTCGAATTCGCCCCAGGCCACGCGCATGCGGTCGGATGCTTCCTGCAGGCCGCCGTAGTCGTTGCGCTGGACCGCGTGCGACGCCTCCGACGACAGGGACGCCAATAGCTGGATCCCTTCGTGCATCCGGTGGTGGGCGAGCTGCTCAACGCTCGCGCGCCGCTCCGGCGGTAGATCCGGCAGCGCCATCAGCTGCGGATACAGCAGCTTGTTGAGGCGCCGATCCCGACCGCACTCGTCTCCGCGGCAGCCGCGCATCATGTCGTCCATCATGCCGCCCATGGAACCGGCCATCGATGCACCACTCGAAGCCGGCATGCTGGCAGTCGCGTCCGGGTGATGCGCGGCGAGATCGTCATCGCCCGCCGATGCGTCAGCCGGCGGTGTGGCGCTCATCGGCATGCCGTTCATCGGGCTGCTGCTTTGCGCCGGCATGCCATCGGCTGGCGCCGGCTGCGGTACCGCCATGCTTCCGGCCTTGTCCGGATGATGCGCGGCGTGATCGTCATCGCCCATCGGCGCGCCAGCCGGCGGCGTGGTGCCCATCGGCATACCAGCCATCGAGCCGCTGTCCCGGGCCGATGACGTGCCGGCAGCGTCCGGCTGCGCAGCCGTCGTGCCGCCGGTCTTGTCTGGCGGATGGGCTGCGTGTGGATCAGCAGCCGACTGAGCGCCGGCCGCTCCATGAGCCAGCAGCATCGCCAGCGTGGCCAGGGCGGCGACTCGCTTCCACCCCACGAAGCCTTCCGTCAGCACCGCGGCGGCCTCCGCTACATATGGCCCATCTTCTTCTTGGCCATGCCCCCGCCCATGCTCGAATCCATCTTCTGCATGGTGGCGTCGACCTTCTGCATCTGCATCTCGCAGTGCTCCATGTCCTCCTTCATCTGCTGCATGTGCTGCATCGTGGCGGGCATGTCCATGTCCTTATGCGCGGAGGCATCGCCAGCCTTCATCGCCATGGCCTGCTGATGCATCTGCATGCTGCCTTCCTGCATCTGTCGGCCCATGGCCTCCATGGCTTGCCCCCGTTCGCGCATCATGGCTGCCATCTCCTCCATGTGCGTGGCCATGGCATCGGGCGTTGCGGGCGCATTCTGAGAAGCAGGGGACTTCGGATCGGTAGGGTGCGCCGCTGGAGCGTGAGGTGCCGCCGGGGTGCTGGCGGGCTGCTGCCCCATGGCGCCTGGCATGGCATCCTTCTTGTGCATGTCATCATCAGCCAGTGCCGCGCCAGCGAGCGCGACACCCAGGATGCAGACCATGACAAGTGACGGCCGACGATAGTGCTGCTTCATGACAACCTCCGATAAGTAGGCGGCGGTTCCCCTCGGGAACCGATGAGCGCAACGCGCTCACGAAGAAACCGACCCGCGTGCGTGGTCGGTTCGTTCGTCCACCGTACGTGCGGCAAGCTGTCGATGGCA
>NZ_JACBXH010000093.1:0-2512 GCF_041381355.1 Pseudomonas sp. LM13
CGCATGCAGCGAAGGCGCGTCTTGCTCGGCCACGCTCAGAGCTTGTTCTAAGGTCAAAGCGGACACTAACCCTGGAAACGAGAGCGCGCCCATGATCAAGGCGGCCACGTACGGCGGCGCCCAATAAATACGGGGTTTCATTTGCGAAGGATTCCTGATCTTTCATGCGAGCCAAAGGCGCGCGGTAGCCGGCCCGAATGCTCACTCGGGCGGTTCCTATAATTGATCGGAATTAGACGCGGGGTGGATGCCAGACGGCGTCTAAAAGGCTAGAGGGGATCAGGCCGTTATAGGGAGTGGTCACGGGTTTAGCAGCAGGCATCAGCTGGGCTTTTACTGAGACAAGCTGAAGGATACTTGCAGTTTTGCATTCTTGGCCCGTCTTGCAGACGGTCGCCGTTCCATGCTCATTCGCTTCACAGCACTCGTGTTCAGCACCGTCATCGGCGCCAACCATCGAAGCGTGGTCGGTCGTCATGGCGCCCACACCTTCCATATCGGACATCACGTGATGCCCGGACGATCCAACCGGCATGAGCATTTCCGCTATCCCATTGATCGGAAGCGCAAGCACTAGCAGCAGGATAAGGAAGGAGCGCATGTGGAACTTCATAAGTTAGCCTACGAGCCAATCCAAGGGTAATCAATGAGGCAATCCGCCGCTCTGCAACAGAATCTGAGCCGACTGGCGCTAACCAACGCGCGCTTGACGGAGCCGGAGGTCGTTAAACACAACGGATGCTGAGCTGAGGCTCATGGGCAAGGCAGCAATCTTCGGGGACAGCAACTGCCCGGAGAACGGATAGAGCAGGCTTGCGGCGATTGGGATGCTCAGCCCGTTGTACATAAAGGCAAACACACGGTTCTGACGAATATTGCGAACAGTCGCCACCGATAGCGTCCGCGTACGCAGCATCCCCCAGATCTGCCCATCGCTACGCCAACACAGCCCAGGCGAGCGCCGATGCATTGTTATTCCGGTCGCTTGCCCGCTGGTCCTCCTTCACCTTCATCCCGCAGAAGGGGTCTGTGGGTGCTGCTGCAGTACCTTTCGTCTGGTCGGGCTGGTGATGGCACTGCGGAGAGTACATACGGGCACCTTATGGATTGGTCAGCAACGAACGTGGCCTACTGCAGGGCGTCGTGGTTTTTTTCCCAATGCTTGCAGCGTGCGACAACCAGCATACGCAAAGCGTCCTGACCAAAGGCTGAACTAACCATTACATTTCTGTCAGTTTCTCAGCATGTCAGTACGAATGTTGAAGCGAACAGCTGGAAAAGTAGCTCGCACAAATACTTCTTACTGGCCTAGCCTAGGCCTCCATAGTCCGATGCTCGGCCGTATTCATTGATGAAATACCGAACCGTGCAAAGCATAAGCAGCGCAGGTACTCTGTTTTGATAGAAGCCGTAATTTTCGATGTCTATGGCACGCTCCTGCAAATCGGTGAACGACGGCGGCCATTTCGCAAGCTTTTAGAACAGGCACGTAGCCAAGGTCGTCAACCTAGGACCGATGATGCCAGAACATTGATGACACGAAACGTGGGGCTCGCCGGCGCCGCCAGCCTGTTTGGTACACAGCTAAATAACGATGAGCTTGCCGCTCTGGAGCTTGATCTCTACGCGGAACTGACCAGCGTAAGTCCCTATGACGACGCTCTGCGGACACTGGAAAGGCTTAAGAGAGCGGGGCTGAAAGTGGCGCTCTGCTCCAACTTGGCTACCCCCTATGCCATTCCTGCCAAGTTGCTACTGCCTGAGTTTGAGGCCTATGCCTGGAGCTTCGAGGTAGGTGCGGTCAAACCGGAGCCAGCGATCTACGAACATCTGTTAAATCGGTTGGGTTGCAAAGCGCCTTCCATTGCAATGATCGGCGATACATTGGAGGCCGATGTGCTCGGTCCCGAAAGGCTGGGAGTGCATGGCTTCCACCTACGGCGCGATGCCATCCGTGGTCCTGGCCGATTCGCTAGCCTGATCGAATTTGCAGACCACATTTTGGGCATGGGGACTGTCACTAGAACGTAGCACTAGCGCACATTCGAGGTCGCCTCCAGCTATCGGCCTTCAGTTCAAGCACTCGCAACTCGCTTGTAGTGCTTCCCCTGGCCCTAGCGCTCCCGGAGTCCATTCGCGAGCTGGCTGCAGCGGCTGTGATCACGCTGCCGCCTCAGCTTCATGGAGCTTTGCAAGCGCCTCGTACTCTGCGGCGGTCTCTTCCTGGAGCTTGGTCAGTCGGTCACAGTGCCGTGCCATCGACTGCCCCGTGGCAGCTCCAGACTTGAACTTCTGGTGGTCGTGCCGATAGGTGTTGCGCATCGCCTTGTGCTTCTCGGCTTCAGCCAGCGCGTCGCCGGCCAGCGTGCGGTAGTACGCGGCGATGGCCAGATGATTCTCCGGCCTGTCCGCCATAGAGTGGCATCCGAAGTGGCACTTTCTTCCGGTAGGACCTTCCTCCAGTGCCGGCGTCGTATTACGAGGAGATTGCGGCATCGTAATGTCGGGGTCT
>NZ_JACBXH010000094.1:0-2314 GCF_041381355.1 Pseudomonas sp. LM13
GAAGCACCTGCGCGCGCAGACCGTCGCCCGCGAGAACCGCCTGCCCTGCATCTACCTGGTGGACTCCGGCGGCGCCAATCTGCCGCGTCAGGACGAGGTGTTCCCGGACCGCGAACACTTCGGCCGCATCTTCTTCAACCAGGCCAACATGAGCGCCATGGGCATCCCGCAGATCGCCGTGGTGATGGGCTCCTGCACTGCCGGCGGCGCCTACGTGCCAGCGATGGCCGACGAGACCATCATGGTACGCAACCAGGCGACCATCTTTCTCGCCGGCCCGCCGCTGGTGAAGGCTGCCACCGGCGAAGTGGTAACCGCCGAGGAACTGGGCGGCGCCGACGTGCACTGCAAGACCTCGGGCGTCGCCGACCACTACGCCGAGAACGACGAGCACGCGCTTTCCATCGCCCGCCGCTGCGTGGCCAACCTTAACTGGCGCAAGCTCGGCCAGCTGCAGACCCGCGAACCGCGCGCACCGCTGTATGCCGCCGACGAGCTGTACGGTGTGATCCCGGCGCAGGCCAAGCAGCCCTATGACGTGCGCGAGGTGATCGCGCGGCTGGTGGACGGCAGTGAGTTCGATGAATTCAAGGCGCTGTTCGGCACCACCCTGGTCTGCGGCTTCGCCCATCTGCACGGCTACCCGATCGCCATCCTCGCCAACAACGGCATCCTCTTCGCCGAGGCGGCGCAGAAAGGCGCGCACTTCATCGAACTGGCCTGCCAGCGCGGCATTCCGCTGCTGTTCCTGCAGAACATCACCGGTTTCATGGTCGGGCAGAAATACGAGGCCGGCGGCATCGCCAAGCACGGCGCCAAGCTGGTCACCGCGGTGGCCTGCGCCCAGGTGCCGAAATTCACCGTGCTCATCGGCGGCAGCTTCGGTGCCGGCAACTACGGCATGTGCGGCCGCGCCTACGACCCGCGCTTCCTCTGGATGTGGCCCAACGCGCGCATCGCCGTGATGGGTGGCGAACAGGCCGCCGGGGTGCTCGCCCAGGTCAAGCAGGAACAGAGCGAGCGCGCCGGCAAGAGTCTCGGCGACGATGAGGTGGCGGCCATCAAGCAGCCGATTCTCGAACAGTATGAGCGCCAGGGCCATCCCTACTACTCCAGCGCACGGCTGTGGGACGACGGCGTGATCGACCCGGCGCAGACCCGCGAGGTGCTGGGGCTGGCGCTGTCCGCCGCGTTGAATGCGCCGATCGAGCCGACCCGCTTCGGCGTGTTCCGCATGTAATCCGTGCCGCCGGCAGCCGAACGCGCCGGCGACTGCAGTCCCCTCGAGGATGCCGAGATGACCGATTTCCAGACCATCGAACTGAACAAAGACGCGCGCGGCGTGGCCACGCTCTGGCTCAACCGCGCGGACAAGAACAATGCCTTCGACGCCCGGGTGATCGGCGAACTGAACGCAGCACTGGCCCAGGTGCAGGACGATGCGGGCATCCGCTTCCTCATCCTGCGCGGGCGTGGCAAGCACTTCTCCGCTGGCGCGGATCTCGGCTGGATGCGCGAATCGGCCAAACTCGACTACCAGGCGAACCTGGCTGACGCCCACGAACTCGGCGAGCTGATGCAGCGCCTTTACCAGCTGCCGCAGCCGACCCTGGCCGTGGTACAGGGCGCGGCCTTTGGCGGCGCGCTGGGGCTGATCGCCTGCTGCGACATGGCCGTCGGCGCCCGCGACGCACTGTTCTGCCTGTCGGAAGTTCGCATCGGCCTGGCGCCGGCGGTGATCAGCCCGTACGTGGTCAAGGCCATCGGCGAGCGCGCTACCCGCCGCTACGCGCTGACCGCCGAACGTTTCGACGGCACACGTGCCCGCGAACTCGGCCTGCTCGCAGAAACCTACCCGGCCAGTGAGCTGGACGCCGCGCTGGAGCAATGGGTCGCCAACCTGCTGCTCAACAGCCCGCAGGCGCTCAAGGCCTGCAAGAACCTGCTGCTGGAAGTGGGCGATGGCGATTTCAGCGCCGACCTGCGCCAGACCACCGAACAGGCCATCGCGCGCCTGCGCACCAGCCCGGAAGGTCAGGAAGGCCTGAGCGCCTTTCTGGAAAAACGCACGCCCGCCTGGCAGGAGAAGAAGTGATGAATCGCCATATCGATACCCTGCTGGTCGCCAACCGCGGCGAGATCGCCTGCCGCGTGATGCGCACCGCCAAGGCCATGGGCCTAACCACCGTTGCGGTGCACAGCGCCATCGACGCCAGCGCGCGCCATGCCCGCGAAGCCGATATCCGCATCGACCTGGGCGGCGCCAAGCCGGCCGAGAGCTACCTGCGCATCGACAAGCTGATCGAGGCGGCCA
>NZ_JACBXH010000095.1:0-2164 GCF_041381355.1 Pseudomonas sp. LM13
TTAGAACGGGCACAACGCTAAAGTGCGAAATTTACCACTTCGTGCAAATTGACGTTGTTAGCTTATTAGAGGTGGGTAATTGAATAAGATAAAATTGCTGTTTTTTATTGGCGCGATACTTTTAAGCTCATCAGTATTTTCAGACACACATGAAAAGTCGGTACTTGGTTACAGGATTGGAGTAGATACTAAAAGTGAGCTGCAAAGCAGACTGGGGGCGACTGCAAAGCTCTATGAACGAGGAAGGGTTGCAGATGAAATACAACGTACATATAAAAATCTTCCAGTACAGAAGCCGTTTGAAACCCCTGCCCAGGCTGCGGAATTTATGATAAAGGCGGAGCCAGCAGCCAAAATTGCCCCTATGCTCTCCATTGAAGATGCTGGCAATATTTCAGATGCGAATATAGACACTTTGGATCTTGGTTTTTCACCTAAGAACGAAGATAGGCTCTGGTCAATAATTGTAGCCTTTTCTGCTAAAGACCCTCAAGCTCTTGAGGATATTGTGTCTGGAATTACCGAAAAGTATCCTGGGGGTGAATTTGAGGATTTTACAAAGTTTTACATGCAGCCTAGATACAAGGTAAAGGATGGAGACCTATATATCAGTGTTTCCAAGATTGAAAATAAAAAATGCGAGACTGCTGTAGATACAAGCTTTCTGGACTCAAGTCCTCAAGAGTGCAGATCATTCAAGCTTGAAATTATCTATCAGTGGACTCCCTTTAACTCGATGGTTGATCAGTATTGGAAAGAAGTATCCAATGCAGATAAAAATAAAAAAATGTCTCTTGTTAATCAGCTTTAGCGGACGAATAGGAATTAATCTAGGTTTGGACTGAAACGCCCCTGTATTTTAGCCAACTTCAGCCAGCGCCGATTTTGAAGATGATAGACGGATCAAAGACGATCAGGTCGCCCACTCATTTCAGGGTTTCTGGCTACTACAATGACCTCGCGGCGGCCATTTCCCATATCAGATCGCTGCTGCCAGCGCTGGTAGTACGTGGAACAAGCTACAGTCGGATCATTCCGAGTCTAAATTTTTTTATGCCTAGACCATGCTGGCAGCATCAGCCTCACCCAGACGCCATGTCCCACTAATGAAGAATATACTTATGTATTTCAAGAAGGTTTGTAGTCGGGTTATTACATCGTTTTTTGCTTTGATCCTAGGATTTTCAGCTGCTGCTGACGCATTTGCTGAAAGCTACTACAGGACAGTCAAATTGCCCCGCTCGGTTACCGTCATGCTTCCGTTTAATTGGAAGGTCGTGAGTGATAATCAGCGAGCTACCATTGGGGCTTTTGTCGAGTCGGCCATTGAGAAGACCGGCATGCTCAATGCAACCTCGGAATATGCTTTCGGCGCAAATTTATTTGATGATGCTGGAAAGGTTTCCAGCATGATGAACATTCGGTACTACCCAGAGATGCCGGTTGGACAGGACTTGGTGACCGAGTTCACCGCGGTAGATGTTCTAGACATAGACAAGATGCTTGAGAAGTCTATTAGGGCTGGTGGGCAATCTGCTGGTTATCAAATTCTGCAGTGGCGGGGTACGCGTAAGGTCGTCGTGAACGGTTACACAATGCTTCTGTCTGAGTACAAGCGTGGGCCGTTGAAAAACAATGGCAATTTCGTGGTTCGCTTGGCGCGTATTCTCAACGGGCCCAAGTCTTTCACTATCACAGTGTCTTATCGTGAAGATGATGAGATTTTTCTAAGGCCAATTGGTGACAAGATCATCTCTTCTATTCAGCCATAGGGCATTTTAACGGTCGCCTGCTCAGGCTCAACACTCTATATTGCCTCAGAGAAAGCCCTAACTGCATTTCTCACGTTTGAGTGCCTGCTATTGGCCGGTTGCTGCCTGTTACTGCCGTCTGCTTTACGGTATTTGGCACAAATCAGCGTATCGAAACGACCTTCCAGTCCCGATTTTCCTTGATAGCTGACATCGAAAGATTGCCGGTAGCTGCTTGTTGGATGTGCTCGCTCCACCAAGCCATCATCGGGCGTCTGCGCTCGATGTAATCAGCTCGGTTGTATGCGCTGCGAACCTCGTCCTTATCGACGTGGGCAAGCGCTACTTCGATCAGTTCAGGATCCCAGCCTTGTTCGTTGAGGATGGTGCTGGCCATTGAGCGCATGCCATGG
>NZ_JACBXH010000096.1:0-2122 GCF_041381355.1 Pseudomonas sp. LM13
TGCCAATAGCGACCGTTCGTCGGAACGTCAAAGCAGGGGGGGTTGAAAAAAAAATTCCGCGACGGATCTTTATATTTGAGAACAAAAAAAAGCTGGTGATTTACTGGCAGTGGTTTGCGTCAGGTAAACGAAGGTCTATCGGCTTCGGTCATTGCCATCTATAGAAAAGCTAAAAAGCTTGTGTCGCCAGCAACGCCGCCTCCTAGGGATCGTCTTTTTTGCAGCCGAACGGCTGCGGCTTTAGATTTGATGACAAAAAACGTAAGAGGCATAATTTTTTTTGTTGACAGTGGTTGAGTTATGTGTATTCAGCTATCCGGGCTGCTGGATCTCTGTGCGTTTGCGCTTTACCAGTGTTCACTAGATCTCTGCTCTCAATCCTCCGTCCCCATTCCTGCCCCAACCTCGCTTCGCCTCGAACGGCTTAGCGCAGCTTAGTCAGGCTCTCTGCGTGCCAATCTGGATAGGTTGTGTTTAGGTGCTTACTCTCGCGGCAGGTCTCTACAGGCATCGTGTTCTGCCTGGAATGCCTTTACCCAGGCATTTGGTCTGGTTAATGTGTTTACCACGCCCTAGCTAACAAGACTCAGAACTACTAATGAGCCAGCTTTCGCAAAGGGCTGAGTAGTGGCAAGGAGTGGGTACGGAATGGACTGGGAATCGCTGCTAGACGAGCTGTGGCGTTACGCCTCATCGGATCCTGGAGAACTGGCGGCGAAGATTCGATCTTGCTTAAAAGGGCACTCCTCGGAAGGGCTGCTTCATGCTATCTCGCATTTGATTACTCAAGGGCAGCATGCCACTGCCAGAGCGCTCCTTACCGAATTCCTGAAAAGTCATCAGTCAGCGGATGATATCCAGCGCAGGCTTGAACTGATTCTCCACTTCAAAAAACATCGCGCACCGCAAATGCTCTCGATCAAGAGCAAGCAACGCAGCAAAGAACTGCTCATCAAAGACGTCAACGACCTGGTCGCATCTGGCAAGTTGCAGGCTGCCGAGTCGCTTCTCCTGGAAGCGATTGAAACGTTTGAAGAGCCTGATTCCCTAAATCTGCTCAGCCGTGTGTACATGCTGCAACGCCGCCCCATAGATGGGGCAAAGGCCATGCAGCGTGCTCTCCTCCTCAAACGCCAACAGCAGGCCTTTGTCGAGATTAAGCCTGAAGAGTCAACAGACGACCTGCCAACAGACAGTGACCTGGCATTCCTCAATGACTCAGCCGAGCATCTGACGGCCCTAGAAAGCCCATCAGCTCCAACGAACAAGGCATTGACCGAGAAAGTCGATGATTCGTTAACCTTCATTCAGAACACGGCCTCTCAATACCCTTCTTTGAAAACTGACGGCTGGTGGGAGGGCCAACCAGAATCAACGCCATCTGAAGCCTCAGTATTTCTCGATGAGCCCGAAGCTGGTGACGCACCTGTTACGGTTCCTGCTGCTACGGGCGAGTCCTCCGATGAGCATGCGGCTGAGGATGAGAACCCCCAGACCCCCACAAAAAGCATTCTCAAACTTGCGCATCCACGGAAGGAGACAGAGGCTGAAGAAGGGTCGGCCACGTACGGCTGCCGCTAAACAGCGAGAGTTGTTTGCCCATGCCGCCACCAGCGATCCCAATGAACTGCGCGATGAGCTCGAAATTACCGTCGATCACCTCTACAGCTTTGTCCTTGGGATGTTCAATCAACTGGGTATTGAGGTAGCGGAGCGCAGCCACAAAGAAAGGTTGCTGCGTATTCGACTGTCCGAGCAGGTGATGCGCGACATGGGCCTTTCCCCCAAAGCCTCCCAGCGTATGGACGTAACCTTGGATCGCATGCTGGCAGCCAATCGCCCAGACACCCACATGCTCGACCTCAATTCCAAGCTAATGCAGTACCTGCTGGGTAAAGCCTGCGAGCACGACTTCGGTGGTTTGGCTGCAATGCTCAAAGCGCCAGAACTCGGCGAGGGGGCACTACTTGGAGCCATGCTGCGCTGGCAAGGCCCACAGGGCAAACGCATGCGGCAGGAGTTTGTAGCCATTCAGGTTAACGACGGCAAAGCCAAACTGAACCCTGCAAAAGCCAGCCAATGGCTCCTGAAATCTGCCGAACACAGCACCCTGAGTCCCGAC
>NZ_JACBXH010000097.1:0-2071 GCF_041381355.1 Pseudomonas sp. LM13
GGTCTCAGTGGTCCACGATGGTTCGGCTGTTGCCAGTCACGACGGGCCGGATTTAATCCATAGCTGCCGGTGGCGACAGGCCGAAACCGGCCAGAAACTGCTGGTCACGCCAAGGCTGGGCCGGTTTCGCTGAGGCTCGAAAGCATCTATGAAACTGGGGGCTATTCACTCGCCCCAATACTTGGCGTCGTAAAGGTTCTTCATGCGATGTGTTTCAACGTGTCGTTGATAAATCGTATGGCCAGGGAGGCTGAAAACTTTTTGTTCCTCAGTGATCTCAATCTCGGATTTTATCTTTGCAATAAATGCTTCAATTTGTTCTGGTAGTTCAGTTAAAACATTGCAGCAAGGCAATACGTTTTTAAGAAGATTGCAGTTTATTGGGGTTATTTTGTTGCTTTCTAGTAATTGCCAGCTAAAAGTGCTTCCGAAACTGGAATTTGTTAAAACTGCGCGAATATGATTGATTTGCGCCGAATCATCCAAGCTGAGAAAAGATTTTTTGAATAAACTAGTTTTCTCCTTGGGTTCGAGTTTATCAAATCGTTTGGTCTGCTCAACTGCTTCCCGAATTCTATCGTCCAAACGTCGCACCATGCGAGCTGACTCAGGGTATAAAGTGGCTTTTGCCTGGACGGTCATCACGGTATTGGATTTATTGCAAAAAACCAATAAATCAATCTCGCCCCCAGTAAAGTCACATTCTAAATAAGTATAAAAGCCATTGCTTTCGAAATGCCTTTGAGCCCTTCTCAAGAGTTCAGGTTCGAAAAAGTGAGATATCAATCCGTCATAGTTGTATTTAGTATTTTTATCATCATCTATTAGTATGGAGATCAAAAGATTTCTCGTGCCCAGTAGGGTTGGAACTAAGGCCGGGCAGAAGTATACGTCATCCGAAATGCTCCAGAATGGCGGCATGAATTTTAAGCTTAGGCTGCCATTTTTTCCCTCGCCGCAGAAGAAAAACTCAGAAAATTTATCGTAGTCTGACTCAGCCACCCCGGTGAGCTTTTGAACTAGAAATTTCAGCTCGGCGGCACCCAGCCTGGCCATGCCAAGGCCTTGTAAATGATGATCTCCATCCCCTGAGTCTTTAAGTTCATTGACTTCCAGGTATTTGTAAACTATGAACGTGATGTCATTATAGATTTGCCCTATGCAGATAAAAGCATTCCTGATTTTTTTAAAGGCATCGGCAGAAGAAAATCCAATCTGCGTATAGAAATCAGGTGGAATAATATCTGCTTCAATGAATGCATTTTCAGATGCTTTGTACTGCTCGGAAATGTAATCAAAATAAAATGTGGGATTTACGGGCTTGTTGGTTCTTAGCCGATTAACAACGCTCTTGAGCCAAGGTCTAGAATCGTGAGCTTGGTTTGAAATAACTGGTAGAGATAAATGCGTTACAATGATGTCATTGATTTCATGTTTGAGTGTAATTTCATCAGCGTAGTCGATCGTTGACTTTTCGCTGCTTTCGCGAGTGAATCTATATATTTTGCTACGAATAAATGGGATGACTATATTGAGGTTTGCGCAAGCGAATAAATTTTTAAAGTCATCAGGGTTTAGCTTGCGCAAAAAATCATCGCATGATTCAGGGCTTTGAGGACTAAAGTCGTTCATGCGCTCAAATACAAATGTATACGGAATTGCGAAGCTATGAGGTGCTTGCTTTTCTTGAATGAATTGGAAGGTGGCAACCTGGCAGAAATGATTGTAAACATGGAGAAAAGGTTGTCGAAGAATTGGGTTGTCATCAAACAGCTTGTCGATCTGTGGTTCGAGGATTTTCATTTACAAGCCCGGCTATCAAAATTTGAAAATAGAAAAAGCAACCCGTCGCATCAGGGTTTTTTATCGATTTTATAGGGTGGAAGAGCGATATTATCTCATGATTTGCCAAGGTGGGTGGAGTGAGATAAACAGAAAGTCAAGTTTGGTCTGAGGTATATGTTGTTTTCTTAGCCCCAAGACAATCTCTGCAGGCCTTGCCTGAAAGTTTTGGTTTGGTAACTGAATCGCTAAAGGTTCTATAGACACAATTGAGCGGCTGCTACTGGCC
>NZ_JACBXH010000098.1:0-2000 GCF_041381355.1 Pseudomonas sp. LM13
TTAAAAAAGGGCGGCGCGAGTCGCCCTTTTTTGTTTCAATCGGCATCGTCTTGGTGGGCGATCACTCCCGCGCCAAGATAGTCGTTGCTGTGTTGTCTTCCTTATTCGAACTGCCGCCGAAGTCGTTTCATGCCTGCTATGCGTCGCCCCTACTGGTTGTTCGTCGTGCTGATCCTGCTTCTCGGCGGGCTGCAGTACCGTCTTTGGGTGGGCGAGGGCAGCCTGGCGCAGGTCAACAGTCTGAACAAGCAGATTGCCGACCAGCAGGGCGAGAACGAGCGGCTGCTGGAGCGCAATCGAATCCTCGAAGCGGAAGTCCTGGAGCTCAAGCAGGGCATGGAAACCGTCGAGGAGCGTGCGCGTCAGGAGCTGGGCATGGTCAAAGAGGGCGAAACCCTCTACCAGTTCGTCGAATGAGCCAAGTCCGGTTGTCGAAGTTCTGGGTCGTCATTCCGGCAGCAGGGATCGGCAGTCGCATGCGTGCAGACCGTCCCAAGCAGTACCTGCGGTTGGCTGGGCGCTGCATTCTCGAGCATACCCTCGATCGTTTCATTGACCACCCGGCCCTGGCCGGACTGGTGGTCTGTCTGGCGTCCGACGATCCCTACTGGCCGAACCTGGACTACGCCAGGGATGCGCGCATCCTGCGGGCGGCGGGTGGTCTGGAGCGTTGTGACTCTGTACTCAACGGCCTGCAGCGCCTTGCCGAGGCGGGAGCGAGCGCGGACGACTGGGTGCTGGTGCATGACGCCGCCCGACCCAATCTGGCGCGCGACGATCTGAATCGCCTGCTCGTCGAGCTTGCCGATGATCCGGTTGGGGGACTGCTGGCTGTGCCTGCGCGGGACACACTCAAGCGTGTAGGGCCGCAGGGGCGGGTCGTGGAAACGGTGGACCGCAGCGTCATCTGGCAAGCCTTTACGCCGCAGATGTTCCGCTTGGGCATGTTGCGCACGGCGTTGGACTCGGCGCTCGCCGGTGGGCTGCAGGTGACCGACGAGGCGTCTGCAATGGAGTGGGCCGGCCATTCACCGCGAGTGGTCGAAGGTCGCGCCGATAACCTCAAGGTCACCCGGCCTGAAGATCTCGCCTGGTTGGAGCGCTGCTGGCAAGGCGAGCGTCACGCCTGAGGCGCGGCGGGCAACCAGCGTTGCCCGCCAGCCTCGTTAGAAGCGGTAGATCGCCGCTGCTCCGGTAGCCGTCGGCATCCGTTCGGTCGGCACCACGACGACTTCACCACCTTGCTCAAGCGTCCAGATGGTCAGCTCGTCCAGCACGTCGGGCGTGTTCGCAGCCTCGGCGCTTGCCGACACGGCGCTTCCCTCGTTCTTGTCGACCCGTCCGGGGATCTGCCGCTCTGCCTCGACCAGCAGCGTGGCAACCCGACCCTGGCGGGTCGCCTGACCGATATCTTCGAGCTGATCCGAGGCGAGGCCCTGACCATGGGAGGCGCCGAACTGATTCAGCAGCCCTTCCAACCGCTTCAGATAGCGCGGCTGCATCACCATCCAGCTCTTGTCCCGCAGTTCGTCGACGCCCAAGGCGCGCTGCCCGTTCTCGATGCCTTCCGGTAGCAGGTACTCGTTGTGACTGATGCGGCGGAAGTGTGGCTGTTGTTCCGGCAGGGCCGCGAGGATCAGCGGCAGGCCGGACGGCCGGGAGTGGTGTTCGGTGATCGCGCGATCGACCTCGCGGAAATAGCGGTCACGGTCGCGGTCGATCTCCGCCTGTTTGCCGCTGCCGCCAGCCTCGACCTGCATCGGATCGCCCCGTTCGCTGGCGCGACTGTAGCCCTGCGGGAAGCCGCTCTGACCTTTCTCGGTCAGATCGCTACCCAGTGCATCGGCCAGCGTTCTGGGCACCGCTTCATGCAGCGGCACCTCATCCAGAGCATCCCGGTTGCCCTCGAACAGGCGCACCGAGTCGCGCGACAGGCAGAGAATCTGGTAGCGATCGGCCGATTGTGCAATGCGCACCAGCGGCTTGAGATGCATGCGGTC
>NZ_JACBXH010000099.1:0-1952 GCF_041381355.1 Pseudomonas sp. LM13
CGAGCCGTTCGCTTAATCTGTTGAAATTTTGAGGTGCATGGTCTTGTATGAGGCTATGCACCTCATCTTTTCAGGAGACAGCCATGGGGAAGAAATCTTCCCAAGGCCAAGCAGTCGAATCAGCGGATACGACAAGGGCGCAAAATCCCCTCTCTGACGCAGATGGTGCGCAAGCTGCTCGCAAGCAGCGATCACCCGCAGCCCATCAGGGCATTCAGGTTAATTTCTGCAAAAATCCAATTTGCGCCAACTTTGGCTCGCCAGTAGGCGACAAGCTTTCTCGCGCCCAAAATCCATACCGAATCGTAGCCTCAGGAAAAGGCTTGCCGGTTGGCTATTGCCAGAGCTGCAACGAAAGCTTTCCCCTGAAAAGTAACAAAGGTATCTACGAAGAGCTAGAACGGATGTTGGCTTTCTTGGTTGATGCCACCGCGCAACCTTGCTGCCCGGTTGACGGCTGCTCCAACCATGTAGTGCCAGTCTCCAGCGGCAAGGCCTTCTACTCTGCATTCGGGGTGACCAGTACGGGCAGCCAGCGCTACCTTTGCAAAGGAACGGTTGCGGGAAAGCCCTGCAAGAAAACCTTTTCTGTCGCCAGTAAATCAACCAGCCGCCAACGCCTGACTCACAAGAACAAAAGCATCTTCAAGCTGATCGTCAATAAGGTGCCGGTGCGTCGGATTGCCGAAATTGAAGAGATTGCCCTGCAAACGGTCTACGACAAGATCGACTTCATCCATCGGCAGTGTTTGGCCTTTGCCAGTGAGCGGGAGTCGAAACTTCCTGACATGCCCATCCGACGCCTATACATCAGCGTGGATCGCCAGGATTACGTGATCAACTGGTCTCGGCGTGATGATCGGCGCAACACGGTGGTTTCGGCTGTTGCGTCAGCCGATAACACCAGCCAGTACATTTTCGCCATGCACCTCAATTTCGACCCCCGGCTTGATCCAGAGGCCATCGAGGAGGATGCCAAGCAGATCGCCGACATCAACCTGCCTACCCCTCACCGCAAGTACGCGAGGCTTTGGATGGCGTCTGACTATCTGGCCTCCATGGCTGCATCTAAGAAATCCAAGGCATCTGGAAACCTGGAAGGAGATATCGCCGCGACCTACTCCAGCTCAGAGAAACGAGAGGATGTCGAAATCTCGGATGAACCGACAAAGGACGAAAAGCTGCCGGATCGGGGCATGCAAACCCATTCCGAGTACACCCTGTACGGCCATTTCCTGTATTTGCAGCACCTGCTGGCCAGTGTCGAAAAGCTTAGATTCTTTCTCGACCAGGACTCAGGGATGCGGGCCGCGTGCTTGGCAGCGTTCCAAGACGGGATCAAATCGCGCCGGGTCGATGCTTTTTACGTGCGGATCAACAAGATGATGACCGTGGATCAGAAGCGCAGGCTGATCAACGAATCGAAGAAAGCTATCGCCAAGGTGATGAAGGAAAACCTCGGCCTGAACAAGCGAGAAGCTGTTTTGCTGCTGCTAAGACAGCGTATCGAGCAGGCAAAGCTCATTGGGAAATGGAAGGATCGCTGGGTGTTCCACCCGCTGGCAACAATGAATGAGCCAGAGAAGGCGTTGTGTCACCTGACCGACTTGGGTGACCTTGAACCGGATCACGCTGCTTGGCTTTACAACAGGGCCAGCCTGCACGGTGTCGATTCGTACTTCAACCGCATTCGTCGGCGCCAATCTCTTTTGGAGCGGAGCATTTCTTCCCAATCGAATACGGGGCGGGTCTGGAGCGGCTACGCACCGTACAGCCCGAATCAGGTGCAAAAGCTGCTCGATATCCTGCGAGTAGTGCAGAACTACGTGCTGAAAGGCACCAAGGACAAGAAAACACCAGCTATGCGCCTTGGATTAGCCAAAGGCCCAGTGAAATACGAGGACATTCTCTACTTCACCGGGCCTTAGATTTTCAACAGATTAAGCGAACGG
>NZ_JACBXH010000100.1:0-1866 GCF_041381355.1 Pseudomonas sp. LM13
CCGGGAAAGCTCAACAAGCCACTTTGAATTTAGCGAGGGCTGCCCATATGAATCTGTTGAAAGCTATTATTGTTGGATCGGTAATCTTCGGCTCCGCATTATCCTATGCAGGAGACGGCTACGATCGTTCAATGAAATTTAACGAAAAGTTTCGTGCAGAACAAAAACGGATTCACGAAACCGAGTCTGGTGAAGAAAAAATAGACGGACTAGAAGCTAAGAATCCGCGCCCGGATCAGAGCAATATGCAAATAAAGAAAGAATCCAAAACTGAATAACCGCTTCACCCGAACAATCTTCGCCTCCGATAGCTTCCGAATCCCGTTGGTAAAGCTGTATTTAAGCGCCTTTCGAGGCGCTTTTTTTGTTGTGCGCCAGGCATGGCGCGTAGTGCCGTGACTGGCGCTGTTCGGCTCACTGTGGTGGTGAGTCGGACGATTTGGAGGTGAAAGTCCTCTACACACCCGGCAAGGGGAAGTGTTAGCTGAAGGCAAGGGTGTCGCGGGTGACCGCGAATCTGAAGGAAGCCCGAGGCAAAATGCTGGTCTGACGTACAGGAAGCGGATAGAGGCGGCGTAGCGGGGTGAGGTAGCAACGATTGCCAAAGCCCGATACTTGCACGGAACGCTACGACGTAAATCCGACAGGCATAAGCAGGAAGGTCGCGCGAATTACCCTGGGAGATCTGTTTGGCCTGCCACGTGCTACCGGCACCGAGAGGTGGCGGGATGGGCGAACAGAAGTCAGCAGAGGCCGTAGTAGTTGCTCGGAACCGGAGCGATGAAGGGCTGAACCTGTCATGAGTGGATAGTCAGGTGTGCTCTCTGTTGGAGCGTAAGGCAGAAACGTCGTGAACAGCGGCGGTCGAGACCATCAGGAGGTAGGAGTCGGAAACTCCGAGGGCCGGTCTGGGCGCTTAGTTACCACAGGCGACACATCAACGGAACCAAGCTCGCTGACGCAGTCTGTCAGTAGGCAGGAACCGCCGTATACGGAACCGTATGTACGGTGGTGTGGGAGGACGGCGGGGGCGACCCCGCCTCCTACCCGATTCTCGATAACGTACCCGTCAGTCGTTACCAGCGCATTGGGGCCACAAATCCTTTCAGTGAACCCTTCGAAGCTTCGATTGGATATTCATAAAAAGGCCAGGCATCAAGCCTGGCCTACGTTGGGAGAAAACCAATATCAGCTCGCGTCCTCATCCTCTTCGTTGCGTTTCATGCGGCGCTGCAGAGCCGTGTAATAGAGCGCAGGCAATACCAGCAGCGTCAGTGCTGTCGAGGACAGGATGCCGCCAATGACCACGGTCGCCAGAGGCCGTTGGACTTCCGCGCCGGTCCCTGTGGCCAACGCCATTGGGACGAAGCCGAGCGACGCCACCAGCGCTGTCATCAGGACTGGGCGCAATCGCACCAGTGCGCCCTCACGCACAGCCTCGGATAAAGGCCGGCCTTCCTCTAGCAATCCTTTAATGAAAGCAATCATCACCAGTCCGTTGAGTACTGCCACACCCGACAACGCGATGAACCCGACGCCAGCGGAAATTGAGAGGGGAATGTCCCGGAGCCAGAGTGCAAGAATTCCCCCAGTAAGCGCGAACGGAATGCCAGTGAAGACGACCAGCCCATCGCGCAGTGTGTTGAACATCATGAACAGCAGCACGAAGACCAGCAGTAAGGCGACTGGGACGACCAGCTGCAGGCGCTTGGCGGCAGCCTGCAGCTGCTCGAACTGCCCACCCCACGTCGTCCAGTAACCGGGCGGTACCGGGTTTCGTTCAGCGATTGCTGCAGACGCATCTTGGACGAAACTGCCAATGTCACGCCCTCGAACGTTGGCGCTTACCACCACCAGACGCTTGCC
>NZ_JACBXH010000101.1:0-1785 GCF_041381355.1 Pseudomonas sp. LM13
TTAGTGCCATGAAATAGACAGTCAGAAATCTTCAATTTTGCCAGCGCACCTCTTCTGATGCCGCTTAGGACTAGCAAATTGACGATCAAGTAATTCCTCACCCTAGATGCTTTAAAGGGATTATTAGGAGAGGACGGCATCACCATCTCTAAAAACTTTACGAAAACGTCATCCGGGATCACCGATTCCTCAGGATCGCCAACATGTTGCCCTCCATTCTTGCCAAGGGCATCTTCATCTAACCTAATTTCTGCAATAAGCCCATTAAATTTATTTTTTGTTTTTTCGTCAGCATCTTGCACTTCGTGAAACTCATCGAACAACCATAAAAGAAATTGTCGAAGTCGTCTGATGCGACCTTGCAAGGTTTCGCTAGCGACCTTTGCCATCCCTTTCTGATTGGCAACAATGATGTTCCTTAGATGTTTATCATTTATATCTAGAAATCTTATATTTATACCTTCATCACCAGAACCCTTACTTAAGCAGCATCTGTCATAGAACTGCATGTACTCCATCTGGGAGATAAAAATGCCCGACGCAACTCGTTCGGGTAGGTCAATATTTTTTTCCGAAAAGTACTGCAGCACGAACAGCAGTTCATTTGCGTACCTAAATCTCGTATTGGCCGATTTAGCAGATAAAGCACCATTGAGGTAGCAGGAAACATACGGATCAATAGGGCAATCCGCTTCGTCCACTATCGACACGAAGGGCAACGAATTGAATTGGTATCGTTTGACTTTCATAATTGACAAAAAAGCTAGTCCAATAACCGATTTAGTTACAAACTAGTCCATAAATGAGTTCTGTCAAACGAGAGGAAAGGAAAAGCGACGGAAGGCGGGGCTTACAGGCAATGTCTACAGGTTTATAGGCTTTACAAATATTTTTTTGGTTATAACTTGCCGCCGGACAGGCAGACCATGACCTTGTCGCCATCCTCGATCATGTTGAAGTCGGTGACGGCCTCGCCGGCCAGGCGGCGCAGGCGCTTCTGCAGTTTGTTCTGGTTGACCGAGAGGTTGCCCATGTCAGGTGTCCGGGTGAGATGCGAAAGGCGCGCATTTTACGCGCAAAGCACGCCCGACCGCAGCCCGTTCGCCGCCTGCTCCGATGTGAACCAGCACCGAATGGACAACCGCCGTGCTGTGCTAGTCTCGCCCGATGGACGACTTCTCCCCCGCACTGGATCTGCCAGACCACCTGCTCGTACTGCTGCAGGAAAACCCCGAAGGCTGCAGCGAATACGAGCTGATTCAACAGCTCAAGCGCCGGCACAGCACGCATGTGCCCAACCTGCCGCTGACCGACAAACTGGTGCTGTTCCGCACGCATTTCCTGGTGTTCAACGCGCTGTATCTGCTGCGCGACCGACTCTGGGCCGAGGGCAGCGGGCATCTGCAGATCAGTCCTTTGCGCATTCGGTTGCTGCCGTATGCCAGCGCCAACGCCGGCCTCGCCGAACAGGACGCCCTGCGCGCGTACTACCTGGACCTCTCCAACCTGCGGGATACCGACGAAGACGATGTCGAACGCCTGCTGGCGAGTTTCTGGACGCGCATGCAGGGCAGCGACGAGAAGCGTGCCGCTCTCGAACTGTTTGAACTGGATCGCTCCGCGCAGCCCCTCACGCTGGAATTGATCAAGCGTCGCTATCGTCAGCTGGTCGGCCTGCACCACCCGGATCGGGGGGGCAGTACCCAGCGCTTGCAGTCAATCAATCTGGCGATGGAAATACTCGAGCGCTATTACCGCTGACGATATAGCTTCGAAACGCTCTAA
>NZ_JACBXH010000102.1:0-1718 GCF_041381355.1 Pseudomonas sp. LM13
CCCGGCTTATTCATGAGGCCGACCTGAAAACGAAGATGGCGAGTGGTTTTCTCTTGTAGAATCAGGATGTTCCTGCCAGAACACGATTCAAGAGGACCACTCGCCATGGGTGAAAGCCTATCCACCTGGACGCCCTCATGCAACGGCTCTGTCCGTGTTGAGCTGAGCGGCCAGCGCACCACCAGCGACAGCGGCGCCCTGCTGCTGCGTGAAGCCCTCGACAACAGCGGCGTAATCGAGGCGCTGGAAGACAATCTGGTCGATCGACGCCACCCGCTGCGCATCCGTCATTCGCTGGCCAGCCAGTTGCGTACCCTGGTGCTGCAGCGTGCGATGGGCTGGATCGATCTCAGCGATACCGACACGCTGCGCCGTGACCCGCTTTGGCAGTTGGCCTGCAGCGATGCACGCGGCATGACACCCCTGGTCCAGGACCGGCCGTCTCAAGCCACGCTGTCGCGGCTGCTGAGCTGCCTCGGTCGTAACGACAATATCGATGCCGTGCACGAAGGCCTGTTGCGGCTGGTGGTCTGGCGCCTGACCTCGCTGCAGAACGGTGAACGTCCCAAACAGCTGACGCTGGACATCGATGGCCTGCCGATCGAGGTGCATGGCCATCAGGGCGGGTCGGCCTATCATGGCCTTTACGGGGCCCGCATCTACTCGCCGCTGGTCGCATCGTTGGCGGAGACCGGCGACATGGTGGGCGGCCTGCTGCGCGAGGGCAACGCCGGCCCGGCAGAGAACGCCGACACCTGGATCCCGCATCTGGTACGACGACTCAACGAGAGCACCGGGGCACAGGTTCGTGTGCGCATCGACGCCGGTTTTACCGATAACGCGACGCTGGAGGCCCTGGAGGATCGGGAGATCGAATACCTGGGCCGGTTGCGCAGTCACACCGGTCTACAGAAGCTGGCAGCACCGCTCCTGAAGCGGCCACCCGGCCGGCCACCCGAGCAGCCTCGCGAGTGGTGCCACGATCTGGAGTACCAAGCCGGCTCCTGGTCGGCACCGCGGCGCGTAGTGCTGGTGGTGCAGGAACGCCCCGATGACCTGCTGCTGCATGCCTTCTTCCTGGTCACCAACCTCAGCAAGTTCGACTGGCCGCCAGAGAAGGTCCTAGCACTCTATCGCAAGCGCGGCAGCGCCGAGGCGCACATGGGCGAGGTGAAATCAGCACTCGACGTGCATCTCTCCTCGACCGACCGCGGCGCTTCCACCGTTCAAGAGGTGATGGCCCGCAACGAAGTGAGTCTGCTACTGAGTCTCTACGCCTACCAGGTCCTGCATGGCCTGCGCTGCCTGCTGGAGCGGCAGACCCGGCAAGGCTGGAGCCTCAGCCGGATGCGCGAGCAGGTGCTGAAGGTCGCCGCCACGCTGAGGCTGCACGCTCGGCGAATCACCGTTCATCTGGGGGCCGCCGCCGACAAGTGGTGGCCGACGCTGCTGAAGGGGCTGCCGAAGCTGACCGCACTGAGCTGACGCTCCTGCGAGACCACCACAGCATCAGAAAGCGAGCGACCGGAGCGGCGGTCGGCGATCACGGCTGCTTGGACGGTCGCAATTGATTCCAAAGAGCTATAAGTAAGTAGGAAAAGGGCTGCGTTCTGGCATTACTCAACAGCCACTCGCGCTGAAGATGCGAATCCTGATAAGCAATGCCAACAGCCAGTACCTTCAGACCGCTCAATCAGCGCCCTCGTGAATAAGGCGGG
>NZ_JACBXH010000103.1:0-1673 GCF_041381355.1 Pseudomonas sp. LM13
CGGCGTGGGTGGTGCGGTGTTCTTCGGCGCAGAATTCGCTATAGCTGTTGGCCTCGACCGTGTCGTGGCGTTCGTGGCCGACGCGGATCTTCTGGTCGTGCTCGATGTTCTCGTCCCAGTCGCGCTGGGCGTGGAGGTAGATCTGTTCGGCACCCTTGCGGTCTTCGATGCGCAGTTCGTTGTAGCCGCCACCGCCCGGGCTGCTCAGGGTCTTGAACACCGTGCGGGTCTTGTTGGCCGGCAGGTCGTAGGGGACCTGGTGCTCCTTGTGGTACAGGCAGCCGGTCACCAGCGGCTGGTCGGGATCGCCTTCGAGGAAGGCCACCAGCACTTCCATGCCGACCCGCGGGATCGCAATACCGCCATAGCGGTCGCCAGCCCAGCTGGAGGAGACGCGCAGCCAGCAGCTGGTCTTGTCATCGACCTGGCCGTGGCGATCCCAGTGAAATTGGACCTTCACCCGTCCGTACTCGTCGCAGTGGATCTCTTCGCCGGCAGGGCCGGTGACCACGGCGGTCTGGCTGCCGAGCACCTTGGGCTTCGGATGGCGAAGGGTCGGACGGAAAAGGATGGCCCAGGGGGTGGCGCTGAAGTGGTTGCGGTAGCCTTGATGGAAGTCGGAGCTTGCAAGAGTCCCCTCGCCCCAGAGAGGAGAGGGAGCTCGCTCTGAACCGCCTGATAGGTTGGTGATGGACTCCTCCAACACCTGCGGCTGCTTGCCTTCATGCAGCACTTCGGTCAGCAGCCAGAGCTGGTTCCAGTCGCCGCGCGGGTGTTCGCCGAGCGGGAGGAAATGCCCACTCGCCAGCTGCGGCTGGTCGCTGTCGCCTTCGGCCAGTTCGTAATCGTGGCGGTGGCGTTCCAGGGCGCGTTGCGACAGGTGCTTGCCGCGGGCGCGCTCGGTGAAGCGGCCAGGGTAGTCGTAGTCTTCGAGATCCGGCTGGAAGTCGCTGTGGAACGCGGCCTCCATGGACAGGCGCGGCTTTTCGAAGTCGTAGTCGCGGCGCGTGACCCGGCTAGTACGGGTTTCCAGGCGCAGGCCGAAGCGCTTGATCACTGGCTGGTCGGCGACCAGACCGCTGTCCTGCTGATAGGCGGTGGCAGCGAGCCTCGGGAAGACCGTCTGGTCATCGCCGAATACCAGCACATGACCGGCTGTGCTGTGCTGGAAGTGATAATGGATGCCCTCTTCCTCACACAGGCGCTGGAGGAAGTGCAGGTCGGTCTCATCGTACTGCACGCAGTACTCGCGCGGCGGGTAGACCACCGGGCCGAGCCCGAAGCGGTAGGCATCGGCTTGGATACCATGCTCTTCGAGCACCTGGGCGATGATCTGCGGCACGCTGAGGTGCTGGAAGATGCGCTGGTTGGTGCGATGGGCGAGGTAGGCCAGCTGCGGCACGATCGTCAGCCGATAGCGGGTCAGGCGCTGGCCGAACTCACCCTGGGCGGCCTGATGCACCAGCCCGTGGATGCCGCTGCCATCCGGCGCGAAGGAAAGGAAAGCCGGGCGATGCAGCAGGCGTTCCAGATCCAGATCGGGGCGCTCGCTGACCAGTTCCAGGTCGAAGCGATAGGGCTGGCTGATGGCCTCGCGGCCTTGGAACTCGAGCACCTTGAAGTCGTGCTCGATGCCTTCGAGGGAAAGCGTGAAGTGGGCCTGGTTGGCTGGG
>NZ_JACBXH010000104.1:0-1653 GCF_041381355.1 Pseudomonas sp. LM13
GTTAAGCTCGCATGGTCGCGCTCCGGTAAGAGATATCACCATTAAAGCTCCCGCTTCGACAGGCATATCTCGTTCAGCCAGACACCGTAGCCACGCTTCGAAATCAGCGGTAGAAAGCTTCTGCGGACGTCGCTGCTTTTTCTTTCGCGGCAGATTTAACACAGTGACCGGATTGAGCGTACGATTGATTTCTTGGGCAGCCCAGAAATTTCCTCGATGCTTTTGATCAAACGCCAAAGCGTTACGTAGGCGCCGATAATAATCCGGGCGGTAATCAGGGGCCGCCCGTAGTAAAGCACCAATAATATTGAGCTCATCAAGCTCAACGCCCTGCATCCGAGTCGCATAAAAATTACTGGCCAAACTAATATAGGCGCTTTGAGTCTCTGCATTCATATTATTCTTCTAATTATTATTTGCGTGACACATGCCACACAATCAATTATTGCAAATACGAAAACAAAAAAACAACAACCAGAGCATTATTTTTTATATAACCCCAAAAGCCAAACATTGCAAAGGTGCAAAAATTCTATCCTTTCTATATCGCATTCCGGACTTTGGTTCGTTGGCCAAGAACGCACCATGTTACCTGACCCATCAAGACAACCCGCCGGGAGCAGCACATAGACCGACTGGATAGCGTCGGGTATCAGCAGGTGCTTCCACTCTTTCAGCCGATTCACATTTTAAAATGCGAGAACCAAGTAGAGTAATTTTAAATTGCGCTCACAGCCTGGGTCGGCGACGGACTGGCGCGATCGCTTACCGAGACACCACTGCCCACGACATACTGCTTGTGCCACTTTTAAATTATGAGTTTTGGGTCGAACACTCTACTAGATAGCCAGCCGAACGGCCTCCGGGGCGTTAACCAGAGACTGCATAAAAATACAGTTAGCCTATTGCCTTTTTTAAGCAGAGCAACTTAGAATTATGAACAGAACAACAACCTGAGGAAAAATCATGTCCATCCTAATTCTTAACTGCGAGCGCGACGAAGTCGGCGGTCAATACCTAGTAGCAAGCATTCACGGTGTGGAACACTGCGTATCACTTGATGATGACTATCCGGAGAAAATCCCAGATTCAGATGATATAGTCCACCGCATTAATGCAGATGACTTCAATGAGCTTTCTGAGAAGGTACGCTCCTACGTGCGCAAGCACAGCATAGCCCCCATTCATTCACTCGATGACGTTAGGCTGCTGGCGATGCAGCTCGGCGATATGAAAGCAAAGACCTACGAAATCGACGAAGAAGGTCATGGCCTCACGCTCCGTGACTGTAGCGTAGATAAAGGTGTACGCATCCTAGCTCGTAAATTTCAGAGTACATATCAGGCGCATCGCTGGCTGACCGAGCAACTGGATATTTTGAGTTTCAATGCACCACGGTAAGCGTGCACGCGCTAATGTCCCGCCATTGCATTCCCAATCAAAAGCCGCATGCAACCGAGGCGCGCTATATATAAAGACGTTTAATCGACTAAATTGACTTCAATGTGACTCGGTTAGACGTTGGCTTTATTGTAGATCGCCTGATTAGCTTGAAGACTGCCCACTTCAAATCTTTACTGTCTCGGTAGCCTTTCATTTACTAATGCCCGGCAACCGACGCACGCTTATAGATTGCACCAACAAAAGCGCATG
>NZ_JACBXH010000105.1:0-1636 GCF_041381355.1 Pseudomonas sp. LM13
CCGGTGAGCTCTACAGGTTCTAACGAATTTTGCGCGACTGAAGATAACGGCAGTGTGAGCCAAACATTACATTATTGAAATGTAATCTTCCGCTGTGCAGCTTGAACCACGAAAGATGATGTGAAGATTACAAATCTGTCATATTCAGATCATGACAAGGGTTAGCCAGTTATCGGCGTATTGAAGGCAATGGCGCACGAACTCGGGCGATGATGGTCGGATTTCTGTCAACGGTTTGGAGGCTGTCTCCGTGTCAGACGGTACAAAGGCACTAGTATATTTATTTGTTGCTATAGACGACCGTTTGGCTTCCTGTGCTTAGTCTTTTTTTAGATTTTTAAGGGTGGTTAAAAACCAATGGGCCACGAACATAACCATAACACCGAAGCTATAGGCGATAAGCGTCTAATTGCTGCTATAGGCGTTAACGCCGCATTAACACTGGCACAAATAGTCGGTGGAATACTCTCTGGTAGCTTATCACTCATTGCTGACGCGCTACATAATTTGAGCGATGCCGCATCACTGGTTATTGCGCTGATCGCACGTAAGATCGGTCGCAGACCGCCAGATGCATTTAAAACCTTTGGCTATCGACGCAGTGAAACCATAGCGGCTTTGATCAACTTGGTCACCCTGATCATCGTCGGTCTCTATCTTATTTACGAGGCCATAGGCCGGTTGTTTTCCCCGCAGCCCATTGAAGGTTGGACAGTGGTCGTGGTCGCGGGAATAGCCTTGGTTGTAGATATCGTCACGGCCTTTCTCACCTACACAATGTCCAAGAACAGCATGAATATAAAGGCGGCATTCTTGCACAATGTGTCGGATGCGCTGGCCTCCGTCGGCGTTGTTATCGCCGGGACATTGATACTTCTGTATGGGTGGTACTGGGCGGATACTGTACTGACACTGATGATTGCTGGCTACGTGCTCTGGCAAGGCTTTAGCATGCTGCCTAAAACCATCCATCTGTTAATGGAGGGCGCGCCAGAAGGCGTTTCCGTCGCTGATATAATCAATGTCATGGAACAAGTAAACGACGTCGAGGGCGTTCACCACGTGCATGTTTGGGAAATCGCTGAGCATACAATTGCACTGGAAGCACATGTTGTCATCAAGAAGGCGAGTCTGCCTGGGATCGAACGAGTGAAGACTGATTTGAAACGTGTACTCCATGAGCAATTCAAAATCAGCCACTCGACACTCGAGATGGAGCTAGACGGCAGTGTTTGTCTCGACACCAAGCAGACCGACAATCACTGCAGCGAAGCATAAGCTTACTATGCGCTACAATTAAAACAAGGTATTAACAGAGCGAATAGCCGAATATCACTTATTGGCGCTATGCCCTCGACCTGCGACATATTTCAGGTATATAGATAAGCAGCTCGTCACGATAAAATTCAGCTAACTCAAGTGCACCTGCCGCAGGCTGACGCGATAGCAAGTCTCCTAGCCACTACCACTGACAACGCTCAGATCCAGCGGCGGACGCGGGCGCGGTAGCGAACGAATGATTCGCCGAACAGCGCCTCTAGCGCCCACTCTTCGGGTGCGATCTGGAAACGGTTCATGTAGGGGTTTGGGGAGCAATGGAACCAAAAACCAACGTAAGCTCTGAATCCCACCGTAA
>NZ_JACBXH010000106.1:0-1608 GCF_041381355.1 Pseudomonas sp. LM13
GATTCTGTTGAAAAAGTAGCGGCCTCTCCATGCCGTTGGCAAAATTGCTCTGTCAGCGAGCGTGGGGGCGAACAGCATGATGGGGCAGTTACCGGGAGGACAGCAGCGCCTGTTCTACTCGTTCAACCTAGAAGATCACGTCCCGGCTCAACACCTCCTGCGCAGCATCGACCAGTGCCTGGATCTTAGTGATCTGCGCGCCTACCTGGCGGACTTCTATAGTCCCATCGGACGCCCCTCGATTGACCCGGAATTGATGGTGCGCATGCTGGTCGTCGGCTACTGCTATGGCATTCGTTCCGAGCGGCGATTGTGCGAAGAGGTGCACCTGAACCTGGCCTATCGCTGGTTCTGCCGGCTGGGTCTGGAAGACGAAGTCCCCAATCACTCGACCTTCTCGAAGAATCGCCATGGGCGTTTTCGTGACAGCGATCTGTTCCGCTGGTTGTTCAATGAGGTGCTGCGGCGTTGCATGGCAGCCGGCCTAGTCAAGGGCGAAGGTTTTGCCGTCGACGCTAGCATCATCAAGGCGGATGCCAGCCGGCAACGTGGGGTAGCGGGAGATGAGGTCGATTGGAACGATCCAAAGCTCAGCAGCCGCGCAGTGCGCGAGTACCTCGAAGCCCTTGATGAAGAGGCGCTGGCTGAGGCTCTTCCCAAGAAAATTTCGCTCACAGATCCTCAGTCCCGTTGGACAGCAGCGCCAGGTGGGCCGGCCTTTTTTGCCTACTCCACGAATTACCTGATCGACACTGAGCACGGTGTGATCATGGACGTGGAAGCTACCCCGGCGCACCGTACCGCCGAAGTCGATTCGACTAGGACGATGGTCGAGCGTGTCAAAGCTCAGTTCGATCTCACACCGGAACGCCTTATCGGCGATACCGCTTATGGCACCGCCCCGATGCTGGCCTGGATGGTCGAAGAAAAGGACATCGAGCCGCATGTGCCGGTGTGGGACAAGACTGAGCGCAAGGACGACAGCCTCTCCAGTAACGACTTCCACTGGAACCAGGAGGCCAATGAATACCGCTGCCCAGCCGGCAAACCACTACGCAGTGAGTGGCGCGCCTTCACCCAGAAAAGATCGCGGGTGACCAAGGCCAACACCATCATTTATCGCTCCAGCCAAACCGACTGCACTACCTGTCCGCTGAAAGCGAAATGCTGCCCCAACACGCCGAATCGGAAGATCGTCCGCAGTATCCATGAGGCTGCCCGCGATGTGGCCAGGCGCATCGCCAAGACACCGGAATACCTCGTCTCTCGCTGCGAACGAAAGAAGGTGGAGATGCTGTTCGCCCACCTCAAACGGATCATGAAACTCGATCGTTTACGACTGCGCGGCCTGACAGGTGCCACTGACGAATTCACTTTGGCGGCGGCGGTGCAGAACCTGCGACGCATGGCCAAGCTTTTGCCTCAAGGGCCACCGCTCACGGGATAGGTACGCCTGCTGAGAGCAGAAACCTTCAAATTAACCCTCAGGCCTGAGCAAGGACGCTCAGCGAAACGCCGAAAGGCAACCTGAAGTGGCTTGCAGTCACTTCGACAGCAGGCACACCTGATCGGCAGGCCGCCGCTAAACCTACTTTTTCAACAGAATCG
>NZ_JACBXH010000107.1:0-1601 GCF_041381355.1 Pseudomonas sp. LM13
GGCAATCTCCTCGGACTTACTTGTCACGATATTCGCCGTCTCCCCCATTGCAGTATTGGTACGGTCTACGGAGCGACCGAATTCCTGTGCCCCCTCATGCATGACGGTCATGACACTGGTAACACCGTCGGAAAGACCTTTTGTGAGTGTTTCAATGTGCTGCTGTATCTCCGATACAGCGCTGGTTGCCTGATCGCGCATGGCAATAAAGGCGTCGAGATGCCGTTGCAGCTCCTGAATCTGATGCTGGTTGACCTGCAGTACAGGCTCCAGCTGGCTGATAGCCATTGGGATGCTCTGGCAATGGTTATCGATAGAGCCGATGGACTGTTCCGAGCTAGTCAGGGAGCGGCTGATCGCTTCGTTGGCTGTAGCAGTACGTTCCAGCTCATGGATCGCGAGCTCGATACGTGCTTCAAGCGCCTCCACGTGCTCCTTATAGAGCACCTGCCACTCGTTCATCTTGCCGACCGACTCGTTCAGCGCCTTGAAGTTATCGCCGAACTGCTCCACCAGGTGCTTGTTGAAATCCTGAATGACCTGCCGCAGCGCCTCGATCACCGTCTCGGTGGCTGACTTGGCCAGCATCTCCCCGAACAGGGTCAGATGCAGGAAGAGCTTTTCCTGGAACTCGCGATGGGTGCGATCAATACCATTGCGGAAATCGCTCACGTCGGTACGCATCAACTTCAGCTGGCCTGCTAGCGAGCCTTCTTCATTGCCGGCCAGTGACTGATTGAGCTCCTCCAGCAGCTTGACCTGCTGAGTGAGCACACCATGGATATGCTCGGGTGTGACACTATCCGGCTGCTCCGCACGACCTCGGGCTGGAGCAAACCACCAAGCATCTAGTGCCTTCAACAGTATGGAGAGGCTCATACCCACAAGACTGGTGATAAAAGCTGTGCGCAGTCCATCGAGCAAACCCTCGATACTGCCCTTGATGTCATGGGCATCAAAATCCAGCAGACCAATCACGATCCCGACAAATGTCCCTAGGATGCCGAGTGATACCAATACTGCCGGCGCATGCTCCAGAAAAAGGCCATGCTTCCCGCTTTTTCCCTGGAGCGCCGCCATCGCAAAAATACCGAGCATCAGCCAGATAAAAATCTCGGTCACAGAGCTTGCTGAGGCAGAAGTCAGCACGCCTTCGATATAACTCCCGATCATTCAGTTACTCCAATATCGAACGCTGGATATTTGTAAAACACTTCGCCGATTAGCTAGTGCCCAGTACGGCTTACTCAACCTGCGCCGGCGAGCGAAAGAATGACGGTATCCTTGACTTGGCACTTCGTCACTTTGCCGTCCATGCCCCAGAAATTGGACGTAATAGGCCCCTGATGGATAGAGGAACCATCACTGTTGTAGACCTCCAGCACCGCGTTCCACAGGCTGGCCTTGGGAGCTTCCTGGCCCGGGTCCAGGCAGAGCAGATGAGTCAATTGAATATCCTCGCCAACCTCCTCTCCTTGGTACCCCACTACCAACATCCAGTGGCCGCCACCACCCTGCCACTCCACCCCAACAATAGGCAGCTCACCAGAGGCTACAGCGTCAGCCACACAGTCAAAGACGTAATGCTTTTTACCTTTAAC
>NZ_JACBXH010000108.1:0-1596 GCF_041381355.1 Pseudomonas sp. LM13
CAGACTGTGTGAAAACCTAGCAGTCTGAGAGCAAGCTGAAGACAATGCCTCCATCAGTTGATGGGGGCATTGTCGTTTATGGGCTACATCCAGGGCGAAGGTCGTCAGCAAAGCAGCCTGTTTCCTCCCACATTGGAGGAGCTGGTGCCGGAGGATCACTTGGTACGGGTGATCGAGGCCTATGTCGCTCGCCTGGATCTGCAGGCTCTGGGTTTCAGCAAGGCCGAACCACTCAAGACTGGACGTCCTGGCTATGATCCAGCGGATCTACTCAAGCTTTATCTGTACGGTTACTTCCAGCGCATCCGCTCCTCCCGGCGCCTGGAAGCTGAGTGCCAACGCAATGTCGAGGTGATGTGGCTGCTGGGCCGATTGGCACCGGATTTCAAGACCATTGCTGATTTTCGCAAGGACAACAGCGCTGCTTTTCAGGCGACCTGCCGCACCTTCGTCCAGTTCTGTCGCCAGGTGGGGCTGATCAGCGGGCAACTCGTGGCCATCGATGGCAGCAAGTTTCAGGCGGTGGCGTCGCAACGCAAGCATCTGAGCCTGACGAAGCTCAAGCGCCAACAAGCCAAACTGGAGGCGCAGATAAGCCGTTATCTGGCAGAACTGGACGAGGCTGACCGCAGTGAGGCAACTGAAGGGGTTGATCGCCGTGCGGTCAAGGCAGCGCTGCAGCACCTGGAGAGCCGACATGCCGATAACCTGACAGCCCAGGCGTTGATGGAGGTACAGAGGCTGGATCAGTTCGTCGTGGGCGAGGACGAGGCCCGCATGATGCGTACCCACCAGGGGGCTCGCGTGGCTTATAACGTGCAAAGCGCAGTAGATGGCGAGCATGGGCTGATCGTGCATCATGCCGTCACTCAGAACGGCAGCGATAACCAGCAACTGGAACCGATGGCCAAGGCCGCCCAGGCGATCCTAGAACAGGAAGCGCTGACGGTTACAGCCGATGCCGGCTACTCCAATGGTGAGCAGTTTCAAGCCTGTGATGATGCTGGGATTACGGCCTATGTGCCGGAGAATCGAGGTATCAATAACAAGGGCGACGACACGCCGCTATTCGATCGCAGCGCCTTCACTTATGACGCCACCCACGACCAGTACCAATGCCCGGCAGGCAAATGGCTACTGTTCAAGCAGGTCAGTGGCCTACAGCGCATCTATGCCGTGCAGGATGACTGCGCGGGCTGTCCATTGAAAACACGCTGCACCAAGGCTAAACGTCGACACGTGAGTCGGCATGTCCATGAATCCGCGTTCGAACGCATGCATCAGCGGATGCAGGCGCATCCAGAGATGATGGTCAGGCGCCGATCCATCGTCGAACATCCCTTCGGCAATCTGAAGCAGTGGATTTTGGGTAATGGTCGCTTCCTGCTCCGACAACTGCGGGGAGCGCGGACGGAAATGGCCCTGGCGGTCAACGCCTACAACCTTAAACGAGCTATCAATGTGCTGGGTGCCCGTCGGTTGATCGAGCTGTTGGGGTAAATCCCGCTTTCCATTTCCAAGCATCAAAAACACCAACGCCCCGAACCAGTCGGGGCGTTGGATTTTTCTGGCGTCAGTGCGTTTTCACACGCTCTG
>NZ_JACBXH010000109.1:0-1579 GCF_041381355.1 Pseudomonas sp. LM13
CTCTCTCTTTAGGATCTCCTATGACAGGTTGGATGTTGGGCGTGGAGGGCTGGATGATGACCTTTTTGAGCGCACATGCATCCGGTTGACCATGGTCACTGAAACCATCAATTTCGCGATCACTAACAAGACGAACCCACTGATCAGCATCGGGTTCGACAATGAAGGCTTCGACCGTTTCCGGCATGAACCTTTTCTGCGACGGCTCATGATGATTCAGAAAGGAGGCTTCAAGGTTGGCCTTCGGTGCGACCTCGCTTCCCTAGAGCTGATGCCGGACAACCCTGAGGCACAGTTGAGTGATTGCCTGCGCATTATCCTCGGCGAGCTGAAGCACCAGCGCGCTAATGGAGGTAAGCGTATGGGCCGCGTGCGGGATTGGAACGCGGAGCTAACCAGTGGTGATGTCGTCGCAGAAAGGCTGCTGAAGGATGGTGTGACCCCCAAACTCGTTACCGCCCACGTTGGCTTGCCTGAGCGCGTTAACAGCCTTCATCGTAAGTTGCGCCGTGAGAATCGTGTTGGCCCGAAGGGAGGCGGTCGAATCGGCAGTCATTCGAGCAGTATCGAGAGAATGCCTCGCCACGCTCTGCTCTTCATGAGCATCTACCTGCTGCTGGCCAAGAACCCCGAGACTCGTATCAATGCGCTGGCCTTTTCGCTCGCGCTCAATGAGTACCGCCTGATCTGGTCGTACCTGAATTTCTCTGAGGCCGATACTCTCGACGCATCTGAATGCTGGCTTCTTGCGTCGGGTTATCGCTCTCAGGAGGTTAGCGTTGTCGAATGCTCCTCCTGCCGTCAGATCAAAATCCAAGATAGGCGAAAGGCGAGCACCTGCCATTGGTGCTAACAAGATAAGGGCTTGATTGCTCACAGTCAGGCTGCAATGAGCTATCGGACCAGGCAATGCCTGGCGTCTTCGTTGGGCTCCCTACCAGGGAGAGCTATGGCGATTATGGGCGCGATATCCGATGAGCATTTGGGTTCCTGCGATACCGAGCGATGATGTAGTCATGACAAGGTTGAAGTGGAAAGAGGTGGCTATGCCGAGCCATGATTCAGTGAAGTGCCAGTGCTGCGGAAAGATGATGGTGCCCAAGACAATCTTTAGTCGCGGCTTCTACGGCGGCTGGGGATGGTGGCTTGGAGGTGGTCGCCCCGTATCGAGCTGCTGCCCGTTCTGCCTATCCGAAAGGTGGGATGGGAGTTCGCCTGACGTCCGTGAAGCGGTCTGGTATCAGGCACTAGGGGTCGTTCTCGCATTCTTGTTTACCTTCATGGTCCTCGTTGCCCTCATCTTTGGCATCGGACTGTTTGATGCAGTTTTCGGTGTCAGGTCTTCGTGGCTTCCTGACCTTATCGCGCTTGTCTGTGCTATATATGCCGGACGTAGCTTCTATAAATGGTTTACACATATACCCGCACAGAGGTAAACAAAAAGCCCGCATCGCGGGCTTTTTTTTAGTCTATGCTCGTTGGGCTTCGTGGCTTACTTGATTCCCGATATTTCTCGCCAGCTTCTTGTAGCTCTCTGTAAGTTGTCTGAGCCGCATTTTTTATGCCCTGCCCCGCATTT
>NZ_JACBXH010000110.1:0-1561 GCF_041381355.1 Pseudomonas sp. LM13
CCCGGATTTCTCATGACCGCATAAACAAAAACGGCTGAAAGCCTTATGATTCTTGTCGCCAAACAAAGCCCCATAAGTCTTCAGCCGCGCACAAAATGCTACCAGAAAAACTCCACTTTTCACCCCTCTCTCGCCGCCTCGTCGAGGCCTCTTTCACCGGTGGTCACATCACCTCGGATGCGGGCTTGTTGCTGCTGCGCGAGGTCGACCGGCAACATGGCTTGACCCGCCGCCTGGCCAAAATCGTTCCCGATCGGCGTGATCCTGGGCGTGTCCAGCATGGACTGCAGACACTGCTCGCCCAGCGTATCTATGCACTGGCCGCCGGCTACGAGGATCTCAACGATCATGACGGCCTGCGCCATGACTACGCGCTGCAGACTGCGGTCAACCGCCTGCAACCGCTGGCCGGCAAATCCACTCTGGGGCGCCTGGAACAGCAAGCCGATCGCGAAACGGTGGTGCAAGCCCATCGCCTGCTGTGGGAGCACTTCATCGCCCAGCATGACCAGGCGCCGGCTGAGATCGTGCTCGACTTCGATGCGACCGATGTGCCGGTGCATGGTGATCAGGAAGGGCGCTTCTTCCATGGCTATTACGACCATTACTGCTTCCTGCCGCTCTATGTGTTCTGTGGTCGCCATCTGCTGGTGAGCTATTTGCGCCCGAGCAACATCGATGGCGCCCGACACAGTTGGGCCATCCTGGCACTGCTGGTCAAGTTCATTCGCCGCTTCTGGCCAGAGACCCGCATCGTGTTCCGCGGTGACGGCGGTTTTTGCCGACATCGCATGCTCGACTGGTGTGACCGCAAGCAGGTGGATTATGTGGTGGGTCTGGCCCGCAACACCCGCCTGCAGCGGATGGCGGCGCCGGCCATGCAAGCGGTCGCCGAGGCCTACCAAGAAACCGGGCAGAAGATGTCCGGCGTGTATCGCTTCCTCTATCAGGCCGGTAGTTGGCGTAGGCGCCGCCTGGTCGTGTCGCGCCTGGAACATGGCGAGCAGGGTGCCAATCCACGCTTCATCGTCGTGTCCCGCTTTGCCGAGGATGCTGCCCAGCAGTACTACGAAGACTACTGCGGCCGTGGCGACATGGAGAATCGGATCAAGGACCAACAGTTGGATCTGTTCGCCGACCGCACCTCCAGCCCACGCTGGTGGACCAACCAGTGGCGGCTGATGCTGTCGGCCTTTGCCTATGTGCTGTTCGAACGGCTACGCGATCATCTCCAGGGCACCGCATTGGCGCGCATGAGCATCCATAACCTGCGCTTGAAACTGCTCAAGATCGGTGCGGTGATCATTCGCAACAGCCGGCGCATCCGCGTGCTGATCAGCGAGGCCTATCCGCATCAGGAACTCTTTGCGGGGCTGGTTGCCCGCCTCAAGCCGACCTGAACAGGCGGGCGCCCCCGGCCCGGCTCAATGGGGGAAAGGGGGCAGTGCGCCCCATACGCGGGAATTGAATAAAAAACGATCAATTTTTAGCGGTGGAAGGCAGGTTGTTGATACACCGAGGCTTCACCGGCCACGCCTGCCGGCCTCATGAGAAATCCGGG
>NZ_JACBXH010000111.1:0-1550 GCF_041381355.1 Pseudomonas sp. LM13
GCTCTGGCACTACGAGAATCGCTTAACCATCAAGAGATCCAGTGGGCCGGGAAGGGCGACACCTTCAAGCACTATATGCGTCCCATGATCGCCTTCTTTGAAGGTCTGCTGTATGCGATGACTCCGTTCATGGCATTCGCCCTGGTACTCGGCGACAAGGGCATGTCGATTCTTGGGAAGTACATGGTGCTTCCCTTGGCAGTCGCGCTTTGGATGCCCCTGCTGAGCATCGTAAACGCCTTTACCCTCTGGTATGCCGGCGCGGAGATGCAAGCAATCTTTGACGGGTACGATGCAACCTCGCAAAGCTTTGCAATGCTTCAGTTGCTCGATATAGATCATGCCATTTCCAAAGCTCTAGGCGTCGGAGGCATGCTCGCAGCATCGGTACCGCCGCTCGCGCTCTTCATCGTCTCCGGTTCAGCCATGGTTGCAAATAGCATCATGGGACAGATGACTCAGGGCGATAAGTTCCGCACGGAAGATGTAATGCCTCGTACTAAGGATCAGGCGCCGATTATGGACACATCGGCCAGCTACACGTCTGATCAGATGACTACAGGTGCAAGCGTCACGGGCGCGCGAGCAACAGCACCTAAGTTGTCTGTGGCTGCAGGAGCTGATGCAACTGTTCAAAGCAGCCACGCAAACGCGCAACAAAAAATATCCAACCTTCAAGAGACTCTTCAAAGTGGAGCATCGCAGCTCTCTTCAACATCTGCGGGAAGACAACAGCTTTCGCAAATTGGCGACCAGCTGCAAACGAATCTAAAGCTCGGTGAAAGCACAAATTACAATGAGGCTGTAAGGAAACTTTCCTCAGCGGGATGGAGCCAAGACGAAATTAAAGCTGGCTCAGCATCTGGCCATCTGGGCGGTTCCCTTCCAATGGGTCTGGCTGGCGGAAGGCTGGAACAGTCTGCAAAGTTTCAGCAAATGAGTTCCGAGCAGCAGCAATTAACGAAAGAGGGCGTTCTTCAGCTTCAGCAGGTTGTAGACTCCAATAGGAGCGACACAGCTACGTTTGCTGCAGCTGAAGCATTTACCCAAAATAACCAAGCCATGGAGCAGGTATCTAATAGCGATACAATCGGAAGAACGCTCACGGAAGCGAAATCGGCACAAGCTACATATACAGATACCAAGGCTTCTAGCCAGGGCTGGAGAAGCCAGCAAGACCTTGACATAGGACAGGCTGCGGGTAAGGCAATTGCAAATAGCGGCCTCACAAAACACGCGGCTGCACTGGGCATACGAGAACTTGCAGGACAGAATGAACAGGACTACGCAAGTATTCGCAACCTGATGAATTCTGCTAGTGTTCAGCAAGCCACTACGGATAATGATGAAAGAATCATTGCCGCCTCTATGCTTCATATGCAGCAAACTGGAAGAATGGGTGAGTTGGTAGACTCTCAGTTCTCTCCATTCGACTTCAAGGTTGATTCTGGAAACTCAAACGAACTTGCAGGCCTGAAAGGAGCAGCGCCCGACACCTCTGGTATGGATGATCGCTTCGAGAATGCTCGTAGGGGCGCAGCTGGCGCATT
>NZ_JACBXH010000112.1:0-1333 GCF_041381355.1 Pseudomonas sp. LM13
GCCCTTCTTGGTCTGGTGCATCTCCGGGTCGCGCTTGCCGTCCTATGCACTCCCGCCGTCTTGCTGCGCCGTGCGCGTAACGGGCGGCCGAAGTTTCCCGCCCTGCCTTGTATGCAGGGCCTCACCCCAGGAGATAGTGAAATGAAGATTCGTCCATTTTTGATTGCCGCCCTGGCTCGCACGTTGCTCGCTTCGCCGTTCGTGATGGCCCATCCCGGTGGGCATGATGACGACGAGAAAGCGATGCCGAAGACATGCGAGCAATTGGCTGATACCAAGCGGTACATCAGCGATGTGGCTTATCCCGAAGTGAAGAAGCTGAAAGAGCAGTGCGACGCCGCGAAGAAGAAGCCGACTGCCACGCAGTCTCCGGCAACCCGCCGCTCGTCCAGCGGCGGGAACTGATTGCTCAAGGCTGTAGCCGTGACTCACCGGGTCGCGGCTACAGCCTGTGAGGCCCACTAGCTGAGAGTTATCTGTCTTTGACTCACGCAACTATGGATATCCACGGCTGGTAGATCTGTTCGCTGCCATCGACTTGTTCGAGATGAAGCGGATCAACAACCATCCACTGGTTCGCTACAAGCGTCGAGCTGCGGCCACCGTGGCTTGAAAAAGCCGACCAGGCATCAATCGAAGCAGGTTACTGGTAAGGAAAGCATTAACAAATTTGTTAATAAAATCACGACGTATCCTGAGGCTATCAGGCGTTACCTGGATTGGAGACTGTTGGCTGGTATTCAGAACACTATTCGCCCAACCGTCTCCAGTGCGGCCTGCTTTTTCTGACCGTCCCCGAGCAGCACATAAACTGAGTTGAGCGTCTGGAACAGGCAGCCGTCACGGAACTCTTGCAGCGGCGATGTTCGCACAAGGTCGCCTACGTCCCAGCGCCTTTGTGAGTCGTAGATGACCTTATGCGCAAAGATGATCACAGGTTTTCGACTTGTTTTCTCAAGCTCTGCCAACTGAAGTGGCGTGACAATGAGGTCAATCCAGACCCAATCTCTGACCAAGCAGTACTCGGTGTTCAGGCGTAGGTCGCGCATGAAATTGAGCGCCTGCTCGTCGGTCATTGGGGAACCTGTCATGACCTCTCCGTCCCCGTTGAACAGGTTCGACAATGAATCGAGCTCGCTCATAGTCGTTTCACTTAATGAACATGCCATAACGAATGGGATAGCCGAGCTGCCTCAAATTTTTCAGCAAGGTTTTCTATAGACTGACGACCACCGCGTGCAAAGGATGCGATGACGAAGAACTCATCATCACGAGTTTTGAGCATCCAACGATCTGGCGAAAAGAGCATGATCTGCATAATTTCTGTGCTGAC
>NZ_JACBXH010000113.1:0-1331 GCF_041381355.1 Pseudomonas sp. LM13
CAGGCCGTTGAAAAACTCGGCTTCAACTGCCCCAACCCGTCCGGTTTGGCGCTTTTTCAAGCGCTTTGGCCTAACGGAGTCCACACAAGGCCTGACTTCAGGCCTTTTTGACAGGTTTCAGCACCACGTTCACGCCTTTCGGCGTTTTTTGGGCGTAACTCGCCCTATACATGCGATCCTCGCCACCAACCCGACAGGCTACCCAGTCGGATCAGGTTGTAGACCGAGAAACCCAGTAATAACTGAGCACTCAGCTTGGCGCGACCGATCAGCTTGGTCTTGCGCAGGCCGCCAACCGTCTTCAGCCAGCCAAAACCTTCTTCGATCCGCTTGCGGATCTTCTGGCTGGCGGCATACCCCGGATGCCGCGTGGTGCGCCCATCGATGGCGCTGCCCTTGCGCTTCTGCGCCACATGCGGTGTCACTTTCAGCTCGCGCGCCCTCTGCACGAAACGCTTCTGGTCGTAATTCTTGTCTGCACCTACCGTGCTGCCCGGCTTGGCCGTGCGCTCCAGCATCTCCAGCGCCGCCTCTACCTCGGCACGTCCATTGAACTCGGTGCATTCCACATCCACGATCAGACCGTTGCGGTGCTCCATCATCGTGTGGGCCATGTGCGCCAGACGACTGGCATCGCCATTGCTCTTGCGCGCCAGCCTGGCCTCGGGATCGCTGGTCGATTGGTGGGTCGCGTTGCTGCGCTTCTCGCCCTTGAAGTCGGCATCGGGGTTGCGCGTGCCATCCTCCGGTGGGTCGCCGCCATCCTTCTTGATAAAGGACTTGTGCGAGGCCCAGGCGTCGATCAGCGTGCCATCGACGCTGAAATGCTCGTTGCTGGCGTACTCGGACCATGCGGCCAGCGACTTGATGCGCTGGAAGAACAGCCGCGCTACATCCTGGTTGAACAAGCGGTCACGGTTCTGGCTGAAGGTCGAGTGATCCCACATGCGCTCGTCCATCGACAAGCCGACGAACCAGCGAAACAGCAGGTTGAAATCAATCTGCTCGACCAACTGCCGCTCGGAGCGAATGGTGTAAATCACCTGCAGCAACGAGGCGCGCAGCAGCCGCTCCGGCGCAATCGAGGCCCGTCCCAGGGTGGAGTACAGCCCGTCGAAGTCCCGATCCATCGAAGCCAGAACGGTATCGACCAGGCCTCGCAGGGGACGCAGCGGGTGATCGTTCGGGATGCGCTGCTCCAGCGTCGTATAACTGAACAGCTCGTTTTGTTTGAGGTCGAGTCCACGCATCGGCTTGGGCTGGCTTCGGCAGAAGAGGATGGCCGCCATTTTGCCAGAGCCACGCGGGCTCTGGCTTTTTTCAACGGCCTG
>NZ_JACBXH010000114.1:0-1305 GCF_041381355.1 Pseudomonas sp. LM13
TGTGTGTCACGAACACAGGTCAGATGACCTGTGCTGCTGTGCCGAAGATGGAAGTAGGCCTTCCGAAGTCGGCTTGCAGGAGCGGACTTCAAACCACCCGGTGCTGCTGCATCCAAAAGGTGTGGTGGTGAGCGACCGAGGAAAAGTCATCCCTGAGGATGGCAGGTGAGTATGGAGAAGATGAGCGAAAGCAAACCGTCCGATGACGCATCGTTATGCCCAAGGTGCTGCCGAAACTGAGGTGGAGTACTGGCTTCAGGACAAGTCGGGGCGTTACCTGCTTACGGACCCGATGGCAGCCGGTGTATAGGCGGCATGATCTTCATACAGGCTTTGGTACGGAACGTGAGAACCTTGTTCCAGATGCGAAGGAAAATGACAAATGGCCAACACCATGAGGAAGAATACCGATGCTGGAACGAGGGGCGGAGCCTCCCGTAGTAGCGATGAAGCCTCTGTAATGGAGGTGGAGCGAAGGGGCGGCGTTATCCGGCCGACGAGCGTTGCCAACCTCCGGGGATGAGTGGCGTGAGCTCGGCGAAACCTTATGACATAGCGAAACGCACGGTATGGGACGCCTACCAGCAGGTCAGGGCCAACCGCGGTGCTGCCGGCATCGACGATGAAACCATCGCCGATTTCGAGCGGGATCTGTCTAAGAATCTCTACAAACTGTGGAATCGGATGTCGTCGGGGTCGTACTTCCCGCCTCCGGTCAAGCAAGTAGAAATTCCCAAGGCATCGGGAGGCACGCGCAAGCTGGGAGTGCCCACGGTTGGTGATCGTGTCGCGCAAACCGTGGTCAAGCTTCTCATCGAGCCGGAGCTGGACTCGATCTTCCACTCGGACTCCTATGGGTACCGGCCGGGACGATCAGCGAAGCAGGCGGTGGCGATCACGCGTGAGCGCTGCTGGCGATACGACTGGGTGGTGGAGTTTGATATCAAGGCAGCCTTCGATCAGATCAATCATGGGTTGCTGATGAAGGCGGTGCGCCTGCACATCAAGGAGGACTGGATACTTCTGTACATCGAGCGGTGGCTGGTTGCGCCGTTCGAAACGGATGACGGCATGCGCGTCCCACGCGAACGCGGCACCCCGCAAGGTGGAGTGATCAGTCCCCTCCTGATGAATCTGTTCATGCACTATGCCTTCGACACCTGGATGCAACGTACCAGCCCCAACTGCCCGTTTGCCCGCTACGCCGATGATGCGGTGGTGCACTGCCGCAGTCGAAAGCAAGCGGAGTACGTGATGCGCTCCATTGCTTCACGGCTGGCTGTCTGTGGCTTGACGATGCACCCG
>NZ_JACBXH010000115.1:0-1294 GCF_041381355.1 Pseudomonas sp. LM13
GCCGCAAGACAGAAATCCGCGCCAACGACCACCTCACCGTGGGCAACAGCCAGCACCTGAAGATCGGCGCCGGCCAGTTCGTCGAGGCGGGCAATGAAATCCACTACTACGCCGGCAGCAAGGTCGTCATCGACGCCGGCATGGAACTCACCGCCTCAGGGGGTGGCAGTTTCCTCAAGCTCGACCCCAGCGGGGTGACGCTGAGCGGTGCGACCATCAAGATGAACTCTGGCGGCGCGGCTGGCACAGGTTCAGGCGTGAACGTCGTCGCTCCACAGGTTCCCTGGGCAGCCGACCAAGACAAGGCTGGCGCCAAGCCCAAGCTCGCGCTTGCCAATACCCAACTGCAGCTTGCGCGTAAAGCCCGGCAAATCGGCGCCAGCCGTTGCCCGATTTGTGAAGCGTGCCGGGTGAGGATGTGTGAGGTTGGAGCCGCTCGATGAACGACATGATCGAACACTGGCTCAGCGAGCAACAAGCCCAAGGCCGACAGCTGTTGCTCGTTATCGATAGCCTTGCAGAACCCGCTCCGCTGCCTCGCCTGTTCTCAGCGGATCTGGTGCACAGCTACGCCAATCTCTATCAGGGGACCGAGGTCGCCGAATTGGCCGAGGTCGGCCCTTGGCTGGTAATGCTGAACGAGCAAAATCTCATGCAGCTAGGTTCGCTGACCGATGCACCGGAGCAGAACTGGGGCTGGCTCGCCAGCGTCGACCACGCTGACATCGCTGTGCTCACACAACACTGGCAAGCCCGCATCTTTGACGATGAACAAGGGCAACGTTCGCTGTATCGATTCCAGGACAACCGCATCGTCGCGCGTCACCTCGGCGAACTGGACACGTCCCAACGCCCTCTGCTGCTTGGTCCACTGGCCAGCGCGCTCTGCTGGGATGGTCAGGACTGGCAATGGTTCGATAACGAGCAGCCAGGGGAGTACCGCGAGCCCTTCGAAAAACCTTGGTTGTCCATCCCAGAGCCCGAGCAGGTACAACGTGCTGTGGCGCACCACAACCTCGAGTTGTGGCTATGGCAGAACCATACGCAGGCGACCACCCGGCTCGCCGAAACCCGGGTGGTGAGCGACTGGCTGGACCATCAACTCGACAAAGCGAAGGAATGGCAATGGCACAGCGAGCCGCAACTGCACTTTCTGCTCCGCTACCAGCTCGACCCTGCACTTGCCGATCACCCGGCCTGGCGACCGACCGGGAGGGAAATACCGGAAGCCCACTACTCGCGAGTCAGTTCAGTACTGACTTCAAGCCATTCTGCACGAGACTGATCAGATGAG
>NZ_JACBXH010000116.1:0-1253 GCF_041381355.1 Pseudomonas sp. LM13
AACGAGGGCATCACACCCAGGTTCTGCATGGCCGCCAGCATGGTCGAGCCCTTCATCGCGCTGCCGTTGTCCGAGTGCAGTACCAGCGGCTGGCCTGCCCGCTGTTCACGTAGGCAGGCCTGGCGTAGCAGCTGGGCGGCCTGCTCGGCGCTTTCACTTTCATGCACCTCGTTGGCCAGCAGCTTCCGGCTGTAGACGTCCTTGATCATGTACCAGTAGAAGTAACGGCCCTTGACCGTGGTCGGCAGCCAGGTGATGTCCCAGCACCACAGCTGGTTCGGGCCGTCGGCCACATGGGTCGTCAGCGCTCGTTTCACCGGTGGGCGGCTACGACCGCGCGGATGCTGCTGTTCGGCGTCCTTCAGCAACCGGTAAAAGGTCGACTCCGAGGCTAGCCAGGTGCCCTGATCGGCCAGCCGCGCCACGATCTGCTGCGGCGGCAGGCTGGCAAACTCGGGCTGATTGGCGACCTCCAGCACGCGGCGGCGCTCTTGCGGGGTCAGCTTGTTGGCCGGCTCAGCTCGCTGTGCCGAAGGACGCCGATCCTCCGGGCAGTGCTGCCAGCGCTGTAGGCTGCGCAGCGATAGGCCCAGTTCGGCGCAGGCCTGCGCCCGCCGCGCTCCCGCCGCCACGGCGTCCTCGATCAACTGCAGCGTTTCACGGCGATCCGGGGCGCTGATCATTCGTCCTCGTCCTTCCCCCAGAGCGCCTCGGCTTTTTTTCGCAACACCAGCAGAGCCGCGGTTTCTGCCAGCGCCGCATCCTTGCGCCGTAGTTCACGCTCCAGCTGCTTGATGCGCTTCTTCGCGGCCTTTTCCTCTTCGCGTTCGCGCCGGGTCTTGCTCGGCTGAGCCAGGCTGTTGGCCTGCTCGCAGGCCTCGCGCCAGGCGTTGATCTGCTCGACATACAGGCCTTTGCGCCGGCAGTACTCCGCCAGCTCAGCCGCATTGAGGCTGGCGCTTTCCAGCACCACCCGAAACTTGTCCTGGCTCGACCACTGGTCGGCCTGCTGTCCATCTCCCGGCACCACTGCTCCCGCTGCTCTGGCCTGTTTGCGCCAAGCATACAGGGTGGCATCAGTAATGCCTGTCGCTTCCACCAGCTCCGGCACCGTCCGGTTCAAGGGCGGCATCATCTGCCGCACCACCCACTCCCGATGCTCTATCGAATAACGCGCCACACGGCTCTCACTTCCGCCCACCGACCAAGACTCATCGAATCAACTCACACGACAACTATCCTGACGCGGCGGG
>NZ_JACBXH010000117.1:0-1238 GCF_041381355.1 Pseudomonas sp. LM13
GGCCCCCTGTCCAGCGCACATGCGTTTCTCAAAGAGGACTGTGCGGCGTGCCACACGCCGGTGAAGGGCGTGGAGGACGCGACTTGCGTGGCCTGCCATGCAAACGAGACCGTCCTGGTCCAGCGACAACCGACGGCATTCCATGCCGACATCGCCGGCTCGAACAACTGCGTGGCCTGCCACAAGGAACACGACGCCGGCCGCAGCCTGCGTGGTATGGACCATGCGGCTTTGACCGACATCATCGTGCGATGGCTCGATCGGGCCCCGGAGGGTCATGAGGGGGCGGTGCTGCTCGCGCACCTCAAGGCACACCGGCCCGAGGCGCTGCCGGGCAACCTCTCGCTTGCCAACGGCATGACTTACAAGGAGACGCTGCTGGACTGTGCGAGCTGCCACAAGACCACCGACCCGCACGTCCAGGTCTTCGGAAACGACTGCGCGACATGCCACGGCACGACCACATGGTCGATTGCCGAGTACCGGCATCCGCCGCCAAGTTCCACTGACTGCGGCCAGTGCCACCTCGCGCCGCTCAGCCACTACAAGGAGCACTTCGGAATGATGTCCAAGCCGATAGCGGGTGTCAGGAATGCGGAACCTGAGCAGTGCTATCTCTGCCACCAGACCACTTCATGGAACGACATCCGGGGTGTGGGGATCGATGATCACCATTGACCGGATATGCCGATGAGCGCTGATTTGCCACATGTGGCGATCGGGATCGCGGTCGCGGGATTCGAGTTGTTCGGCGTCGGGGTCATCACCCTGGGCAGCGTGTTGGCTTGCGGCCGATTCGCCTTCATCCACAAGGGGTTCGAACTGACGGCGCGATATCACTCCCTGCGGCAGGAGCTCGGCGGCGCGATCTTACTGGGCCTGGAATTTCTCGTGGCCGCCGACATCATCCGAACCGTTACGATCGATCCCTCGCTGCAGGGCGTCGCGATCCTTGCGCTGATCGTGCTGATCCGAACCTTTTTGAGCGTCGCACTTCAAATCGAGATCGAGAGAGGATGGTCGTGGCGGCGCAATCGACCCTCCCCGCCCGACCACCCGAGTACCTGCAACTGAGTGGTCGGGCCGGTCAGTTCAAGAACGGCTTCGTCCGACGACCGCACTGGCCGAGAACCTGGTCGCTTGACCCTGACGATCAACGAGGCCTGAACGAGGCCGCCAGGCGGTGCTTCACGGAGCGATCCAAACCGCCTGGTAGCCGGACTTGGTCAGTGTGGCCT
>NZ_JACBXH010000118.1:0-1163 GCF_041381355.1 Pseudomonas sp. LM13
AGCCAGGAACCGGAGGACGATGAGCCGTTCTGATTTCATGGCGACGACGGCCTGCTACATGGCTGCGTGTGGCAGGTCTTAAACAACTGAACTGGGCTAGCGAAGGAGTGGGGGCAACAGCAGCTGCGCTGGTAGACTTATCCACAGTTGCTGGTAACAAAATCAGCAATCCGCCCTGGGTCAAATTTCAATCGGCAGGGTGGGTCAATTTTCCATCAGCGCCAACACGGCATACTCAACCTTCGGCCCAAAAATCATCCTTGCGCACCAAACCGAACTCATCCTGATTGGTGTCAAGATCATCATCAAACATGGTGTTAACCATTCGCTCCCGACGTAGCATGGCCAGCGTTCGGAAAAAGCAGGGCTCGCAGAGGTGAACCTCATAACGTTCACCATCATGCTTGGAACCATAGCCCCAACACGCTTGAAGAACGCCAAACTGCTGGCCATAGCCCTCAATACTTGTGCTTTGGCAACAAGCGTCACAGGTAACGTCTGAAGTCGTTTCCGTTGGCTGCATTGCAACGTGCCGCATGATCCTCACCTCCGAGGAGAGAAAGTTTACAGCTGCCATCAAGCCCACATTCGAGACCGAAAATGGAAGATGTCGCGAAGGCCGCCTCGAACCATCACTGGGGAGAAGGATGCCTTGGGATTAATTGGGGGGGGCGAACATGCGCAAGCATGTGAGAGCAACACAAAGCCTAGAAATCAAACATTTATGGTTTGAATGTCTTAATTTCTCCGTTATCTCGTCATGCTTCCATAAAAATCCCCATCATGGAAAAGGCCTGATAAATCAATCAGGTAGGAGAGATGTGAGTGAATTTTCCCCTTATCTCGGCATGGCCCCATGTTCATCTCGCCGTACGATGGGGTCGATGGCCGAGTCTGTGGCTTACCACGGTGGGAAGGTCAACGCTTGCGCGGCCGGCCTGTGAACCCTTGACCTTCCAACGATGGCAAGGTCCATGATAGCCGTACGCAAACCAACAGGAGTTGTCCCATGCAGACGTTCCACATCCAGAACATGACTTGCGGCGGCTGCGTCCGAGGCGTCACGCGCGCCATCCAGTCCGTCGACCCGGCTGCGCGGGTTCACGCCGATGTTCCTGCCCGACGGGTGCAGGTCGTCTCCGACCAGCCCCGTGAGATCGTCG
>NZ_JACBXH010000119.1:0-1135 GCF_041381355.1 Pseudomonas sp. LM13
GTAAAGGGGCTTTCCGATCTCCAGCTCACCCGCCAGGCATTACTCTCTGATCAGTGCCTCGATGATCGGGCAGATCGTTCCGCCGTCTCCCGCATCACATTGCTGCACCAGTTCGCCTAACAGTTGCTGCATGACGACCAAGTCGGCCATCTTCTGCTCGATCAACGCGAGCTTGCGTGCAGCCCGTGCTCGCGTTTCGGCACAGGCGCACGACTCATCCAGCGTCAGCAGTCCACCGACTTCCGAGAGCGTGAAACCCAGCGCCTGAGCCCGCTTGATGAAACGCAGTCGCTTCACCATGTCCACCGGATAGCGCCGATGGCCACCCAAGGGTTTGGCTGGTTCATCCAGCAGCCCGCGTCGCTGGTAGTAGCGGATCGTCTCGACGTTCACCCCGGCGGCGTCTGCCAGCTTGCCAATGGTCAGCTCTGTGGCCATCACTTTCTCCTTGATTCCGTACTTTGGTACGGAGTTTAGAATAGCACCTAGGCAATCAGGCTCAGGAGATGGGAATGGGGATGCAACTCACCGGGAAAGGCTCGCTGGTCGCGAGTTCGCTGACCGCCATCGGTGCGTCGGTGTGCTGTGTCGGGCCACTGGTGCTGTTGGCACTCGGTGTCGGCGGTACGTGGGTGGGCGCTCTGACCATGATGGAGCCACTACGCCCCCTCTTCATCGGGTTGACTCTACTGTTCCTGGGATTGGCATTCCGCAAGCTCTACCTGGTGCCACAGGTTTGTACGCCAGGTACACCCTGCGCCGATCCGCGCACGCTCGTGCGACAGCGACTCGTGTTCTGGATCGTCAGCGTGCTGCTGCTCGGCCTATTGGCCGTGCCGTGGCTCGCCCCGCTGTTCTACTGAAGGAGATTAACCATGCGCAAACTGCTGATCGCCGTGCTTTTCGCCTTGCCCTTCGTGGCGCTGGCGGCTCCCCCGAAAACCGTCACGCTCGACGTGCAGAACATGACGTGCGGACTCTGTCCGATCACGGTCAAGAAGTCGCTGGAGAAGGTGTCCGGCGTGAGTGACGTCCAGGTCAATTTCGACCAGAAGACGGCGACCGTCACCTACGATCCCGATAAGGCCCAGCCCGAGGCACTGACTGAGGCGACCGCGAACGCGGGATACCCCTC
>NZ_JACBXH010000120.1:0-1102 GCF_041381355.1 Pseudomonas sp. LM13
AGGCGAGGCCATGTTCTGCCACGTCGCGGCGCGCTGCATTTGCGGAAGGTATGTCCACAGTGCGACTGCCGACACCGGCGCCAGGACCGCGAGCAGCGCGGCGAGGATCTTTCCCTTTCGACTCATATGAACCAACGCAGCCCGAAGTAGATGCCGGCCCAGATGTGCAATGCCAGCAAGAGATAGAAGAGGATCGAGAACGCGATGTGCGCCGACAGCCAGGCGTTGAACAGCTTGCGCACCCGCTCCTGGAACTGGATCGAGTACTGCAGGTCGGCGGCGGCCGACGCCAGCGTCAGCAGTTCGCCGCTGGCCTTGGCCATGCCGGCGCCGCCCGCTGCCGGTGCCTGCGCGTAGGCCCAGTACTCGCCGTCCAGGAGGCGCCACAGGCCGTCGAGCTGCGCCTTCTTCTCGCGGATGTTCTCGGCGACGTAGCGCAGGTAATGCTGGCCGATGAACCCGGTGAGCACGCTCAGCAGCATCGACGCCGTCAGCGCGATCCCGAGCACGCTCTGGAACTTGTGCCCGCTATGGATGATGGCCAGCAGCGCGCCGATCAGGCCGAAATACACGTGCGCCTGCAGCAATGTGGCGAAGCTGTGCTTGCGGGTGAATGCGCGGCGCAGCGTGGCGCTGCGCTTGACCACGGTATAGACGAGCGGCACGAGCATGAACGCGGCGCCCACGACGCCGAACACGCCACCCCACAGGCTGCCGGCGAAGAACGGAGCGCGGTGCACCAGGAAGCCCAGCCACAGCACCGCCAGCATCAACACGATGATCGTCGCGGCGATGCGATCGTGCCTGCCCATCTAGGCATCCACCGAGATGTCGGCCGACGCTTTCGCCTGGCAGGCCAGGATCATCCCCGACGAGCGGTCGAGCGGGGTCAGGCTGTCGTCCACCGCCATGGTGACCTCGCCCGAGAGCAGTTTCACCTTGCAGATGCCGCAGTAGCCCTGCCGGCACGCGTACTCGATCGGGACACCGACCTCTTCGGCGGCCTCGAGAACGGTCTGGCCGGCCGCCAGCGGCGCCTTTTTTCCGGACCGCTCGAAGCTGCAGGTGACGGCCGTCGCCGTGTCGCCCGCCGACACCTCCG
>NZ_JACBXH010000121.1:0-1102 GCF_041381355.1 Pseudomonas sp. LM13
CGGAGAGGCCATGTTCTGCCACGTCGCGGCGCGCTGCATTTGCGGAAGGTATGTCCACAGTGCGACTGCCGACACCGGCGCCAGGACCGCGAGCAGCGCGGCGAGGATCTTTCCCTTTCGACTCATCTGAACCACCGCAACCCGAAGTAGATGCCAGCCCAGATATGCAACGCCAGCAGAAGATAGAAGATGATCGAGAACGCGATGTGTGCCGACAGCCAGGCGTTGAACAGCCTGCGCACCCGCTCCTGGAACTGGATCGAGTACTGCAGATCGGCGGCGGCGGATGCCAGTGGCAGCAGTTCGGCGCTGGCCTTGGGCGTACCGGCAACGCCCGCTGTTGGTCCTTGCGCGTAGGCCCAGTACTGCCCATCCAGAAGGCGCCACAGCCCGTCGATCTGCGCCTTCTTCTCGCGGATGTTCTCCGCGACGTAGCGCAGGTAATGCTGGCCGATGAACCCAGTGAGCACGCTCAGCAGCATCGATGCCGTCAGCGCGACGCCGAGCGCACTCTGGAACTTGTGCCCGCTATGGAGGATGGCCAACAGCGCGCCTACCAAGCCGAAATAGACGTGCGCCTGCAGCAATGCGCCGAAGCCATGCTTCCTGGTGAATGCGCGGCGCAGCGTAGCGCTGCGCTTGATTACGGTGTAGGTGAGCGGGACGAGCATGAACGCCGCGCCTACGACGCCGAACACGCCACCCAGGAGGCTTCCGGCGAAGAAGGAAGAGCGGTGCACCAGGAAACCCAGCCACAGGACCACCAGCATCGAGAAGATGATCGTCGCGATGATGCGATCCTGGTTGCGCATCTACGCATCCACCGAGATATCGGCCGACGCTTTCGCCTGGCAGGCCAGGATCACGCCCGAGGAACGATCGAGTGGCGTCAGACCGTCGTCCACGTCCATGGTGACCTCGCCCGACAGCAGCTTGATCTTGCAGAGGCCGCAGTAACCCTGCCGGCAGGCATATTCGATCGGAACGCCGACCTCTTCGGCGGCCTCGAGAACGGTCTGGCCGGCCGCCAGCGGCGCCTTTTTTCCGGACCGCTCGAAGCTGCAGGTGACGGCCGTCGCCGTGTCGCCCGCCGACACCTCCA
>NZ_JACBXH010000122.1:0-1048 GCF_041381355.1 Pseudomonas sp. LM13
TTAACGTGTTCCGCTTGCAGACCCACGCGCCTGTAGTAATCCGTCAGCCATAGCAGGTCATCACCATCGGTGCCTTCGCTGCTATAAACACCAAAGGCATACAGCGCATCACGAAAGCGCCCCTTACGCTCGTTGCCCTTCCAGCTATGCATGTTGTGCACGACATCGTCCCTGTCCATCAGTCCCAGAGTGATCAGCGCTGAAACGACACAGTACGGCCCACAGGCACCATCCAGCTCGCCCTGACGCAAGTGCACCAGTGAGCCATCCTTAGAGGCCACCGGTCCATTGGGCGAAACCTTAAACAGCGGACTTACCTGCATTGTGTTCATGGGTGCCCCTCCGCGGGCTGTGACAGGTCTGATGGCACATCATTGATTTGCCCCATCTTGGCAAAATGCGCCCAGGCCACGCGGTAGTCGGCTTCGCGGTCGGCGAGGGTGAAGGGGGCGGTGTAGCGGATGATGCGGTTGATCGGGCCGCCGGGTTGGGTGTCGTCCAGCACCCAGCGCTCGATTACTGTGCCGTCGGCGAGCTGGGGTTTGCCGATGCCGTTTTCGGTAGAGCGCGGCATCACGTCGTCCCAGCCGAGGCGTTTGCTTTCGCGGCGGCCGTCGGGGTGGATCAGGGTGCAGGGCTCGTCCTTCTTGCCGGGCTTGCGCGGCAGGCCTACGCCGACCAGGCCCTTGCTTGCGGTGAAGACAATGCGGCCATTGGCGTCGTACCAGGTGTCGCGCTCGTACTGGCGCATGACCGGGAACTGCACGCGATAAATGGTCAGCAGCTCGTCTAGGGTTAGACTAAGGGCCTGGGCGGCGAGAACGTCGATTTCTACCAGTGCCTGACGGCGGGCGTAGTCGCTGCGCAGTGCGCAGTTGCGCTGCCATTCGGGGGTGAGCTGGAAGAAGAAGTGCTGCGGCAAGCGCGGATCGTTACTGGCCCAACTGTCTTGCTGATAGTCGGGTTGCCAGCAGTCGCGCCAGAGGTCGGCGTAGTGGGTGGTAAGGCAGTTGAGAGCGAGCACCCGAAGCCTGAAGCTACTACCTAA
>NZ_JACBXH010000123.1:0-975 GCF_041381355.1 Pseudomonas sp. LM13
CCGCTGTATTGAGGGTGCGTCAGCTCGTTCCAAAGCGCGCGGCAGCGCTGGCCCAGCCAGGCATTGAGTTCCTCGAAGGAGTGAAACTGGCAGTCCTGGGCGTCTAGCCAGATACGCCTGCGGCTGTCTTGCACGTTCTTTTCAACGATGCCCTTTTCCCAACCAGCGGCGACGTTGCAGAAGTCCGGATCGAACAGGTAATGCGCGCACATCACCGCAAAGCGCGCATTCACCGCCCGGCCTTTGCCCTTATTGACCCTGTCGACGGCGGTCTTCATGTTGTCGTAGATGCCCCGGCGCGGCACGCCGCCCAAGGAGCCGAACGAGCGTGTATGGGCGTCAAATAACATCTCATGGCCCTGGCTCGGATACGCCACAAGCCAGAACGCACGGCTGGCACACAGCTTCAGATGTGCCACCTGCATACGCCGGTAAATGCCGCCGACCAGCAAGCCTTCCTCGCTCCAGTCAAACTGAAACGCCTCGCCAAGAGCAAAGGTCAGCGGCACAAAGGCCTGCGACGCCTTGCCCTGTCCCCCTCGCCAGGCACGGATAAACGCGGTGAGCTGGCTGTAGCCACCGTCATAACCATCGGCTTTGATTTGCGCCAACAGCGCCTTGGCACTGCGCCGCTGTTGCTTGGGGCGCAGCGAATCGGCTTTTAGCGCCTGCTCTAGCGTGGCGTGAAAAGGGCTGAGTTTGTTAAAGATCGCGCGGCGTTGGTACACCGGCTGCTTGGCCTCAGGTGCTCTGACCCACTTGCGAATCGTGTTGCGCGCCAACCCGGTGCGCTTGGCTATCTCATGCAGCGACAGCTTGTCGCGGAAATACATCCGGCGGATTTTGCCCATCATTTCCATACTGATCACCCTGTGTTCTCCTGCTCAAAAATTGAGCAGAAGCAGTTGAACACCTGGGTCAGTTTTCAGTCGGCAGAACAGCCTCTACTGGGTCAGTTTTCGGTCAGCGGCAACA
>NZ_JACBXH010000124.1:0-970 GCF_041381355.1 Pseudomonas sp. LM13
CTCGATGCCGTGCTGGTAGCCGTTGAGCTGGTACTGGAGAGCGGCAGCCTGAGCGCCGAACACATCCTCAATGTCGTGGCACGGCTGACAGCATCCGAACCACCACCCAGCGTCGAACCCCACTTGTCGCTCAAGGAAGCCCCCGTCGCTAACACGGCGCGCTACGACCGCCTGCGTGGCCAGGCCGAGGAGGTCGGTCATGCGTGATTTGATGGCGGAACTCAAGGAGCTGCGCCTGCACGGCATGGCCACGGCCTGGGCGGAGTTAACTGCTCAGGGTGAGTCGAACACAGCCTCGTCCAAGTGGCTGCTCGAACACCTGCTGGAACAAGAGCACACAGATCGCGCCATGCGCTCGGTGAGCCACCAGATGAACATGGCCAAGCTGCCGATGCACCGCGATCTGGCCGGCTTCGACTTCAGCGCCTCCAGCGCCGACGCTCGCTTGATCAGCGAGCTGGCCAACCTGAGCTTTACCGACACCGCGCAGAACGTGGTGCTGATCGGTGGGCCAGGCACCGGTAAAACCCACCTAGCCACCGCGCTGGCCGTGTCCGGCATCACCCGGCACGGTAAGCGCGTGCGCTTCTACTCCACGGTCGATCTGGTCAATCTGCTGGAGCGCGAAAAACACGACGGCAAAGCCGGGCGGATCGCCCAGGCACTGCTGCGCATGGATCTGGTCATCCTCGACGAACTGGGTTATCTGCCGTTCAGCCAGGCTGGCGGTGCGTTGCTGTTTCACCTGCTGTCCAAGCTGTACGAACACACCAGCGTGGTGATCACCACCAACCTGAGCTTCGCCGAATGGTCGAGCGTGTTCGGCGACGCCAAGATGACCACCGCCCTGCTGGATCGGCTGACCCACCACTGCCACATCGTCGAAACCGGTAACGAGTCCTATCGCCTGCAACACAGTAGCTTGGCGGCCCAGGCCAAGATCAAATCACGGGAGCGAAAGCGTAAGGGC
>NZ_JACBXH010000125.1:0-866 GCF_041381355.1 Pseudomonas sp. LM13
CGCCGATGCCGAGTCCGGCCTGGTGCACAGCGTGGTAGGGACGGCAGCCAACGTTGCAGACGTTACCCAGGTCGACAAGCTGCTGCACGGTGAGGAAAACATGGTGGGTGCCGACGCGGGTTACACCGGCGTCGAGAAGCGCCCGGAACATGAAGGCCGGGAGGTGATCTGGCAGATCGCGGCCCGCCGCAGTACGTACAAGAAGCTGAGTAAGCGCAGCGCGCTGTACAAAGCCAAGCGCAAGATCGAGAAGGCCAAGGCCCAGGTGCGCGCCAAGGTCGAGCACCCGTTCCGGGTGATCAAGCGCCAGTTCGGTTATGTGAAGACACGCTTCCGTGGCCTGGCGAAGAACACGGCGCAGCTGGTGACATTGTTTGCCCTGTCGAACCTGTGGATGGCGCGCCGGCATTTGCTGACGAATGCAGGAGAGGTGCGCCTGTAATGTGGGAAATGGCCGCTGAGAGGTGTTCGCGGCGGCTAAAAACTCAGAAATGAGCGGATGACTTGATCGATTTTGGTCGAATCGCCGCTTCTAAAATTGGCAAGGGCAGAAGTCGGCCGGAAACACAGGGCTACTTCAGACCATCCTTAACATCGGCTGCCATGCCGATTCTTGCGTTTTCTTCTTTGCAAATCTAAGGATAGATATGCGTCCCGTAATGAAAAACAATCCGTGGCCGAGAAGGCTTCAGCATGTCCCTATGGCGGGAATGCTAATCCTCATAGCGATGCTTTCAACCAAGCCAATTATCCTAACAGGCGTCGCAATTGCCCTGGGCACTATCCCTTTTCTTGCCTCGCTGTTTTTGCTCTCGTAAATCGTTGGGGAAAACGATTCGGTGGTAGTAAATTCATGAATATAGTTG
>NZ_JACBXH010000126.1:0-849 GCF_041381355.1 Pseudomonas sp. LM13
GTGACCTCGCATTCAACAACGCGAGGTTATTTCCATGAGAAAACACCGCACCGCAGAACAGTGGCAAGTCCTAATCGGTCAGCAGCGTGACAGCGGCCTGTCGGCCACGCAGTTCTGCAAGGAGCACAAACTCGGTTATGCCAGCTTCTGTAGTTGGCGCAAGCGCCTGTTGAGTCAGCCGGTCGGTGAGGCTGCGGATTCTGGTTATGCCAGCTTCCTGGATCTGTCATCGCTGATGGATGACTCGGCCTCTCCCGGAAGCGGCTGGAATATCGTGCTGAGCCTGGGTAATGGTGTTGAGCTAAGGCTGAGCCAGATCAGATGATCGGTCTGGATAGCCAGGCCCGGATCTGGCTGTGCACCGAGCCCACGGATATGCGCAAATCCTTCCGGGGGCTGAGCGCTCTGGTCCGCAATCAACTCAAGCAAGATCCGCTCAGCGGGCAGTATTTTGTCTTCGTTAACCGTCGCAAGACCCAAATGAAGATGTTGTATTTCACGCCCACGGGCTACTGCCTGTGGGCCAAGCGACTGGAGCAGGGGCAGTTCCGGGTACGGCCGTCTTCTTCGGGACAGCGCCCCTTAAACCTGACTGATCTCCAGTTGCTGATTGACGGTATCGAGGTGCAAAAGTACCGTCAGTTCAAGCGTTTTCGGGGCACGTAGCGGGTTGTGTTCCGGTATAATATCGGCCATGAATTCAATGGCTTCCGCGTCCTATTCCAACGCCCCTTCCTACTCGGTACTGGCCGAGGAGAATGCCCTGTTGCGTGAGCAGCTACAGGTCATGCAGCGGCAGTTGGACTGGTTCAAGAAGCAGCTGTTCGGCCCCAAGTCCGAGAAGCAGGT
>NZ_JACBXH010000127.1:0-842 GCF_041381355.1 Pseudomonas sp. LM13
TATACACCAACGAAGAAGAGATCCGCGTCCAGCAACTGACCGGCGAAAAGAAACGCCAGTACCGGCTGCTCCACTCAAAGCCGGTGGTCAGCGACTTCTTCCAATGGTGCCGGGATCAACTGGCACAGGGCGGTCTGCTGCCCAGTGATTTATTGACCAAAGCACTGAACTACGTGCTCAGCCGTGAAGCCAGCCTGACCGTCTTCCTGGAAGACCCAGACGTCCAGCCAGACACCAACCACCTGGAACGGGCCCTGCGCCCCATTCCCATGGGACGCAAGAACTGGCTGTTCTGCTGGACTGAACTCGGCGCGGAACACGTGGGCATCATCCAGAGCCTGATCACTACGTGCAAACTGCACGACATCAACCCGTACACCTATCTGGTGGACGTGCTGCAGCGCATCAGTCAGCACCCGGCCAGCAAGGTCGCTGACCTGACGCCTCGGCTCTGGAAGACCCGGTTCGCCGATAATCCGTTACGCTCGCTGATCGATCCGCGCCATTCTGATCGACAGACCGCACAGCCAAAGGGCACCCTCCATGCGCATTGAAGACATGAGCATCGATCAGCTATTGGAGCTGAACCGAATGATCTGCCGGCGCATTGATGAACTGCAAGATCAAGAAAACCTGCAGGCGCTGAGTCGGCTGCACGTGGGGCTGAAGGTGACCTTCGAAAGCCGAACTGGCTTGACTATGGGGATCGTCACCAAGATCAACCGCAAGAGCGTGATCGTCCTGGCCGAGAACGGCACGAAACAGTACAAGGTCTCACCGGAATTGCTAAGGCCCCTTCGGGACGTAAAGTAAGTCCAGTACGTCGTGGAATGAACGCTTAC
>NZ_JACBXH010000128.1:0-775 GCF_041381355.1 Pseudomonas sp. LM13
CTAAGAGGCTGAAAAGAAAGCCTGCGCTCGCATCCATGGAAATAAAGGCGATCACATTTATGGCAGATGGAAGCTAGATTAATGAAAAAATGAACTGAGTCAAATTTATGGCGTGAAATAACGACCAAAGAACAAGCGGAAAATCAGCGATTTGTGCGAAGAGTTACAAGCTGGGAGGGAATGTTAGACACACGTTAGCGTGATTAGACGTCAACTACGCGACAGTAGCCGACAGAAATGAGCTATTCGGAAAAGGCGTGGCGACATAATGCCACACACTTTGTAATGCTTTGATGAGGCCGCTATTGGCATCCCTAACACCTGGACGCGCCGCCAGCAGACATGCACCCCAGCAGAGCACATGCCGCGACTCAGCCGAACAGCTGATACACCTTCGCCCCTTGCTGCGATTGGTTCAGCTGCCGCAGCTCGCCGGCAATCCGCCGCTGCTCGACCTGACAGGTACTGACCATTTCGCGGTAGAGCTCAAGTAGCTCCTGGAGGCGCTGGCGAAGCACAACGTTGTCGCGCTCCGAGTCCTTCATCACGTCGTCGACGGCATTGCGGCATTCACGGTCGAGCATACTGATCGCCGCCCAATCCTGCTGGCTAAGCGCGTCGCGCAAAGCAGAACCAGTTTCTTCAAGGCGTTTGACGGAAGCGTTCATGCTCGACTCCGGGGGCTGTGCCCGATACGACGGCTTATGCCGAACCAGCTGAGAGGTATTCACCAACGGTGCTCCAGCTATATCGGCCACCCCTCGACGGCCTTTAG
>NZ_JACBXH010000129.1:0-766 GCF_041381355.1 Pseudomonas sp. LM13
CCTACGCCGCACTGCTGCACGACATCGGCAAGATCGCCGTCGATCTGCACGTCGAGCTGGCCGACGGCTCGATCTGGCATCCGTGGCACGGCCCGCTGTGCCAGCCATACCGCTTCCGCTACCGAGACGATCGCGAGTACCGGCTCCACAGCGCCGCGACAGGCTTGCTCTACCGGCAACTGCTTGACCGTGAAGTCCTGGATTGGCTCAGCTGCTATCCGTCGCTGTGGGCACCGCTGCTCTACGTCCTGGCCGGGCAGTACGAGCACGCTGGCGTGCTGGGCGAATTGGTGGTGCAGGCCGACCGAGCTTCCGTGGCCCAGGAACTGGGCGGCGATCCCACACGCGCCATGGCCGCGCCCAAGCACGCACTGCAACGCAAGCTGCTCGACGGGCTGCGTTACCTGCTCAAGGAGGAGCTGAAGCTGAACCAACACGAAGCCTCGGATGGCTGGCTCACCGAGGATGGTTTGTGGCTGGTGAGCAAGACGGTCTCGGACAAGCTTCGGGCACATCTGCTGTCCCAAGGCATCGACGGCATCCCAGCGAACAACACCGCCGTGTTCAACGTGCTGCAGGATCACGGCATGTTGCAGCCCACGCCGGACGGCAAAGCGATCTGGCGTGCGACCGTGACCAGTTCCACCGGCTGGAGCCACTCGTTTACGTTGCTACGGCTGGCACCCGCGCTGATCTGGGAATCTGGTGAGCGACCGGCACCGTTCACCGGGACGTTGACGATCGACACGCCCACCGCAGTTGAAGA
>NZ_JACBXH010000130.1:0-758 GCF_041381355.1 Pseudomonas sp. LM13
GTCATATGACCAGCGCTTTTTACACTTCGGTTATTACTCCTTTTTTCAGCGAGATTGGGAGGGAAGGATGATTGCATATACAATGGTCGGAACGACCGATCTGAACCGTTCAGCGCGTTTCTACGAACCTATATTCTCAGCAATGGGGTTGGAAATTTCGTGGAGGGACGAGCGATCGGTTGCTTGGGGAGTTCCGGGCAACCGGACCCCCACCTTTCACGCTTGTCTTCCTTATAACCAAGAGGAAGCACGCCCCGGCAATGGAACCATGACGGCGTTACTCACGGAGAGCCCAGCGCTAATAGGGCGACTCTTTGAACTCGCGCTTGAGAACGGAGGTACTGACGAAGGCTCTCCTGGCCCCAGACCTGAGTACGGAACGGGATTCTACGCAGCCTATGTTCGTGATCCTGACGGCAACAAGTTGGCCTTTGTCTATTTCGACGATAACCAGTGTGGCGGTTAGCGTTACCACTAAGTCTTGGTCGCCTCTATATAGATGAATCATTTATATGAACAAGCGACCAAACAAACATGTATTAGCTACTCAAGATAGCAATCCGATATATCCTGCACTTAGTGACCAAATCGTCTTAGCTCCTTTTGACCCCTTCGGCGATATTCGCTGGCATGCCCCGGCTGGCGTCACCCCGGTAAATCTCATGCCGTTTCTGGTTCGGGGTCGACTCGGAACGCTTCGTTAGCTGAACGATGCCACTTGATACGCTACCGGCCAGTACGAGGAGTTACAGTACTAG
>NZ_JACBXH010000131.1:0-743 GCF_041381355.1 Pseudomonas sp. LM13
CCGCCGATCACCGCCACGCGCTTGCCCTTGAACAGCGGGCCATCGCAGTGCGGGCAGTAGGCGACGCCACGGCCGCGGTATTCCTGCTCGCCCGGCACGTTCATTTCGCGCCAGCGCGCGCCAGTGGCGAGGATCAGGGTCTTGGCCTTGAGCTCGCCGCCATTCTCGAACTGCACACGATGCAGGCCGTCGTCGCCGGCCGGGATCAGCTGGCTGGCGCGCTGCAGGTTCATGATGTCGACCTCGTACTCGCGCACGTGCTCTTCCAGCGCGCGAGCCAGTTTCGGGCCTTCGGTTTCCTTCACCGAGATGAAGTTCTCGATGGCCATGGTGTCGAGCACCTGACCGCCGAAGCGCTCGGCCGCGACGCCCGTACGGATGCCCTTGCGCGCGGCGTAGATGGCCGCTGCGGCGCCAGCCGGACCGCCGCCGACCACCAGCACGTCGAAGGTGTCCTTGGCCTTGAGCTTCTCGGCATCACGGGCGCTGGAACCGGTGTCGAGCTTGGCGAGGATCTCTTCTTCGCTCATGCGGCCCTGGGTGAACAACTCGCCGTTGAGGTAGATGCTCGGCACCGACATGATCTGGCGCGCTTCGACCTCGTCCTGGAACAGCGCGCCGTCGATGGCCACGTGCTGGATGTTCGGGTTGAGCACGGCCATCAGGTTCAACGCCTGGACCACGTCCGGGCAGTTCTGGCAGGACAGCGAAAAGTAGGTTTCGAAGCGGTAGTCGCCGTCGAG
>NZ_JACBXH010000132.1:0-684 GCF_041381355.1 Pseudomonas sp. LM13
TCGGTAAGGATGGCAAGACCAGGCGTCGCAAGGGCACTAGCATCAAATCCAGTGATATTCTGATAGCTCCCCCGCAGAGACCCATCTTCTTCGTGCCACAGCTGAAGAAATCCAGCTCGGAGAACTGAGGTTCGGCACCGCTCCTTGCTCGGTGGCTCGCCTTAACCGCATCGGTACCGGTAGCTTGGCCCATCGCGTGAAATGCCGAGCATTTCGCTCTAGGGGTCTGGCGCGTCGATCAAATAGCCCATCCCACGCGCGGTTTGTATGAGCTTAGGTTCGAACTCATCATCGATTTTTGCTCTCAGCCGTCGTACCGCCACCTCAATCACATTGGTATCGCTGTCGAAATTCATGTCCCATACTTGGGAGGCGATAAGGGACTTTGAGAGCACTTCCCCGCGACGCCGAAGTAATAGCTCAAGAAGTGCGAATTCCTTTGCAGTTAGGTCTATTCGTTTCCCCGATCGCGTAACTCGACGCCTGAGCAGATCGACCTCAAGGTCGAGGAGTTTGAGTATTGTTTGGTTGGGGACATTATTGCCGCGGCGAAGCAACGTACGGATCCTGGCTAGCAATTCGGAGAAGGCAAACGGCTTGATGAGATAATCATCAGCGCCCAACTCCAATCCCTTTACTCGATCCTGAACCCCGTCTCGGGCGGTGAGAAAGAGCACGGGAACC
>NZ_JACBXH010000133.1:0-650 GCF_041381355.1 Pseudomonas sp. LM13
AATCGAAGTTATGGACGAGGTGATGCAGAAGGCCATGGCTATGCGGCATGATGCTCCAGTTTCAATTCAATGACCGTGTTGCACTCAGCTCCTGCAACCGCCCTCTTTAATGATGGGGGGCGAGCCGTGCTAAATGCGACGAGCCTCCAGCTTAAGTCTTTCTCTGAATACGACCACGTTACGGATGTGCTGGCAGTCACATTGCTTAGCGCCAAGGCCCCCGGCGTTTTAGCCAAAATGCTTCCACAGTTGTCGCGCGCCAAGCTGCGAGCGTCTGCTGATGAGACAGTCGTAAATAAAGGGATTCCTTTGTCTGGGTCACGCGTGAAGGTGAACCATATGCTCAGTTCAGGACAGCTAGCCATCAAGATGGTCGCGCAATTGATGCACGATACCCCGCGTCGAGAAAGGGTTATCCAAGACATCCAGGCATACATACAGGGTGCTCCAACGCCTGCTCTCTGAGGATGCTTCGGCGAATGGAGATTCCGAATAGTGCCGGAATATTTTTGGCGCTATCGCGAAGCTGCTTCTGTAATGCCTTCTCGGACTCCAGAAGCCACGCTTCAGCTCCCTGTACAGTGTTGAGCTGCCTCCATAGTGTGACCGCTTCTGGCCGGTAGTTACCGTTGTGAAACACGGCTTTCGGC
>NZ_JACBXH010000134.1:0-644 GCF_041381355.1 Pseudomonas sp. LM13
GACGACAACGAGCTGGGCACCACTGCGGTCAAGAAGCTGGTCGAGACTCTGGATACCTACATCCCTGAGCCGGTTCGCGCGATCGACAAGCCGTTCCTGATGCCGATCGAAGACGTGTTCTCGATCTCCGGTCGCGGTACCGTTGTAACTGGTCGTGTTGAGCGCGGTATCGTCAAGGTCCAGGAAGAGATCGAGATCGTCGGTCTGCGTCCGACCACCAAGACCACCTGCACCGGCGTGGAAATGTTCCGCAAGCTGCTGGACGAAGGTCGTGCTGGCGAGAACTGCGGCGTCCTGCTGCGCGGCACCAAGCGTGATGACGTCGAGCGTGGTCAGGTTCTGGCCAAGCCGGGCACCATCAAGCCGCACACCAAGTTCGAAGCTGAAGTGTACGTGCTGTCCAAGGAAGAAGGTGGTCGTCACACTCCGTTCTTCAAGGGCTATCGTCCGCAGTTCTACTTCCGTACCACTGACGTGACCGGTTCGTGCGAACTGCCGGAAGGCGTTGAGATGGTGATGCCGGGCGACAACGTGAAAATGGTTGTTACCCTGATCAAGCCGATCGCCATGGAAGACGGCCTGCGCTTCGCAATTCGCGAAGGTGGTCGTACCGTTGGTGCCGGCGTGGTTGCCAAGATCGTCGA
>NZ_JACBXH010000135.1:0-635 GCF_041381355.1 Pseudomonas sp. LM13
TTTGATTCTGACTTTCCGGCTCTGGCACCACCAGCGTGGTTGTGCCAGAGCATTGAGTTATGGGTGTTACGCAACCATACGCTCACATTCCTCAGCGCAGTTCATGCACGCCTTTGCACACTCTTGGCAGTGATCCATCTGATGTTTCGCGCATTCCTCACCACATGCCCGGCAGATCTTTGCACAAAGGGAGCAGAACTCTTTTGCGTACTCACTTTCACGGCTCATCAGGGTGGCGGCCAACGCGCAGATGTCCGCGCAGTCACGGTCAAGCTCGATGCATCGAGCCATCATTTTCACGTCATCCTCGCGTAGGCAAGCAGCGGCGCACATTTCGCACACCAGGGCACAGTTCGAACAAGCTTGGATGCAGGAAGTGAACATTGAATTTGTCATTGCGTTCTCCAGGTTTCGATAGTTGTATTCGACGGTGGCCTACTCGCTGAATTGTCGCATCAGCGTCTTAGCAACCACAGAAAATACGACATGCCCTTGTCGCGCCCGGTTCGACCAACTTAATTACAATGCTGTAAGGTTCGCCTGGTGACGGATATTTATTCGGAAGGTCTGCAAGTGAGAGCCGCCAGAGTGTCAGCTGCTTGTTAGCCCGACTGCCTCGTTAACCTCTCTTTAGG
>NZ_JACBXH010000136.1:0-628 GCF_041381355.1 Pseudomonas sp. LM13
GGGCATTTGAAGTCGAAGCGCTTGCGCGGTCGCATGTTCAGTTGCAGCGCAATGGCGTCCAGCTCCTCCTGGCTATGTACCGACAGGTCTGTGCCCTTGGGCAAGTACTGGCGAATCAGGCCGTTGATGTTTTCGTTGCTGCCGCGCTGCCAGGGGCTGTGCGGGTCGCAGAAGTAGATCGCCACGCCGGTTCTTTGGGTGATCTCGGCGTGTCGCGCCATCTCCCGGCCCTGGTCGTAAGTCATGCTCTTGCGCATCTCCAGCGGCATGCTATTGAGCGCGGCGCTGAAGCCTTCCAGCGCCGAAGTCGCCGTCGCGTCGTTCATCTTCACCAACATCAGGTACCCACTGGTGCGTTCCACCAGCGTACCGACGGACGAGGCGTTGGCCTTACCCTTGATGAGGTCGCCTTCCCAATGCCCCGGCATCAGCCTGTCTTCAATCTCCGGCGGGCGCACATGAATACTGACCATCTCGGGGATCTGGCCGCGCCGATCCACGCCACCAGAGCGCGGCCGGCGCGTCGTCTTGCCTTGGCGCAGACAGATGATCAGCTCCTTACGCAGCTCACCCACTGGCAGGGCATAGATCGCGTTGTAGATCGTCTCGCGACAGACGTAGGCATCTC
>NZ_JACBXH010000137.1:0-619 GCF_041381355.1 Pseudomonas sp. LM13
CAGATACCTGAGCGTTGACGACGTAAAGGTGGAAACCGCTATCAAAACCAGAGCTAGATACAAACGCTCTATAGCCTAAGGAATTCATGATTGTCCGCTGAAATGACCACATCACCTCAGCCGTCAGCGACCTCAGTCCTACGATCCAAGTCTCGCTGATCATTAAGAGCCACGGCGTCCGCACGCATTCGAGCAGGCACTGTATCTCTCACCTTTGAAAAGTCAGCATCGCTTGCAGGCTTAACCTTAACCGCTTCTGCACGTCCAAATCTTTTATCGCCATAGCGGCTAATCGAATCGGTAGCCTGGTGCCCCATGACGTATGCCATTTCTATTGCGGACATGCCTGAGGCTTTCAGATTTGAGCCGAACTGGTGACGAAGTGTGTACATACTCGGCACCTTCCTCCTACCGAATAGCTCAGTAGCGACTTGGTGAAGCGCAACGCGTATTGAATCCATACTGCGCGGCTGACATTTAAAAGCAGCGAGAGCGTTTTTCAAGATATTGCAGACGTCTCCATCAGCCTCAAGCGTTCGGCTAGCGCCGCGTAAACCGTTGTGGCTAAGCTTTGCACCGGATATATGGATGCGCCGGCCATCGATAGAAATTCCGTTAA
>NZ_JACBXH010000138.1:0-585 GCF_041381355.1 Pseudomonas sp. LM13
CCTTGCCACTGCGCTCCAGCAGCCGGGTCTCGATCTGCATCACCAGAATGTTGCGCGACCAGTTGTGTTCGATGGCCTTGGCGGCATACCAGTGGCGGGTTTCGGGGCCAGGCAGTTTGTCCAGCAGCACCAGATTGTGACCCCAAGGCAATTGTGCAGCAGCCTGCTGCACCAATTCAGCATCTGGCCATGCCTCGGCGAAGGCGCGCATATATTTGAGGTTGCGTGGCGAAAAACCTTTCATGTCAGGAAAGGCGCTACGCAAATCCTGAGCCAACCGCTCAATTACCTTGGCCCCCCAGCCCTGTTGTGCCTGCCGGATCAGAATATCGTTGCCGATCTGCCAATAGAGCTGCCCGCAGTCGGTTGGGTTTAGGCTGCGTTGAAGCCAAACGCTCCTGAGTTTGAAGTTACCAATGATCTAGGGAGGCGTCTTGGGTTTCTAAGGTGTTCCCGTTGGCACCCGATCATAATCACCTCAACTCAATTTACAGTCTTATTTTGACTGCGGTTCGAGGTTCATGGAGTGGGCTTGCTTGGAGGGACTGAAAGCGTCGGTCAGCTTGTATCGCGGGCCAGCCTGAT
>NZ_JACBXH010000139.1:0-562 GCF_041381355.1 Pseudomonas sp. LM13
CCTGAGGGCGTTTGTCGATCAGCATCGTGACCGTCTCGGGGTCGAGTCGATCTGCCGCGTGTTGCAGATCGCCCCGTCCGGTTACCGCAGGCACGTGGCTCAACAGCGCAACCCGGCACTGCGCTGTTGTCGTGCTCAGCGCGATGACGCATTGACCCTGGAAATCCAGCGAGTGTGGGATGCCAATATGCAGTGCTATGGCGCGGTGAAGGTCTGGAAGCAGCTGCGGCGAGAAGGCATCGAGGTCGCCAGATGCACGGTGGAGCGGTTAATGCGTCGGGCCGGATTGCAGGGCATTAGACGTGGCCAGATCGTGCAGACAACGGTGGCCGGCGACAAGGCCCTTTGCCCGCTGGATCGTGTCCAACGCCAGTTCCATGCCGACCGCCCGAACCAGTTGTGGGTGTCGGACTTCACCTATGTATCGACCTGGCAGGGCTGGCTGTACGTGGCGTTCGTGATCGACGTCTTTGCACGGCGGATCGTCGGCTGGCGAGTCAGTACCAGCATGAAGACAGACTTCGTACTGGATGCCCTAGAGCAAGCCTTGTATGCCCGTCAG
>NZ_JACBXH010000140.1:0-513 GCF_041381355.1 Pseudomonas sp. LM13
ACCTGTCCCTGCTGTCGCCGTGCATCCTATTGATCTTGCCTCGTTCTGGCCAGGCTATGACGCCGTTGCCTGCCGTTCATCCGCCAACAACTCCCTTCTGATTGAGCTCGAGCCTCAAGCCGGTTCAGTGCCCAAGTGCGGGCGTTGTGGTCAGCTCAGTCCGTTGATTCACGAGCGCCGAATTCGTCTGGTGCGCGATCGTGATCTGTTCGATCAGCGCGTCTTGCTTCAACTACCCGTGCGCCGAGTCGATTGCCTGCACTGTGGTCGGGTGACCGAGCGGATCGACTGGCTGGAGCCTGCATCTCGCCTGACCCGGCGGTTACGGGTCTGGCTCGAAAGCTTGCTGCGGCTGCTGCCGATCAGCCACGTCAGCCAGCTCACCGGCCTGCACTGGCACACCCTCAAGACGCTCGATAAACGACGCTTACAAGCCGAGGTAGGCACCTTCGATTCAAGCGGTGTCCGCCGCCTGGTGATGGATGAGTTCGCCCTACACAAGGGGCATCGCTA
>NZ_JACBXH010000141.1:0-469 GCF_041381355.1 Pseudomonas sp. LM13
TTATCCAACCTTGCTGCCCGGTCACTCGCCAGTGATGAAACAGCCGGGGTACCACAGTCCGCATCTTGTCCAGCCATTGGCTAATGCGCCGCTTGCGCCTATGAAGGGCCTTGTATTTTCGTCGGGCCCAGCGTTCAAGCGCGCGGTCAATGTGCTGGAAGATGCCAAGCATGGCTGTCCGATAGAACGAGCCATAGTATTGCCACCACCCCTGTATCACTGGATTGTAGAGCCGAGCCACGTCGACCAGCGTCACGTGGGTTTGGCGATTGAGTCGCCACCTGCGTACCGCTTGCCGCATCCGCTTTAAGGCATCCGCACTCGCTCCCGGAAGGAAGCTCGTGAAGAGCTGGTCTTGTTTGCTGAGCGCCTTCCTCGGCCTAAAGGTGAAGCCGAGGAAGGTAAAGCTCACATGCGGATAACCTGCGCGACGGTTACTGTCCTTGCAGTACACGACCTTCGATTTCTC
>NZ_JACBXH010000142.1:0-435 GCF_041381355.1 Pseudomonas sp. LM13
CGTACCTCTCCTGCGGTAGTCAGCAAATGTCGGCGCGCCATCCATAGGTTTGACAGCGCGAACAGCGTCACCAGCTGCGCGGTGTTCTTGGCCAGGCCGCGGAAGCGTACCTTCACGTAACCGAACTGGCGCTTGATCACCCGGAATGGGTGCTCGACCTTGGCCCGCACCTGCGCCTTGGCCTTTTCGATCTTGCGCTTGGCTTTGTAGAGCGGGCTGTTCTTGCCGAGTTTTCTGTATGTGCTGCGACGCGCCGCGACCTGCCAGATCACTTCGCGGCCCGCATGTTCTGAGCGCTTTTCGACCCCGGTGTAACCGGCATCGGCGCAGACGACGTTCTCCACGCCATGCAGCAGTTTGTCGACCTGGGTGACATCCGCCACGTTGGCCGCCGTGCCAACCACGCTATGCACCAGCCCCGACTCGTCATCCACA
>NZ_JACBXH010000143.1:0-433 GCF_041381355.1 Pseudomonas sp. LM13
TCCGGCGACCGGTACGGCAGCCAGGACTTGCGCCATGATCCGGTCACCGCCGGCATGACGCCCCAGGCCGTGCTTAAGCTGACGCAGCGGCACCGGCAGATCAGCAAAGGGCGCTCCGTTGCGCAGCGCGCCGGGCTTGCGCTCAATCAGCGGGATGTAGTGCTGCCAGTCGTAGCTGACCTGGTCGCGATCCAGCAAGCGCGCATGGCTGGCTATCAGCGCATCATCGGCCACCACCTCGATGCGGGTCGGATACAAACGGCTGCTGACCCACTTACCCGCGTACTCACACGGCACCGAGTAGCGGTTGCGCCCGACGCTGACCAGGCAGGTGCTGGAGACCCGCGCAGGCCGCTCGACGTAACCGTCGAATGGCGCTGGCACAGGCATCAGTTCAGCGCGCTCCAACTCCAGCACTTCGGCCACACTCAGC
>NZ_JACBXH010000144.1:0-433 GCF_041381355.1 Pseudomonas sp. LM13
CCCGGCGACCGGTACGGCAGCCAGAACTTGCGCCATGATCCGGTCACCGCCGGCATGACGCCCCAGACCGTGCTTAAGCTGACGCAGCGGCGCCGGCAGATCAGCAAAGGGCGCGCCGTTGCGCAGCGCACCGGGCTTGCGTTCGATCAGCGGGAGGTAGTGCTGCCAGTCATAGCTGACCTGGTCGCGATCCAGCAAGCGGACATGGCTGGCGATCAGCGCGTCGTCAGCCACCACCTCGATTCGCGTCGGATACAAACGGCTGCTGACCCACTTACCCGCGTACTCACACGGCACCGAGTAGCGGTTGCGCCCGACGCTGACCAAGCAGGTGCTGGAGACCCGCGCAGGCCGCTCGACGTAACCGTCGAATGGCGCTGGCACAGGCATCAGTTCAGCGCGCTCCAACTCCAGCACTTCGGCCACACTCAGA
>NZ_JACBXH010000145.1:0-423 GCF_041381355.1 Pseudomonas sp. LM13
CCAATCTGATCAAGCGATCTATTGATCTGCTGCGGCCGATCGTGGATGCCCAGACCGACAATGTTCTGCGCAGCCGGGTGTTGGCGATGGATGAGACGCCGATTAAAGCTGGCCACCAGGGTCGGGCAGGCCCACAAAAAGGCAAGATGAAATCCGGCTGGTTCTGGCCGTTATACGGCGATGCCGATGAAGTGGTGTTCACTTACTCGAACAGTCGAGGCCGAGCCCATATCGAGCAGGTACTGAACGAACAGTTCAGCGGAACTCTGATCAGTGACGGCTATGCTGCTTATGCCCGCTATGCCGCCGCACAGCAGAACATCATCCACGCGCAGTGCTGGGTGCACAGTCGTCGTTACTTCATTGAGGCGCAGAAGGACCACCCGATAACTGCCACCGAAGCCCTTCAGCAGATTGCCAAGC
>NZ_JACBXH010000146.1:0-405 GCF_041381355.1 Pseudomonas sp. LM13
TCATTACCAGCAGCGCGGACTTTCTGTAAAACCTGCCACCCATCCAGGCCAGGCATCATCACGTCTAAGATGAGCAAGTCGTATGTGGTATGAAGCGCGTGCTGAGCAGCATCGGTCCCGTTTTCAACTCTATCGACTGTGAAGCCTGCCTCTGAAAGCCCCTGCTGTAGGTAGGTGCCTGTTTTCGGCTCGTCTTCAGCAACAAGAAGCTTCATGAAAGTATTCCCTCCGGCATTTGGAGCAGTGTGCCGATTGTCAGGGCGTGCAGCCAGTACCTTACAGAAATGTAATGCTCGCATCATCTGTCTGACAGCTTGTAGCGTTAACGTCTACCTCAGCAGTTGCTCCCACACTCTGCTTTTTGGCCTTTTCATGCTCCTTTGGCCTATCGGCGCCTAGATGGCG
>NZ_JACBXH010000147.1:0-401 GCF_041381355.1 Pseudomonas sp. LM13
GCATGCTGAAAGAGCTGAAGGCACATCAGCCTCGCAATTGGCAGTACCTGATCCAACGCCATCTGTCTGAAGGGATCAAACAGGAAAGCGGTGCCCAGTACATGACCGTGTTCTTCATCCGCCCTGCTGGCAGCAACCCGATGGCCTATTGGTTTATCCATCTGGCGAACAACTACCGCGCCAACGATGTGATGAAGAAGATCCACTGGAAATACGGCAACAACTTTTCCCATATGCTGTCGCCTTCCAGCTTTTTCGGCTACGACGCCAATCGGGATATCGCCGTGACAGGCCAACACGATTTGCTGTTGGATGAGCATCACTTCGACGATGCCACCGATGACCGCGTCCGAGGAGAACTTTCAGAGCTCTTGCCCAAACAGGTCTACGAGGTAGAACGG
>NZ_JACBXH010000148.1:0-401 GCF_041381355.1 Pseudomonas sp. LM13
CGGCGATTTTCAAGGTAGTTGTCGCGTGAGCGTGTCACGCTGCCTTTGATGTTTGCTGCAGTACCGCTTCCCGCTCCGGGTTCAGGCACACGATTGGTGCCAGCACCCAGTTCCTGATGTTGCCGCTCCAGCGCTCCGGGTGCCGTGCACGCGCCGCCTCGTACAGCTCGATACGCTTGCGCAGCAACTCTTCCGCCTGGCCAGTATGTCGCTGCGCCGGGGTCACGAACTTCAGGGCGCTGTGGCGATGTTCATGGTTGTACCAGGCCACGAAGCTGTTCACCCAGTTCCTGGCCTGCTCCAGCGTGTCGAAGGGCCGCTCCGGCCACAGCGGGCAGTACTTCGCCGTGCGGAACAAGGCCTCGGCATAGGCGTTGTCATTGCTCACCCGCGGGCGGCTG
>NZ_JACBXH010000149.1:0-382 GCF_041381355.1 Pseudomonas sp. LM13
GTGAATCGCCCCGGGTTTTGTGGAGGCCGTTTCGTTTAAGTCAGGCCGCCATGTCCTGACCTGCTTGTTGCTGGTGGAAGTTTGCCTCAGCCTCCGCAGGCGGGATATATCCGATTGAGCTCAGCAGGCGTTGGTGGTTGTACCAGTGCACCCATTTCAAAGTCGCCATTTCGACGGCTTCGCGGCTCTTCCATGACTGACGGTAAATCAGCTCGGCCTTGTACAACCCGTTGATGGTTTCGGCCAAGGCGTTGTCGTAGCTGTCTCCCTTGCTGCCAACCGAAGGCTCAATGCCGGCCTCCGCCAGCCGTTCGGTATAGCGGATCGAGACGTACTGGCTTCCACGGTCGCTGTGATGGATCAGACCACCCGAGCAATGCGG
>NZ_JACBXH010000150.1:0-370 GCF_041381355.1 Pseudomonas sp. LM13
GGACGGACAGGCCGTGCAGTTACAGGAGCTGCTTGCTGCCAACCAGCCGTTGGCTACGGTCTATGTGCTCAAGGATGCGCTGAAGGACGTCTGGTACGCCCCCAGCGTAAGAGAGGGCTGGCGGCGCTGGCGAACCTGGCTGCGACATGCTCGCGAGAGCGACCTCGCGCCGCTGCAACGCTTCGCTCGCAACCTGCGCAAATACGCGCGAGGCATCCTTGCCAGTGCTCACTTCCACATGCATACCAGCGTCCTTGAGGGTGTTAACAACCGCATCAAGGTAATCAAGCGCATGGCCTATGGATTCCGGGACTCGGAGTACTTCTTCCTGAAAATCAAGGCCGCCTTCCCCGGGAAAGCGCGATGAACC
>NZ_JACBXH010000151.1:0-369 GCF_041381355.1 Pseudomonas sp. LM13
TGAATCACCCCGGGTTTCGTGGAGGCCTCAACTCTTGAGAAGATGAGGCCATGAGAAAGACTACTACCTACTCCCCTGAAGTCCGTGAGCGTGCTGTGCGCATGGTTCTGGAACACCTGAACGACTATCCGTCCGAGTGGGCAGCCATTGAGGCCATCGCTCCGAAGATTGGCTGTGCCGCGCAAACCCTGCATGGCTGGATTCGTCGCCAGCAGACCGATGCGGGGCAGCGCCCCGGTCAGACCAGTGAAGAGCGCGAGCGCATCAGAGCCCTAGAGCGCGAAAACCGCGAACTGCGTAAGGCAAACGAGATATTGCGCCTGGCCAGTGCGTATTTTGCCCAGGCGGAGCTCGACCGCCGCACCAAGT
>NZ_JACBXH010000152.1:0-342 GCF_041381355.1 Pseudomonas sp. LM13
CTCAGGTTGTCGCGATTGCGCAGCAGCAGCCAACGACTCTGCTTGACCGCCTTTCGTGCCGGCTTGTCTTCGCGCAGAAGGTTGGCCTGGTCGACCCGGATACGGTCGATCACATCCCGGCCGTAGCGCGCGACGACGTGAAACAGGTCGTACACCACTTCGGCCTGCGGGCAATGCTTCTTCACCTCCAGGTCAAAAGCCGTATTCATGTCCATAGCCACCGCCTCGATCTGTTGGCAGTGCTCGCCGAGCAATTCGAAGAACGGGCGGATCGCCTCACGGCTGTTGCCATGGCCGACCCACAGCACCCGTGTTCGCTCGGCATCCATGATGACCGTGGCA
>NZ_JACBXH010000153.1:0-328 GCF_041381355.1 Pseudomonas sp. LM13
GCCCTTGCGCCGAAATACGGGGCGTTCCACTTGCAACACCACGTAACTGGACGTCCGCTGGGCCAGCCGATAGGTCGTTTTGGTGCCAAGGATGTCGTACTGGTCGGCGTCGGGGCCGCTTAGCTCCGGCGGCAGGTGTTCAACAACTTCCACTGGCACGTCCGCTGTAAAACGCAGACCCGTATCGTTCAGGCAGTCGTCGTCCCGCTGTTTCTTTCCGGTGCCTCGCTGATAAGCCCGAACCGGGCGTTTCTCCGCATCGAGAGGCTTCTCCGGGCTAGCCGCATCATTCGATTGGAACAGGCCGCCCTGCTCCGGGAGGTCATAC
>NZ_JACBXH010000154.1:0-324 GCF_041381355.1 Pseudomonas sp. LM13
CTAGCGACATCGAGTCAACACCTTCGGTTAGCGAACCAGAATCTGAGATGAGCAAGCTCACGTCGGCTAAGCTCGCTGTAAAATTGGGCATCAAAACCAAAGACCTAATGGATCGGCTGGTCGAGAGTGGTCACCTGGAGCTGCGAGAAGCACTGCACTACCTCACCGACAAAGGTAAGGCCGCAGGTGGCGAGTTCCGTAAAGGAACTGGAGGATTTTATTTCCTTTGGCCAGCTGACTTTCAAGCCTAAGGAGAATCAGCAAGCACCGCTCAAAGCTGAAAATGCAGTGCTGGACCGACCGAATACGATATGACTGGTTTAG
>NZ_JACBXH010000155.1:0-301 GCF_041381355.1 Pseudomonas sp. LM13
CTCACCGTTCAGCGCCATCAGCGCAGAACCGATGATGATCGGAGTATCATCACCCGGGAAGTCGTAGGTGGACAACAGGTCGCGAACTTCCATTTCGACCAGCTCGAGCAGCTCGGCGTCGTCGACCATGTCAGCCTTGTTCAGGAACACGACGATGTACGGAACGCCTACCTGACGGGACAGCAGGATGTGCTCACGCGTCTGAGGCATGGGGCCGTCAGCAGCCGAGCAAACCAGGATCGCACCATCCATCTGGGCAGCACCGGTGATCATATTCTTCACATAGTCAGCGTGACCCGGG
>NZ_JACBXH010000156.1:0-301 GCF_041381355.1 Pseudomonas sp. LM13
TTCACCGTTCAGCGCCATCAGCGCAGAACCGATGATGATCGGAGTGTCATCACCCGGGAAGTCGTAGGTGGACAGCAGGTCGCGAACTTCCATTTCGACCAGCTCGAGCAGCTCGGCGTCGTCGACCATGTCAGCCTTGTTCAGGAACACGACGATGTACGGAACACCTACCTGACGGGACAGCAGGATGTGCTCGCGAGTCTGCGGCATGGGGCCGTCAGCAGCCGAGCAAACCAGGATCGCACCGTCCATCTGGGCAGCACCGGTGATCATGTTCTTCACATAGTCAGCGTGGCCCGGA
>NZ_JACBXH010000157.1:0-284 GCF_041381355.1 Pseudomonas sp. LM13
GCAGGTTGGGTATGTTCATGCTGCGCAGCTTGCCGGCAATCTGCTCGGGAGACAAACGCTCACGCAGCATATGGGTCACCAGTTCGAAGCGCTCGCTACCCGGCAACAGTTTTCGCATCGGTCGACAAACCTGGCGGCGGGCCTGCATTTGCTGCTGGGCCAGGCGGGCCGAGTAGCCACCGCAAGCACCTCGGTTACGGCGCAGCTCACGGCTGATGGTCGAAGGGGATCGGTTGATCAAGCAGGCAATCCTGCGCAGGCTGAAGCCTTGGGTACGACCGATT
>NZ_JACBXH010000158.1:0-283 GCF_041381355.1 Pseudomonas sp. LM13
GGATGATGAGTCGGGGCTGGTACACAGCGTGGTAGGCACGGCAGCCAACGTGGCGGATATCACCCAGGTCGACAAACTGCTGCACGGTGACGAGAACGTCGTCTGCGCGGATGCCGGCTACACCGGCGTCGAAAAGCGCCCCGAACATGCTGGCCACGAAGTGATCTGGCAGGTCGCAGCACGCCGCAGCACCTACAAGAAGCTCGATAAGCGCAGTGCCCTGTACAAAGCCAAGCGCAAGATCGAGAAGGCCAAGGCACAAGTGCGAGCGAAGGTCGAGCAT
>NZ_JACBXH010000159.1:0-230 GCF_041381355.1 Pseudomonas sp. LM13
TTCGAACGTAACAAACCGCACGTCAACGTCGGCACCATTGGTCACGTCGACCATGGCAAGACCACTCTGACTGCTGCTCTGACTCGCGTGTGCTCCGAGGTTTTCGGCTCCGCTCGTGTCGACTTCGACAAGATCGATAGCGCGCCGGAAGAGAAGGCTCGCGGTATCACCATCAACACCGCTCACGTAGAGTACGACTCCAATGTCCGTCACTACGCGCACGTTGACTG
>NZ_JACBXH010000160.1:0-227 GCF_041381355.1 Pseudomonas sp. LM13
GGCCAGGAACCGGAGGACGATGAGTCGTTCTGATTTCATGGTGACGACGGCCTGCTGCATGGCTGCATGTGGCAGGTCTTCAACAGCTGAACTGGGACAGCGAGGGAGTGGGTTCAAAAGCAGCTGCGCTGGTAGACTTATCCACAGTTGCTGGTAACAAAATCAGCAATCCGCCCTGGGTCAAATTTCAATCGGCAGGGTGGGTCAATTTTCCATCAGGGCCAACA
>NZ_JACBXH010000161.1:0-222 GCF_041381355.1 Pseudomonas sp. LM13
CTTAGAAATGAATGACATGAATACAAGTGGCTATCATTCTATGAAAGCCGATGGTAGAGATGTCATTGACGTTAAGGATGACGCAAATGCAGCAGTTGTTCAGGAGCACTATCAAACAGGTCTGAATAATCAGCCAACGGATCAGCCTCCCGTTGTGGATACGTTCATGAGCAATCCTGAGCCGCTTACACATCAACTCAGCGAGATGCCTCAGAATTTCTC
>NZ_JACBXH010000162.1:0-214 GCF_041381355.1 Pseudomonas sp. LM13
TAGGAGCTTGACGATGACCTACTCTCACATGGGGAGACCCCACACTACCATCGGCGATGCGTCGTTTCACTGCTGAGTTCGGGATGGGATCAGGTGGTTCCAACGCTCTATGGTCGTCAAGCAATTCGGTTGCTGCCTCGGGGTTGAGCCGCTGCAGCGAATTGGGTATGTGATCGAATCGGTATTGCGTGTTCGTGCAGATTTTCGGTCTGTA